>WYBK01000227.1 GCA_011525905.1 Acidobacteriota bacterium
CTCAGGCGAAGGCGAGCTGGAGGAGGGTCTTCTGCTCGAGGGCGTGGGCCTTGCCGGAGCCGGTGGCGGGCGAGGCCGAGGCCGAGCGCTTGACCGAACGGACCGCGCGCCCCTTGGCGATCCGCTCGAGCAGCGGGTCGACGTAGGCGAAGGCGCCCATGTTGCCCGGTTCCTCCTGCACCCAGATCAGCTCGCGCGCCGCCGGGTGGCGGGCGAGCTCGGCCTCGAGCTCGCGCTCCGGGAAGGGGTAGAGCTGCTCGAGGCCGACGATGGCGACGTCGGTCGCCTGCCGCTTGCGCCGCTCGGCGGCGAGCTCGTGCAGGATCTTGCCGCTGCCGAGCAGGATCCGGCGTGCGTCCGTGACCTCGCGGTCGGGCAGGATCCCCTCGAAGCGCGCCTTGGCGAAGCGCTCGAGCGGCGAGGCGGCGTCGGGGTGGCGCAGCATCGACTTGGGCGTGAAGACGACCAGGGGCTTGCGCCAGGCGCGCAGCGCCTGGCGGCGCAGCAGGTGGAAGTACTGCGCGGCGGTCGAGGGCTGGCAGACCTGGAAGTTGTCCTCGGCGGCGAGCTGCAGGAAGCGCTCGACGCGCGCGCTCGAGTGCTCCGGCCCCTGCCCTTCGAAGCCGTGCGGCAGCAGCAGGACGAGGCCGGAGAGCAGGAACCACTTGTCCTCGGCGGCAGCCAGGAACTGGTCGATGACGATCTGGGCGCCGTTGACGAAGTCGCCGAACTGCGCCTCCCAGAGGACCAGCGCCTCGGGATAGTCCCGTGAGAAGCCGTACTCGAAGGCCATCGCCGCGGCTTCGGAGAGCGGCGTGTCGTAGGCCTCGAAGAAAGCCCCCTCGCGCGCCATCTCGGCGAGCGGCACGAGCTCGGCCTCGCTCTCGTGGTCGATCAGCACGGCGTGGCGGTGGTTGAAGGTGCCGCGGCGCGAGTCCTGGCCGGCGAGCCGCACGGGAATGCCGGCGTCGACCAGCGAGGCGAAGGCGAGCGCCTCGGCCATGCCGTAGTCGACCGGCTTCTCGCCGGCGCCCATCCGCCGCCGCTCGTCGAGCAGCCGCTCGACCTTGGGGTGGAGGCGGAAGCCCTCCGGCACGCGGGTCAGCCCTTCGGTGAGCCGGGCGATCTCCGGCGCCGCGAGGCCGGTGTCGACCTCGAGCGCCGGGTCGTAGGGGCCGCCGCGGAAGGAGTCCCAGTAGCCGGGCAGCCGGCGCAGCACCGGCGCCTTGGTCAGCTGCTGGGCGCGCCGCTGCGCCTCGGAGAGCTCCGCGCGCACCCGCTCCTCGAGCGCGGCGATCTGCTCGCCGGAGACGCCCAAGCGCGCGCCGTAGGCGACGTGCAGCGGCGGCAGAGCGCGGATCTTCTCGTAGAGCCGGGGCTGGGTGACCGTCGGATCGTCGACCTCGCTGTGGCCGTAGCGCCGGTAACCGACCAGGTCGACGACCACGTCGCTCGCGAAGGCGTCACGGTAGTCGATGGCGATCCGCCCGGCGCGCACCACGGCGTCCGGCTCCTCGGCGTTGACGTGGAGGATCGGGATCGGCAGCCGCTTGGCGACGTCGGTCGCGTAGCGAGTCGAGCCGTAGGCGTCGGGCTCGGTGGTGAAGCCGATCAGGTTGTTGACCACGACGTGGATGGTGCCGCCGATCGAGAAGCCGGGAAGCTCGGCGAAGTTGAGCGTCTCGGCGGTGATCCCCTGGCCGGCGAAGGCCGAGTCGCCGTGCATCACGATCAGCAGGACCTTCTCGCCGCGCGGGTCTCCCAGCCGGGTGAGCTTGGCGCGCACCCGCCCCATCGCCACCGGGCCGACCGCCTCGAGGTGGCTCGGGTTGGAGTTCAAGTGGATGCGCAGCTCGCGCCCCGAGGGCGTCGCCATCGTGCCGGTCGCCCCGAGGTGGTACTTGACGTCGCCGCTGCCCAGGCTCGCCTTGGGATCGACCTCCTCGAAGCCGGCGAAGATCTCGACGGGCTCGCGCCCGACGACGTGGGCCATGACGTTCAACCGCCCGCGGTGGCTCATCGCCAGCATCGCCTGCTCGGCCCCGCGCTCGGCCGCGGTCTCGAGCAGCGAGACGAGCAGCGGCACGAGAGCCGCGACTCCCTCGATCGAGAAGCGCTTGTAGCCGAGGTAGCGAGCCTGGATCGCCTGCTCGAACAGCTCGGCGCGCAGGATCTGGTCGAGCAGGCGGCGCCGGTCGATCGGCCGCGGCCTCCGCTCCATCCGCTCGGCCACCCAGCGGCGCCGCTCCGGGTCGGGCAGGTGCATGAACTCGACGGCGAGCGGCCCACAGTAGATCTCCCGGGCGCGCTCGGCCTCCGGTCCCGAGTGCTCGGCGAGCTCGGGGTGGGCGACTTTCGGCAGGCGGCCGAGCGGATCGATCGCCGCCTCGAGGTGCCCCCAGCGACGGAAGGCGTCGAGGGCGAGGGCGGCGGCGGTGTCGGTCGAGGACATGGCCGCGTGAGCATATCGCCCGGGTCTAGAATGCCGCCCGCCATGCCCAGCCGCCGCTCCGCGCTGCCCGCGCTCGCCGTCCTCTTCGCGCTCGCCGCGACCGCCGCGCCGGGCGCGCGAGTCCCGCCCGATCCGCTCGAGCCGGCCGGCACCGGCGGCATCGCTGTGGTCGACCGGGCGCTGGCCGCCCTCGCGACCCACCGCCGGCTGCTGGTCGTCGGCGCCCACCCCGACGACGAGGACACGACCGCGCTGACGCTCGTCGGCCGCGGCCTGGGCGGCGAGGCGGCCTACCTGTCGCTGTCGCGCGGCGAGGGGGGACAGAACCTGATCGGCGAGGAGCTCGGCGAGGCGCTGGGCATCGTGCGCACCCACGAGCTGCTGGCCGCCCGCGCGGTCGACGGTGGGCGTCAGTACTTCACCCGCGCCTTCGACTTCGGCTACACCCGCTCGCTCGAGGAGACCCTCGCGCGCTGGCCGCAGGAGGTGCTGCTCGCCGACGCCGTGAGCATCGTCCGCCGCTTCCGGCCCCAGGTGATCCTCTCGGTCTTCGGCGACGACGGCTCGGGCGGCCATGGCCAGCACCAGGCCGCGGGCAAGATCGCGCACGAAGTCGCGCGCTGGGCCGGCGACCCGGACTACCGGCCCGACCTCGGCCCCGCCTGGCCAGTGACCTCGCTCTTCCGCTCCTCCTGGTGGCGCCCCGAGGCCGCGACGGCGATCCACCCGATGGGGGCGATCGATCCCTTCTCCGGGCACAGCCTGGTGCAGCTCGCCGCGCTCTCGCGCAGCCAGCACCGTTCGCAGGACATGGGGCGCCCGCTCGACCTCGGCGGCCGGGAGGGGCGCTACATCCGCGAGCAGGGGCCGGCCGCGACGCCGGACGACCTCTTCGCAGGCGTCGACACCCGCCTCGCCGCGATCGCGGCGCTGCTCCCCGAGGGGAGCCTGCGCGACGAGATGGCCGACGCGCTCGCCCGAGTCGAGGCGACGGCGAGCGCCGCGCGCGCTAGGCTCGCCCCCGCGTCGCTCGCCGACGCGGCGGAGCCGCTCCTCGAGATCCGCCAGGGGCTCGCCGCGATCGTTGCGACGATCGACGCTCGACCAGCGGTCTCCGAACCGGCCGATCCGCGCCGGCTCGTCGTCCGCGACCTCGTGCGCGAGAAGCTGCGCCTCGCGGACGAGGGGCTGCTCGCGGCCTGGAGCGTGGCGCTCGATGCCGAAGCCGACCGCGAGGCGTTGGTGGCCGGCGAGGCAGTGGCCGTCACCGCGAGAGTCTGGAACGCGGGCGAGGGGCCGCTGCGCAGCGACCCGCCGGTCCTGCTGGGCGCGGCCGGCGAAGAGCGCACGATGGCTGCCGCAGCCGATGACGAGGCGCCCGGGGTCCCGGGCGACGGCGGCCTCTGGATCTGGACCACCTCGCTGGGAATCCCCGCGGGCGCGCCACCGACGGAGCCCTACTTCCTCGTCGGTCCGCGCCGAGGGGACCTCTACGATTGGAGCGGAGCCGCCGAGAGCGTGCGCGGCGAATCGTTCGGCCCTCCACCCCTGACCGTTCGCTTTCGCCTGGTCCGGCCGGGCCGGGATGGCCGGGCGGAGACCGTGATCGAAGTGGCGCGCGAGGTGGTCCACCGCCGCGTCGACCAGGCGCTCGGCGAGGTCCGCCGGCCGCTGCGGATCGTGCCGCCGGTCGAGGTCCGGGTGGCCAAGCCGCTCGCCATCGTGAGCGCCGCCGAGCCGGCCGAGACGCTGTCGGTCGAGCTCCACTCGAACGCCGCCACGCCGGTCGCGGGCCTCCTCGAGAGCCGGAGCGACTGCCGGGCGCAGCTGCTCGACCCGGCACCCTTCGAGCTCGCGCCCGGCGAGAGCGCGCGCTTCGAGCGCCGGGTGCGCGCCTGTCCCGGCCCGGCCGGCCGCCGCACGGCGACACGCTTCGTCGCGCGGCTCGCCGACGGGCGCGAGGTCGAGCGCGCGCTGCCGGTGATCGAGTACCCCCACGTCCGGCCGACGCCGCTGCCGGTCGCGGCGACCGTCGAGGTCGTGCCGATGGACCTCGTCTGGCCAGCAGTCGGCGCGATCGGCTACCTGCCCGGAGCGTCGGACCAGGTCCCGGCGGCGCTCGCCGAGGCGGGGCTCGAAGTGACGCTGCTGTCCGGCCGCGAGATCGCCGAAGCCGACCTCTCGCGCTTCGGCGCGATCGTCGTCGGCTCGCGCGCCTACGAGACCGACGCCGCGCTCGCCGCCGCCAATGCCCGCCTGCTCGATTTCGCGCGGGCGGGCGGCCTGGTGCTCGTCCAGTACCAGCAGTACCCCTTCGTCGAGGGGGGCTACGCCCCCTTCCCGCTCGAGATCGCGCGGCCACACGGCCGGGTGACCGACGAGGCGAGCCCCGTCCGGCTGCTCGCGCCGGAGGATCCGGTCTTCACGAGGCCCAACGCGATCGGGCCCGAGGACTGGCAGGGGTGGGTGCAGGAGCGCTCGCTCTACATGCCGGCGACCTTCGATGCCGCCTACCGGCCGCTGCTCGAGCTCGAGGACCCCGGGCAGCCGGCGCAGCGCGGTGCTCTGCTCGTCGCACCGCTCGGCCGCGGCCACTACGTCTACACCGGGCTCGCCCTCTTCCGGCAGCTGCCGGCGGGAGTCCCGGGCGCCTTTCGCCTCTTCGCCAATCTGCTCGCTCTCGCCGGACCCGAGGAGACGCCATGAAGCCGACCGCCCCCCTCGCCGCCACCGCGCTCCTCGCCGCCCTCGCGACGGCCGCCGCCCTCGCCGCCGAGGGCGGCTGGACGCCGCCCGACGAGGCGCTGCTCGCCCGCGCCCGCGCGCTCACCGAGCGCTCGCTCCTCGTCGATACCCACATCGACGTCCCCTACCGGCTCGAGGAGGGCTGGGAGGACGTCACGAAGCGGACGGCCAAGGGGGACTTCGACCTCGAGCGGGCGCGCCAGGGAGGCCTGGACGTCGTCTGGATGTCGATCTATGTCCCCGCCTCGGCGCAGCGGGAGGGGGGCGCCAAGGCGCTCGCCGACCGGCTGATCGACCGGGTCGAGGCGCTCGCCGGCCGCGCGCCGGAGGGGTTCGCGCTCGCCGCGACCCCCGACGCCGCCGAGGCGGCCTCGCGCGCCGGCAAGGTCGCCCTCGCGATGGGGATCGAGAACGGCGCCGCGATCGAGGACGACCTCGCGAACCTCGCGCATTTCGCGGCGCGCGGCGTCCGCTACGTGACGCTGACCCACTCCGAGGACAACTTGATCTGCGACTCCTCCTACGTCGCCGCGGAGAAGCGCACCTGGCACGGCCTTTCCCCCTTCGGCCGCGAGGTGGTCGCCGAGATGAACCGGCTCGGCATCCTGGTCGACCTCTCGCACGTCTCCGACGAGGCCTTCGACCAGGCGATCGCGGTCACGAAGGCGCCGCCGATCGCCTCGCACTCCTCGGCGCGCCATTTCACCCCCGGCTTCGAGCGCAACCTGGACGACGCGCGCATCGTGAAGCTCGCCGAGAAGGGGGGCGTGATCCAGATCAACTTCGGCTCGGGCTTCCTGCGCGCCGACGCCAACGCCGCGAGCCTCGCCGAGTGGCAGGCGGCCGAGGCGTTCCGCAAGGAGCACGGCGACCTCGGTTGGGAGGATCCGCGGACCGTCGCGTTCCAGGAGTCCTGGCGCCGGGAGCACCCGCCGATCTTCGCGACGGTGGCCGACGTCGCCGACCACGTCGATCACGTGGTGAAGCTCGTCGGCGTCGACCACGTCGGCCTGGGCTCCGACTTCGACGGCGTCGGCGACTCGCTTCCCGTGGGCCTGAAGAGCGTCGCCGACTACCCCAACCTGGTCGCCGAGCTCCTGCGCCGCGGCTACCGCGACGAAGACGTCACCAAGATCCTCGGCGGCAACCTGATGCGCGTCTGGCGCGAAGCCGAACGGATCGCGCAGGAGCTGCAGCGCGCGCGGGGCTGAAGGGAGCGCGAAGCCGGGCGCCGCACCGCTCGAGTGGCGACGGAGTCCGGGCGACGCCGGCGGCGGCCCTCCGTTCGCGGGCGACCCCGAGAGCGCGGTCCGCGCGTCTGAGGCAGAATGGCGGCCCCCGGGCGGCCTCGGGTCTCGGCCGCGCGGATCTCCGATCATGAAACCGCGAGCACTGCTCCTCACGTCTCTCCTCTCCCTCCCCCTCGCCGGCTGCGGCGGGAACGGGCGCACGCCGCTGCTGGTCTACACGCCGCACGGGCGCGACCTGATGCTGCTCTTCGAGGCCGAGTTCGAGCGGGCGAACCCGTCGATCGACCTGCGCTTCCTCGACATGGGCTCGCAGGAGGTCTACGACCGGGTGCGCTCGGAGCAGGCGAACCCGCAAGGCGACGTCTGGTTCGGCGGCCCCGACGCGATCTTCGCGCGGGCGGCAGCCGAGGGACTGCTCGCTCCCTACCGCCCCTCGTGGGCGGACGCGATTCCGAAGGCGAGCCAGGCCGAAGGGGACCTCTACTTCGGCACCTTCCGCACCCTCCCGGTGCTCGTCTACCAGGAGAAGCTGGTGCCTGCGGACCAGGTGCCAGCCGATTGGGACGACCTCTTCGCCGAGCGCTTCCGGGGCCGGGTGCTGATCCGGGACCCGATCGCTTCGGGGGTCATGCGCACGCTCTTCTCCTACCAGCTCGCCCGCTCGCTCGAGACGACCGGCGGCCTCGACGCCGGCTGGACCTGGCTCGGACGGCTCGACGCGGCGACCAAGGAGTACGTCGCCAACCCGGCGCTGCTCTTCGAGAAGCTGGTGCGTGGCGAGGGCGTCGTGACCGCCTGGGAGCTGACCGACATCCTGCTGCAGCGCGCGCAAGGGTCCCCGCTCGGCTACCGCTTCGCGGCGTCGGGCACGCCGGTGATCGACGACTCGATCGCCCTGATCGAAGGGGCGCCGCACCGCGCCGCGGCGGTCGCGTTCGTCGAGTTCGCCGGTTCGGCCGACGCCCTGCGTCTGGCCGCCGAACGCGCCTTCCGGATCCCGGCGCGCACCGACCTGCCGCCCGAGACGCTCCCCGACTGGGCGCGCGATGTCCTCGCGCGCATGGTGCCAGCCGACTATGACGAGGGATTGGCGGCGTCGAAGGCGCAGGAGTGGATGGGCCAGTGGGACCGCACGGTGCGCGGGCGTGGCGCCCCGGCGGGGGGCGGTTGACCGACCTGCGCCTCCGGGGGATCGCCAAGCGCTTCGGCGCGGCGACGATCCTCGACGGCCTCTCGCTCGACGTCGGCGCCGGCGAGGTGCTGGCGCTGCTCGGTCCCTCGGGGAGCGGCAAGACGACCCTCTTGCGCATCGTCGCCGGCTTCGAGCGCGCCGACGCGGGCGAGATCCACCTGGGCGCCGACCGGATCGATCCGCTGCCGCCGGAGAGGCGCGGCTTCGGCATGGTCTTCCAGCACTACGCGCTCTTCCCGCACCTTTCGGTCGGCGAGAACGTCGCCTTCGGCCTCGAGACGCGGCGCTTGCCGAGAGCGGAAGTCGCCGGCCGCGTCGCCGCGGCGCTCGCGCGCGTCGACCTCGCCGGCTTCGAGCGGCGCAAGGTCGCCGAGATCTCCGGCGGCCAGCAGCAGCGCGTGGCGGTGGCGCGCGCGCTCGCCCCGGAGCCGCGCGTGCTGCTGCTCGACGAGCCGCTCTCGAACCTCGACCCGGCGCTGCGCGAGCGCACACGGCGCGAGCTGGCGGCGACGCTCGGCGCGGTCGGCATCACGACGCTGCTCGTCACCCACGAGCAGGAAGAGGCCTTCGAGCTCGGCGCTCGGGTCGCGTTGCTGAATCGCGGCCACCTCGAGCAGGTGGCGCCGCCGGCCGAGCTCTACCGGGCGCCCGCCACCCGCTTCGTCGCCGGCTTCGTCGGCCGGGCGAGCTTCGTGCCGGTCGAGGTCCTGGCGGTCGGGGGGGGGCGGGCGCGGGTCCGCGGCGAGGTGCCCGGCGGCGAGCTCGAGCTGGCGGCGGCCACGGGCGTCGCGCCGGGCGCCGCCGCCGAGGCGATGTTCCGCCCCGAGCAGCTCGCGCTGCTGCCGGAGGGCGCCGCCGAGGCGGTCGCCGGCGAGGTCGCCGGCGCGCGCTTCGCGGGTGCGACGACGCTCGTGCGCGTCGCGACCCGCGGCGGCGAGCTCGAGGTGGCGACCGACGGGGATGCGCCGGCGCCGGGGACCGGCGTCCGGGTCGGCCTGCGGCGGGGCGCCGCGCCCCGCCTCTTCCCGGCCGGGGGCGACGCGTGAGCCGATTCCCCTCGCTCGGCCGCTGGGCCGTGGTCGCGCTGCTCGCCTGGCTGATCGGCTACCCGCTCGCGGTCACCTTCGCCGCGGCGCTCGCCTCGCCGGCGGGCTTCGGCGCCGCTTTCGCGGAGTTCGCGCGGCGCGCGGACGAGTGGACGGCGCTCGGTCGCAGCCTCTGGATCTCGACCGCGACGGTCGCGCTCGCGGCGGTGGTCGGCGTACCGCTCGCCTTCCTGTTCGCGCGCGCCGAGTTCCCCGGGCGCAAGTGGCTGGGCGAGCTCGTCGCGCTCCCCGTGGCGCTGCCGCCGCTGGTCGGCGTCATCGCCTTCCTCTACCTCTGGGGAGAGAGCGGCGTCGGCACGCGGCTGGTCGCCCGCGCGCTCGGCCTCGCGGGCGCGCCCTGGCGGTTGTCGGGGCAGGGCGCGATCCTGGTCGTCCACGCCTACTCGATGTACGTCTACTTCTACCTGTTCACCCGCGCGGCGCTGGCGCGCTTCGACGGCGCGCTGCTGGAGGCCGCCGCTGCGCTCGGCGCCGGTCCGGTCCGGCGGTTCTTCCGGGTCACGCTCCCGGCGCTCCGGCCGGCGCTCGCCGCGGCGGCGGTGCTCACCTTCCTGACCGCGCTCGGCTCTTTCTCGGCGCCCTACCTGTTCGGCGGCAGCTACCGGGTGATGACGACCCAGATCCTCGCCTCGAAGCAGAACGGCGACGTCGATCTCGCGGAGGTCGAGACCGCGGTGCTGACGCTGCTCGCCGTCGCGGGACTCCTGGTCGCGCGCCGGCTCGAGTCGGGCGCGGCGCCCGCGCGCCAGCGGGGCGTGCCGCCCGCGCGCCGGGCGAGCCGCAGCCGGCTCGCCGCCTGGGCGCTCGGCGCCGCGGGGTGGTTGCTCGCGCTCGCGCTGCTGGCGCCGCACCTGACGCTCCTGCTGATGTCGCTCGTGCCGCGCGCGACTTGGACGACGGAGCTGCTGCCGCCGGTCCTCGGTCTCGCCAACTGGGGCCAACTGGGCCGCGGCGCCGGCGCGCTCGTGCCGGTCGGCAACTCGCTCTGGATGGCGGTCGCGGCGACCGTGGGCGCTCTCGTCCTCGGTTTCGTCGCGGCGCGCACGGCGGCGCGGCGCGACCGCGCGGGGCGGGCAGCCGAGCTGCTGATCGGCCTCCCCTGGGCGGTGCCGGCGACCGCCTTCGCGGTGGCGCTGGCGACCACCTGGAGCGTCGATCGCCCCTGGCAGGGACGCTTCTTGCTGGTCGGGACGGCCGCGCTGCTGCCGCTCGCCTATCTGATCCGCTGCCTCCCCTCGACCGGACGGGCGACGCTCGCGGGCCTGGCGCAGCTCGATCCGGGGCTCGAGGAGGCGGCGCGCTCGCTCGGGGCCTCCAAACTTCGCACGCTCTGGCGCGTAACAGTGCCGGTGCTCAGGCCGGCGCTCGCGGCCGGCGCGATGCTCGCGTTCCTCGCCGCCTTCGGCGACTTCGTCCTCTCCATCGTGCTCTACACGTTCGACACCCGCCCGATCTCGATCGAGATCCTCTCGTCGCTGCGCCTGCAGGAGACCGGTCTCGCGGCCGTCTACGGCGTGATCTTGACCGCGCTCTCGGCGGCGGCCTTCCTGCTGCTCGGCCGGGAGCGGGAGCGCTAAGCGGGCGATGTCTCCGGAACGGGTCTCGCTCGCGCGCCTCTGGGCGCTCATGGCGACGGTCTTCGTCGACATGGTCGGCTTCCTGATCGTCCTGCCGCTGCTGCCGTTCTACGCGACCCGCCTCGGCGCCTCGGCCTTCCTGGTCGGCGCCATGGTCTCCGCCTTCGCGGTCGCGCAGCTGGCGACCTCGCCGATCTGGGGACGCTTCTCCGATCGCATGGGCCGCCGGCCGATGCTGATGCTGGGGCTGGCGATCTCGGTCGCCGCGCACCTGCTCTTCGCCTTCGCCTGCTCCGACTTCGCGATGGGGCACCTTTCCTCGGTGCAGACGCTCGGCATCCTCTTCCTCTCGCGCCTCGTGCAGGGGGCCGGGGGCGCGACGACCGGCGTCGTGCAGGCCTACGTAGGCGACGCGGTGGTGCCGGAGGAGCGCGCCAAGGCGCTCGGCTGGATCACCGCGGCGACCTCGGCCGGGGTGATGATCGGCCCGGCGATCGGCTCGCTCGCCTCGACGCTCGGGCCGGCGGCGCCCGGCCTGGTCGCCGCCGGCCTCTGCGCGCTGAACCTCGCTTTCGCCTGGCGCTGGCTCCCCGAATCGACCTCGCACGAGGAGCGCGCCGACGCCGCCACCAAGAAGCGCGCGAGCCTGCGCCGCCAGATGGTCGAGGTGGCGCTCCATCCGGCTCGCCCGGTCGCGCGGCTGATCTGGGTCTATGCCGTGCCGATGATGGCCTTCATGGCGATGAACGGCATCCTCGCGCTCTACCTGCAAGAGCGCTTCGCCTTCACCGAGAAGACCATCGGCTACCTCTACACCTTCGTCGGCACGGTCTCGCTGGTCATGCGCAGCCTGATCCTCGGTCCCGCCGTGCGGCGGCTGGGCGAGCTCGGCGCGATGCGCGCCGGGCTCTGGTCGCTGGTGGTCGGCTTCGGCGCCATGCCGCTCGCCGGCTCCACGCCGGCCTTCGTCCTGATTCTCGTCCTGGTGCCAGTCGGCACGGCCCTGCTCTTCCCGGCCACCACGTCGCTCGTCTCGCGTTTCGCGGCGCGTCACGAGCTGGGCGCGACGATGGGCGTCCAACAGGCCTACGGCGGCGTGGCGCGGCTGGCCGGGCCACTCTGGGCGGGCGCGGCCTTCCAGCTGCTCGGCCCGGCGTCGCCCTTCTGGATCTCGGGCGTGCTCGCGCTGGGCACGCTCGCGGTCGCCGCCGGGCTCCACCCCCCGGAACGGGCGGAGCCGGCGAGCGCCCCCGCTCCGGCCGGCGGTCCGGCGGCCTGAGCCGGAGGCGGTAGCATTCCGGGCTTCATGGCTCCCCTCGCCCGGCGACGAGTCCGCCCCTGCCCCTGCGCGCGCGCGTTCGCCCTGGCCGCGCTGGCGCTGGTCGGCGCGGCGCTGCCGGCGGCCGCCGACGAGGGGATGTGGCTGCCCGACCGCTTCCCGTTCGAACGCTTCGAGGCGGCGCACGGCTTGCGCCCGAGCGCCGAGCTGATCGACCGGCTGCGCGCCGCGACGCTCAAGATGCGGGGCGGCGGCACCGGCGCCTTCGTCTCCGCCGAAGGGCTGGTGCTGACCGCGCAGCACGTCGTCTCGGGTTGCCTGAGCGCGCTGGCGCGCCCCGGCTTCGATCCGGCGGAGTCGGGCTTCCTGGCCGCCGGGCGGAGCGACGAGCGCCGTTGCCCGGGGGCCGAGGCGTTGCTGCTGATCGACATCGAGCGGGTCGGCGCGCGGGTGCGCGCCGCGGCGGCGCGCGCCGAGTCGGCCGCCGCGGCGGCGCAGGCGCGCTACGCGGCGATGGCGGCGATCGAGGCGGAGTGCGCCGCGGCGGCGGCGGTGCGCTGCGACGTGATCGAGCTCGACTCGGGCGCCGAGCACGACCTCTACCGCTACCGCCGACTGACCGATCTGCGCCTCGTCTACGCGCCGGAGCGCCGGCTGGCGCTGTTCGGCGGCGATGCCGACAACTTCGAGTATCCGCGCTACTGGCTCGACTTCGCGCTACTGCGCGCCTACGACGAGGCGGGGCGGCCCTTCGCGCCCACGGCCCACCTCCCCCTCGCCCGTCGCGGCCCCCGGCAGGGCGAGGTGCTGCTCACCGCCGGCCACCCCGGCCCGACCGCGCGCCGCTCGACGGTCGCGCAGCTCGAATGGCTGCGCGACGGCGTCTACCCGCTGGTGCTCCAGGGGCTCGCCGGCACGCGCGCCACGCTCGCCACCTTCGCGCCGACCAGCGTGATGGGGGCGGCGCGCCGCGAGCGCGACCTGTTCAACGTCGACAATTCGATCAAGGCGATCTCCGGCTACCTCGCCGGCCTGCTCGATCCGGAACGGATGGCCGCGGTGCGCTCGGAGGAGGAGGTGCTGCGGCGGGCCTTCGCCGCCGCCCGCGGGAGCGGGCAGGCCGATCCTTGGCGCGAGATCGAGGCGGCGCTCGCGCGGGCGCGCGAGATCCACCCCCGCCTGCTCGCGGTCGAGCGCGGCCTGGGCGCGGCCGGCGACCTCGCCGGCTGGGGGCGCGCCCTGCTGCGGCTGGCGGCGGAGCGCGAGCGGCCGAGCGGCGAGCGGCTGCGCGAGTATCGCGACGCCGCGCTGCCGGGGCTCCTGGCCGAGCTCGAGGCCGAGCGCGCGGTCGATCCCGCCTACGAGGCGCTCCGGCTCGGCCAGGCGCTGCGCGTCGCGGCGCACCAGCTCGGGCCGATCCACCCGGTGGTTCGCGGGCTGTTCGCCGAGCGCTCGCCCGAGCAGGTCGCCCAACGCGCGGTCGCCGGCACGCGGCTGGCGGACCCCGCCTACCGGCGCGCGCTCGTCGCCGGCGGCCGCGCGGCGCTGGTCGCCGAGGACGACCCGCTGCTCGACCTGCTCTCCCGGTTCGAGCCGGAGGCGCGCGCGCTGCGCGAGCGCTGGGAGCGGCAGGTCGCCGCCGTCGAGGCCGATGCCGGCGCGCGGCTCGTCCGGCTGCGGCGCGAGCTGGGGGCCGGTCCGGACTATCCGGAAGGGACCTGGACGCTGCGCCTCGGCTTCGGAATCGCCGCCGGCTACTCCGAAGGAGGGCGCGAGCTCCCCTTCGCGACCCGGCTCGAGGGTCTCTTCGAGCGGGCCGCGGCGCACGGCGGCCGCCCGCCGTTCGAGCCGGCACCGCGCCTGGTCGCCGCGCGCGCGCGGCTCGACCCGCTGCTGCCGATCGACTTCGCCTCGACGCTCGACATCGGCATGGGGAGCTCGGGCGGCCCGGTGGTGACCGGCGCCGGCGAGGTGGTCGGCGTGGTCTTCGACGGCAACCTCTGGCTGCTGCCCAACCGCTTCCGCTACTCGCAGGAGCGGGCGCGGACGATCGCGGTCGAC
>WYBK01000228.1 GCA_011525905.1 Acidobacteriota bacterium
CGCTCAGGGGCGGGCGAGGGCGCGGGCGACCTCGGCGTCGAGGCGCTCGAGGGCGGCGGCCGGGTCGCCGCCCGAAAGATGCACGCGCAGGCAGCGCCGGCCGCGGGCGCGCAGCACCTCGAAGTCGCCGCGCGCCTGCGCGGCGATGACCTGGCCGAAGGTCAACCGCTGCCCGGGCACGGCCAGGTCCCCCTGCGGGTCGGCGGTCACCAGGAGGAAGAGGCCGGAGGCGGGGCCCCCCTTGTGCGCCTGGCCGGTCGAGTGCAGATAGCGGGGGCCGAAGCCGAGCGACGTCGCGACCCTCGCGCGGTCGCGGACCCGGTGGCGGAGCCGCTCGAGCGGCGCCGCGGTCGCCTCCGACATCTCGAGGAAAGCGAGCGCCGCGAAGTAGTCGCCCGGACCGAGCCGGCCGAGGTGGGCGGCGAGCACGTCGGCGGCCGACGCGCCGCTCCCGAGCTCGGCGGCGAGCGAGGGGTCGGCGAAGAAGGCGAGGCCCGCCGCCTCGGCGACCGGCGTCTCGTCCGGCAGCGCGCCGCTCGCCTCGATCGCCGCCGTGAGCTTGCGCGCCTCGACCTTGGCCGCCTCGACGTCGGGCTGGTCGAACGGGTTGACGCCGAGCCGCGCTCCCGCGACCGCGGTCGCCACCTCCCACTTGTACATCTGCGCGCCGATCTCCTCGCGCCGTTCGAGGTCGATCTCGACGATCGGCCGCCGCTCGGCGGCGAGCGCGCCGAGCGCCGCCTCGTCGCGCTCGCCGAGCTCGCCGCGGAAGCGCAGGGCGACGAACAGCCGGTCGTCGCCGTACACGCGCGGCTCGCCCAGCGGCTCGCCGGCGATCGGCAAGATGGCGTGTCCGCTCTTGCCGGTCGACTCGGCGATCAGCTGCTCGAGCCAGCCGCCGAGCGGAGCCAGCTCGGGCGCCGCGACCAGTGTCAGCTTGTCGATGCCGGCGCGCGCCGCGGTCGCGAGCAGCAGGCCCAGCCGCACCGCGCGGTTCTCGTTCGGCTCGGGGCGGCGGCACTCGATTGCCGCGATCAGCGCGGCGTCGAGCAGCTCCCCGACGTCGATCCCCAGCAGCGCCGCCGGCACCATGCCGAAGGGGGAGAGCACCGAGAAGCGCCCGCCGACCGTCGGCTCGCCGGTGACCAGGCGGCGGAAGCCGCGCGCGCGCGCCTCGGCCTCGAGCTTGGAGCCAGGGTCGGTGATCGCGACGAAGCGCTCGCCGGCGCGCGCGCCGAGCGCTTCGCCGACGACCTCCAGGAAGCGCGCGGCGAGCAGGCTCGGCTCGAGCGTCGAACCCGACTTCGAGGCGACGACCACGAGCGTCCGCGCCGGGTCGATGCGCCGCTCGATCGCGCGGATCTGATCGGGGTCGGTCGAATCGAGGACGTGGAGCTCGGGGTGCCCCGGAGCGCGGCCGAGCAGGGCGCGCAGCACTTCGGCGCCCAGGCTCGAGCCCCCCATGCCGAGCAGCAGCACGTCGTCGAACGCGCCCGAGCGCGCGTCCTCGGCGAGCGCCGCCCAGAGCTCGAGGCGCGCCAGGCTCGCTTCCGGCGCGTCGAGCCAACCGAGCCAGCGGTGCTCGTCGGCGCCGGTCCAGAGCGTGGGGTCGCGGGCGAAGAGCCGCTCGGTTCCCCGCGCGGCGCGCCACGCGGCGACCGCCGCCTCGTCGGCGCGCTGCAGCTCGATCGGCAGGCGCAGGCGCATCAGCGGCTCCGGCCGGCCAACTCGCGCGAGCGCTGGGCGACCACGTCGAGCAGCTTGCGGTAGGGGGCGACGAACTTGGCGATGCCGTCGGCGAGCAGCTCGTCGGTCGCTCGGTCGAGCGAGACGCCCAACCGCTCGAGCTCGGCCAGCTCGGCGGCGGCCTCGTCGACCCCCTCGGTCAGCGTCTCGTCGGCGATGCCATGGTCGCGGAAGGCCTCGAGCGTCTCGGGCGGGACGGTGTTGACCGTGTCGGGACCGATCAGCTCTTCGACGTAGAGCGTGTCGCGGTAGGCGGGGTTCTTGGTCGAGGTCGACGCCCAGAGCAGCCGCTGCGGCCGCGCGCCGCGGGCCGCGAGCAGCCGCCAGCGCTCGCTCTCGACCAGCGCGCGGTAGTGGCGGTAGGCGAGCTTGGCGTTGGCGATCGCGACGCGGCCGCGCAGCCGTTCGAGCCGGGGGCGCTCGGCCGGCGCGGCGTCGTTGAGCCGCTCGTCGAGGCGCTGGTCGACCAGGGTGTCGATCCGGCTGACGAAGAAGCTGGCGACGCTCGCCGCGCGGTCGATCGGCAGCCCCTGGTCCGCCCGCTCCTCGAGCGCCTCGAGGAAGGCGTCGGCGACCGCCACGTAGGCGGAGCGCGCGAAGAGCAGGGTGACGTTGACGTGGATCCCCTCGGCGATCAGCTGGCGCACCGCCGGCACGCCGGCGGGGGTGCCGGGGACCTTGATCATCAGATTCGGCCGGTCGACCGCGGCCCAGAGCCGGCGCGCCTCGGCGATCGTCCCGTCGCGGTCGTCGGCGAGCTCGGGAGAGACCTCGAGCGAGACGAAGCCATCGGCACCGCCGCTCGCCTCGTGGACCGGGCGCAGGACGTCGGCCGCGCGGCGCACGTCTTCGACCGCCAGCGCCTCGAAGATGCGCGCCGCCTCGCCGTCGACCGCCGGCGCCACCTCGAGGATCTGCCCGGTGTACTCGTCTCCCGAGGCGATCGCCTTCTCGAAGATCGCCGGATTGGAGGTGACGCCACGCACGCCGTCCTCGGCGACCAGCCGGGCGAGCTCGCCCGAGTCGATCAGGCTGCGCCGGATGAAGTCGAGCCAGACGGACTGGCCGAGCGCGGCGAGCTCGAGGAGGGGGTTGGCGCGGGCATCGGGCATCGGGACCTCCGGCGGTCGAGCGGATCCTGCCGAAGATATCGTCCCCGGAGCGTGCCTCGAAAGGGACCGGGCCCTCAGCCGCCGGCGGCCATCGCGCGCAGCGCCGGCAGCTTCTCCTGGAGCGTCGCGCGCAGCGTCGCCGGCCGCCGGGCGGCGCGCGCGGCGAGCGGCATCAGGACCCGGTCGCGCAGGAAGCGGGCCACCGCGCCGCGCCGTTCGGAGAGCCGGCCGAGGCGGCCGGACGCGGCCTGGACCCTGGCCACGGCCGGGCGCCGCCGCCGGTCGTAGGCGGTGAGGCCCATAGCGAGATCGGGGGCGGACGCGAGCTCGTGGGCGAGCACGGCGGCGTCGACCAGCGCGCTGTTGGCGCCCTGGCCGAGGTTGGGCGCCATGGCGTGCGCCGCGTCGCCGGCGAGCACGCGCCGGCCGTCGAAGAAGCGCTCGCAC
>WYBK01000028.1 GCA_011525905.1 Acidobacteriota bacterium
CCGAAGGCGCCGCCGAGCAGCTTGTCCGCCGCCGAGAGCATCCGGTTCGAGGCGCCCGGGTATTTCGCGAGCGAGCCGACGCCGGTGTCGTAGAAGGTCACCTGCGCGCGCCCGGAGCCCTCGTCGAGGGGGAGCACGGCACGGCAGAGCTTGAGGACGTTGGAGGGCTTGAGCACCTCGTGCCCGTCGTCGCGCCGCTTCTTCACGTAGGTGCTGTTCCAGGTGCCGTCGAGGCAGAGGACGAAGCGACGCGGATTCATGGCCGGAACCTCCTCGGCGGCGCGCGCGGGCGCCGCCAACGGGCCGAGGACGGACAGGAGGGCGAGAGCGCAGGCGAGCGGGGCCGACGCGAGGGCCCTGGAGAACGCGAGGCGAGCCGAACCCCACGAGGGGGGCCGGGGACCCCGCCCCCGATGCGGGCGCTCCGTCGAGCACCCCGATGCGAGCCTCCCAGCTCTCGCCGCCACGGCGCTCCGACTCCAAGGAAACGGACGACTCCGAGGATAGCCGATTTCGCCGCCGAGGGCCGCCCCATCCTCCACGGCCGTCGGGGCGGGCTCGAAAGCCGGCCGGCGCGCTAGTGAACCGTGAGGCCGGGCAGAGCCTCGTGCGCCGCGCGGGCGGCGTCGGCGAGGGCGCGCATCGCCAGGCGCCAGGGGCCGGGGCCGTGGCTGATGCGCGCGGCGCCGAGCTCGGCCAATCGAGCGAGCGGCGGGCCGTCGGGGCGGGCGAAGAGGTTGACCGGCAGCGGCGAGCCGGCGCACAGGCGGGCCATCAGCGCCTCGGCGCGCAATCCTGGAACGAAGAAGCCGCTGGCGCCGGCGGCAGCCCAGGCGACCGCGCGCTCGAGCGCGGCGTCGACCAGCGCCTCGTCGTGCGCCTCGGCGGGCGCGACCAGGAAGAGGTCGGTGCGCGCGTTGACGAAGCAGGAGACGCCGAAGCGCTGGGCCGCGGCGCGCGCCGCGCGCACCCGGGCCGCCTGCTCCTCGACCGGGTAGAGCTCGGCCGAGCCGAGCACGCGGTCTTCCAAGTTGCATCCGACCACGCCCGAGGAGAGCGCGAGCGTCACCGTCTCGAAGACCGCCTCGGGGGAAGCGCCGTAGCCGGCCTCGAGGTCGGCGGTGACCGGCAGGTCGACCGCGCCGACGATCCGCTCGAGGTTGGCGAGCACGAGGTCGAGCGGGATTTTCTCGCCGTCCTCGAAGCCGTGCGCCGAGGCGACCGGATGGCTGCCGGTGGCGATCGCTCGCGCGCCCGCATCGGCCACGGCGCGCGCCGAGCCGGCGTCCCAGACGTTGAACAGCACGAGCGGCGACCCCGGCACGTGCAGCCGCGCCAACTCGTGCGCCCGTTCGACCTGTCGACCCATCGCCGCCTCCTCTCGTCGTGTGCACTCTCTCACCGCCGGTGGTCGGGCGCCAGCCGAGTCTCCGGCGCGAACTGGGCTATCGTCGCGCCGATGCCGGCGAGAAGGGCACGAGCGACGCGCGACGGACGCTGCGCGGGAGCGATGCGGCTCGTGCCGCTGGGCACGGCCATCGTCCTCGTCTCGCTCCTCGGCTGCGGAGCGCAGCCCCAGCCCCCCGCGGCCGAGCGCTCGCGCCTCTGGGGGGTCGAGGGCGAGCTCTTCGACCCCGCCGGCCCGGTCACCGACTTCTCCTTCGCCGGCTACCACTTCGGCGAGCGGCCGCTGCCCGACGTGCCGGCGGTCGCCGACGTGCGGGCCTTCGGCGCCGCGGGCGACGACGACGCCGACGACACCGAGGCCTTCCGCGCGGCGCTGGCGCAGGCTCCCGCCGGCGCGATCGTCGTGCCCGCCGGGCGCTTCCGGATCTCGGGCGTCCTGCGCCTCGAGCGCAGCGGCCAGGTGCTGCGCGGCGCCGGCTCCGGCCGCACGGTCCTCTTCATCGAGCCGACGCTGTGCGACGTCGCCGGCGCGGGGGACCATGGCGGCCCCTGCGGTTGGAGCTGGGGGGGCGGCTTCCTGCGCGCCGACGGCGCCTTCGGCGAGGGGCGGCGCCTGGCCGCGGTGACCGCGCCGGCGGGCCGCGGCGGCCTCGAGCTCGAGGTCTCGGACACGGCGGCCTTCGCTCCGGGCCAGCTCGTTCGCCTGCTGCAGCACGACGACGAAGCGGGCTCGCTGACCCTCCATCTGCACGCCGGGCGGGAGCTCGGCGGGCGCTGCCAGGTGCAGCGGCCAGGGGCGAAGCTCGACGACCGGCTGCTGCGCGTCGTCTCGGCCGGCGGCGGCCGGGTCCGCTTCGACCGGCCGCTGCGCCTCGACGTGCGCCCCGAGTGGCGGCCCGAGCTGCGCAGCTTCGAGCCGGCGCTCGAGGAGATCGGCATCGAGGGGCTGACGATCGAGTTCCCGCTCGTCGAGTACGCCAAGCACCACCGCGAGCCGGGACACAACGCGATCTTCCTGCGCGACCTCTGGAACTCCTGGGTCCGCGACGTCGAGGTCGTCAACTTCGACAACGGCGTCCATTTCCACTTCTCGCGCAACCTGACCGGGCAGGGGATCGTGGTGCGCGGCCGCGGCGGCCACTACGGCATCTCGGTACGCGGCTCGCACGACTGCCTGGTCACCGATTTCCGCGTCGAGACGCCGTCGCAGCACGATCTCTCGAACGCCCTGCTCGGCAACGGCAACGTCTACGCGCGCGGCTCCGGCGTCGATCTGAACTTCGACCACCACCGCCACGCCCCCTTCGACAACCTCTACACCGCCATCGAGGTCGGCACCGCCTGGAGCTCGAAGCGGATCTGGAAGACCAGCAAGACCGCGAGCGGCCACGTCACCGCCGCGCGCGAGGTCTTCTGGGGGGTCGGGCCGCGCCTGCTGGGCGACACGCTCCCCGCCTGGCCGCAGATGGTGGTCGTCGGGCCGCTCGAGGGGGAGCCCGCCGAGCGCGCCGCCGGCGGCTGGTTCGAGCGGGTCGACCCGCTCGAGCCCCACGACCTCCACCGCGCCCAGCTCGAGCGTCGGCTGGGACGCCCGGCGCCCGCCGCAGGCCGATGACCCGGGACCAGCTCCTCCTGCTGCTCCTGCTCGCCGGCACGGTCGGGCTCTTCTTCTGGGGGCGCTGGCGGCACGACGTGGTGGCGGGTCTCGCCCTGATCGCCGCGGTCCTCGCGGGCCTGGTACCCGCCTCCGCGGCGTTCGCCGGCTTCGGCCATCCGGCGGTGATCACCGTCGCCTGCGTGCTCGTGCTCAGCCGCGGCCTCGACGAGACCGGGGCGATCGACGCGCTGGCGCGCCGCGTGCTCCCCGCGAAGGCCGGCCCGCTGCCGACGATGGCGGCGCTGATCGGGCTCGGCGCCGCGCTCTCGGCGTTCATAAACAACGTCGGCGCGCTCGCGCTGCTGCTGCCGCTGGCGCTCCAGGCCGCCGCGCGGCACGGCTTGCCGCCCGGCCGGCTACTGATGCCGCTCGCCTTCGGCACCATTCTCGGCGGCATGACCACGCTGGTCGGCACGCCGCCCAACCTGATCGTCTCGGGCTTTCGTGCCGAGCAGGCGGGCGCCGCCTTCGCCATGTTCGACTTCACCCCGGTCGGTCTCGCGGTCGCCGGCGCCGGCCTGCTCTTCCTGGTCCTGGTCGGCTGGCGGCTGGTGCCGTCGCGCCCCGGCGCCGGCGCCGAGGGTTTCGACACCGGCGCCTACCTGACCGAGATGCGTCTGCCGGAGAAGAGCCGCGCCGTCGGCAAAGCGCTCGGCGAGGTCGAGCGGCTGCTCGGCGAAGCCGATGCGCAGATCGTCGGCATGGTGCGCAACGACTTCCGCATGGCCGTGCCGAATCGCGCCCGCCGGCTGCGCGCCGGCGACATCCTGGTCATCGAGGCCGAGCCCGAGGCGCTCGCCGCGGCGCTCGGCAAGCTCGACCTCGAGCTCGAGGAGGCCAAGCGGACCGCGGCGGAGACCGGGGAAGAGAACGGCGCGAGCGAAGGCGGGGCAGTCGCGCGCGACGAGCCGCCGGAGCCGCGCGCCAAGAAGCCCGAGCGCGCCGAGCCCGAGGAGGTCTTGATCCAGGAGATGGTGCCGACCGCCGGTTCCCCTCTCATCGGCCGGACGGCGACCGACCTGGCGCTGCGCACCCGCTTCGGCCTCAACCTGCTCGCGATCTCGCGCCGCGGGCGGCGCTCGATCCGCCGGCTGCGCTCGACCGCGATCCAGGCCGGCGACGTGCTGCTCCTCCAGGGACCCGCCGAGGCGCTCGCCGCCTTCGCGGCCGAGCTCGGCTGCGTGCCGCTCGCGCCGCGCCCGCTCCGGCTGCCCGACCGGCGCAAGGCGCTCGCCGCGGCGCTCGCGATGGCCGCCGCGCTCGGCGTCGCCGCGGCCGGCCTGCTGCCGGCGGCGATCGCCTTCGCCGCCGGCGTGCTCGCCTTCGTCCTGCTCGGCGTCCTCTCGCCACGGCGCCTCTACGAGGCGATCGACTGGCCGGTGATCGTCCTGCTCGGCGCGCTGCTGCCCGTGGCGGGCGCCCTCGAGTCGACCGGCGCGGCCGGCCTCGTCGCCCGCCTGCTGCTCGAGCGAGTCGCCGGCGGCGATCCGGTCTGGAGCCTGACCCTCCTGCTGGTGGTGACCATGGTCCTCTCGGACTTCGTCAACAACGCCGCGACCGCCGCCGTGATGTGTCCGATCGCGCTGAGCGGCGCCGCGCAGCTCGGTGTCGCTGCCGACCCCTTCCTGATGGCGGTGGCGATCGGCGCCTCGTGCGCCTTCCTGACGCCGATCGGCCACCAGAACAACACTCTGATCCTGGGACCGGGCGGCTTCCGCTTCGGCGACTACTGGCGGATGGGGCTGCTGCTCGAGGCGGTCGTCGTGGCGGTCGCCGTACCGATGCTGCTCTGGGTCTGGCCGCTGTGACCCGGCTCACCGGGAGCCGGGCGGCCCGCGGGGCGCTCACCAGGTCCGGGTGACCTTGGTCAGGCCGCGCGGCGCCTCGACGTCGAGGCCGCGCGACCGGGCGAGGTGCAGACAGAAGAGCTGTGCCGGGACGATCGCGACGACCGGTGAGAGCCACTCCGGCACCCCCTCGGGCAGCGCGAGCGGCGTCGCCGCCAGCTCGAGCGCCTCGCGGCGGTCGGAGAGCGCCACCAGATCGACGGCGCGCTCGGCGACCAGCGAGCGCAGCAGCGCCAGCATCTCCGCGAACGGCGCGCCCGAGGGCACGACCGCCAGCACCGGGAAGCCGCGCGAGACGACCGCCATCGGCCCGTGCTGGAAGTCGGCCGGCGAGTAGGGCTCGGCGAGCACGTAGGCGAGCTCCTTCAACTTCAGCGACCACTCGTAGGCGGTGGAGTAGTGAAAGCCGCGGCCGAGCACGACGCACTGGCTCATCTCCCGGTAGCGGCCGACGGCGCGCTCGATCGCCCCCTCGAGTGCGAGCGCCGCGCCGACGGCGTCGGCCAGCCGCGCGAGCGCCGCGCGCTCCGCCTCGCCGCCGCCGAGCGCCACCGAGAGGAGCGCGACCGCCGCGAGCTGCGCCGTGTAGGTCTTGGTCGCCGCGATCGAGCGCTCCGGGCCGGTCCCGGTGTCGAACAGAAAGTCGGCCTCGGCGGCGAGCGGCGACGAGGGGTCGTTGGTGATCGCCAGCGTCGGCGCCCCCTGCCGGCGCGCCTCGGCGAGCACGCGGACGATGTCGGGTGACTGCCCCGACTGCGAGATGCCGACCACGAGCGCCCCGTCGAGGCGGGGCGGCGCGTCGTAGAGCGTGAAGAGCGAGGGCGCGGCGAGCGCCACCGGCAGCCGGTTGCGGGCGCCCCACAGGTACTTCGCGTAGAGCCCGGCGTTGTCCGAGCTGCCGCGCGCCGCGATGAGCGCCCAGCGCACCTCCCGGCGGGCGAGCGCTCCAGCCGCCCTGCCCGCCGCATCCGCCTGCGCCTCGATCAGGCGCGCCAGCACCTCCGGCTGTTCGAGGATCTCCGAGCGCAGGCTCACCCGCGAAGAATACGACCCCCGAGGCACGCGACTCCAACAACCGTCGCCCCGGACTCCGGGTCTGCGGCGCTGGGGTCCGGGGGGCGGGCGGCTCCGGCCGGCGCCGAGCTAAGATCCCGCGCATGTCGAGCCTGGCGGGCAAGACCCTCTTCGTCACCGGCGCGTCGCGCGGCATCGGCCTGGCGATCGCCCTCGCCGCCGCGCGCGACGGCGCCAATGTCGCGATCGTCGCCAAGACCAGCGAGCCGCACCCGAAGCTGCCTGGCACGATCCACTCGGCCGCCGAGGCGATCGAGGCCGCGGGCGGGCGGGCGCTGGCGCTCGCCACCGACATCCGCTCGGACGAGCAGGTGCTCGCCGCGGTCGCGGCGACGGTCGAACGCTTCGGCGGCATCGACGTGCTGGTCAACAACGCCTCCGCCATCTCGCTGACCGGCACGCTCGAGACCGAGATGAAGCGCTTCGACCTGATGTTCGGGGTCAACGTGCGCGGCACTTTCCTCTGCTCGCGGGCCTGCATCCCCCACCTCGAGCGCGCGGCCAACCCGCACATCCTCAACCTGTCGCCGCCGCTGTCGATGAAGGCGAAGTGGTTCGCGCCGCACGTCGCCTACACGATGGCCAAGTACGGCATGTCGATGTGCGTGCTCGGCATGTCCGCGGAGCTGGCGCCGCGCGGCATCGCGGTCAACGCGCTCTGGCCGCGCACCGCGATCGACACCGCGGCGCTCGCCATGCTCGGCGGCCGCGTCGATCCGAAGCAGACGCGCAAGCCGGAGATCCTGGCCGACGCCGCCCACTGGATCCTGACCCGGCCGGCGCGCGAGCTGACCGGCAACTTCTTCGTCGACGACGAAGTGCTGGCGCGCGCCGGAGTGACCGACCTCGAGCGCTACGCCGTCGCGCCGGGCGAGCCGCTCCTCGACGACTTCTTCCTCGACTGACCCGGAGGTCCGACGTGGAAACCCGACCGCTGCGCGCCCTCGACCAGGCCACCATGGAGCAGCTCTTCGCCTCGACCGACGCCCTCGGCCTGTCGCGCGAGTCGCTGCGCGTCGCCCTCGTGCGCGCCGGCGACGGCGAGGTGCGCCGCGTGCGCAACGGCCTCTACGAGATCACGCTGCCCGAGGGCGACGACCTCGCCGGATTCTTCGCCCGCATGCCCGAGTTGCTGCGCGCCGCCGACGAGGAGCGCTCGGACTCGTGAGCGGCGCGCCGGCCGTCGTCCGCGCGGCCTGTCCGCTCGACTGCCCCGACGCCTGCAGCCTCGACGTCACCGTCGAGGCCGGCCGCGTCACGAAGATCGAGGGATCGCGCGACCGCAACGAGCTGACCGCCGGCTTCATCTGCTCCAAGGTGCGCACGCTCCCCCGCCACTTGAGAGCGCCCGAGCGTCTCCTCCACCCGCTCGTCCGCGCGGGCCGCAAGGGGGAGGGCGCCTTCGAGCGGATCTCCTGGGACGACGCGCTCGACCGGATCGCCGCGCGCCTGATCGAGATTCGCGATCGCTTCGGCGGCGAGGCGATCCTGCCCTACGCCTACGGCGGCTCGAACGGCCTGCTCTCCGACGGCACCACCGACGCGTTGCTGTTCCGCCGGCTCGGCGCTTCGCGGCTCGCCCGCACCGTCTGCGCGGCGCCGACCGGCCGGGCGGCGACCGGGCTCTACGGCAAGATGGAGGGGGTCGCGCTCCCCGACTACGTGCACGCGAAGCTGATCGTCGTCTGGGGGTGCAATCCGTCGGCGACCGGCATCCACCTGGTGCCGATCGTGCGCGCGGCGCGCGACGCGGGGGCGCGCCTCGTGGTCGTCGACCCGCGCCGGATTCCGCTCGCCGCCCAGGCCGATCTCCACCTGGCGCCCCGCCCGGGCAGCGACGCCCCGCTCGCCCTGGCGGCGATCCGCGAGCTGTACGCGCGCGGCGCGGCCGACCTCGACTTCCTGGCGCGCCACGCCACCGGAGTCGAGGCGCTGCGCCAGCGCGCCGAGCCCTGGACGCTCGCGCGCGCGGCCGCCGAGGCCGACGTGCCGGTCGCCGACCTCGAGCGCTTCGTCGACCTCTACGCCGAGTCCTCGCCCGCGGTCATCCGCTGCGGTTGGGGAGTCGAGCGCAACCGCAACGGCGGCTCGGCGGTGGCGGCGATCCTGTCGCTGCCGGCGGTGGCCGGCAAGTTCGGCGTGCGCGGCGGCGGCTACACGATGTCGAACTCGGGCGCCTGGCGCTTCGCCGCCGAGCCGCTCTGGGGTCCCGAGCCAACCACCCGCACGATCAACATGAACCGCCTCGGCGAGGCGCTCGAGCGGGCCGAGCCGCCGGTGCGCGCGCTCTTCGTCTACAACTCGAACGCGCTCGCCACGACGCCCAACCAGACGAGCGTCCGCCGCGGCCTCGAGCGCGAGGATCTCTTCACCGTGGTCTTCGACCAGGTGGCGACCGACACCGCGCGCTACGCCGACGTGGTCCTGCCGGCCACCCACTTCCTCGAGCACCGGGAGCTGTCGCGCGGCTACGGCGCCTTCGTCCTGCACGTCAGCGAGCCGGCGGCCGCGCCGCCGGGCGAGGCCCGCCCCAACTACGAGGTCTTCGCCGAGCTGGCCATGCGCTGCGGCGTGGCGCGCGCCTGCGAGATCCCCGCCGAGCGCGAGGCGGTCGCGCGGGTGCTCGACGCGACCGGCCGGGGCGAGGCGCTGCGCGCCGAGCTCGCCGAGCGCGGCTACGGGCTGCCGGCGGCCGGCGCCCGGCCGGTGCAGTTCGTCGACGTCTTCCCGCACACGGCCGATCGCAAGATCCACCTGGTGCCGCCCGAGCTCGACCGCGAGGCGCCGGGGGGCCTCCACGCGTACCGCGCCGATCCGGCGACCGGGCGATTCCCGCTCGCTCTGGTCTCCCCCGCCACGAGCCGGACGGTCTCCTCGACCTTCGGTCACCTGCGGCGCGGGCCGGTGCCGCTCGAGATGCACCCGGACGACGCCGCCGCGCGCGGCCTCGCCGACGGCGAGCGGGTGCGGATCTGGAACGAGCTCGGCGAGGTGATCTGCGACTTGAAGCTGTCGAGCGCGATGCGCCCCGGCGTGGTCGAGCTCCCCAAGGGGCTCTGGAGCCACAACACCGTCAACGGCGCGACCGCCAACGCCCTGGCGCCCGACAGCCTGACCGACCTGGGCGGCGGCGCCTGCTTCAACGACGCGCGCGTCGAGGTCGAGCGGGCGGCGGCCCTCGCGCCCGACGCAGCCAGCCTCGCGCACGGCTAGAGCCCCGATCGAGTCACCGAGGAGACGGTCCGGCCCGGACCGCTTGTCCATCCGGCGCGAGCGATGGTCCGCTCGGGGGAAACGACGCCGCGTTTCCCGCGAGAAAGGATCCCGATGCGCTCCCTGGAGCTCCAGCGCCGCGCCCCGGCCGTACGGGCCGCCCTGCCGATCGCCACGCTCGCCCTCCTGCTGCTCGGCGCCGAGAGCCGGGCGGCGACCC
>WYBK01000229.1 GCA_011525905.1 Acidobacteriota bacterium
GCCGCGGGCGCGGGAGGCCTGGTGGAGATCGAGCCAGGGCAGCCCCGCCGCGAAGCTCGCCGCCGCCACCGAGCCGTAGTTGAAGCAGTAGAAGGCGACCTGGTGACCCGGCACCGTCGCGTCGGGAGTCAGGTTGTAGAGCGCCGCCTGCACCGGCTGCGGCAGCTCGGCGAGCTCGAACCGGCTCCCCTCGAGCCCGGGGAGGGCGGCGTAGAGCGTGGCGCGCGCCGGCGCGCGCCAACCCCGCTCGCGGGCGAGCGCCGCGAGCCGGCGGTGGACGGCCGTCATCGACGGGCGCTGCGCGGTCATGACCTGGGCGCGCAGCTCGGCCAGCAGCTCCGGCCGGAGGCGCGAGCGTCCGGCGTCGGAGCGCCGTCGCCGCGCCGAGGGCCTGCCGAGGCGCTCGCGGGCGCGCCGCTGCGACTGGCTCAAATCGAACATACCTATGGTTAATTCTAGACAATCTCTAGAAGAAAACCAGCCGCCGCTCCTCGACCCGGTTGAGTCCGGCCGGGCTGCCTCCCGCGAGCTCGGCGCTGGACGGGACGGGACCGCGTCGGCGCCCGCTCACCGCCTGCTCCCGCGTTCGAGGCGCGCCGGCCAGCCGAGGACGACCGAGACGGGCACGCGGTCCTCGATGAGGGTGCGGTTGAGGACGAAGCGCTGGCCGTCGGGCGAGACATCGTACTGGGTGTCGGCGGCCTCCTCGACGCGCGCATCGAAGAGCGGCACCGGTTGGCCGACCCGGGGAGACTCGCCGAGCTCGAGCGGTACGGCCATCATGCGGCCGTTGTCGTCGAGGTAGAAGAGCTCGCGGCCGTCGCCGCGGAAGCGCGGGTAGTCGCCGCCGTCGGTCGAGACGCGCAGCGTCGTCGTCCCGGTCGCATCGTCCAGCCGGCGCAGGTAGACCTCCTGCCGCCGGGTGGCCTCGGAGCCGAAGGCGAGCCACCGGCGGTCGGGCGACAGCACGACGTTCGTCTCGCTCCCCTGCGCCCCGCCCAGTCGCCGTGGCTCGCCGCCGCGCTCGGGATCGGCGCGCCAGAGCGTGAACCTCCCGGTCTCGTCGCTTTCGATGAAGACCAGGCCCCCGTCGCCGCCCAGCCAGGCGGAGGGGATCGCGAAGTTCTCCCGCGGAATAAAGAGCCGCCCCCCCTGCGGCCGGCGCACGTCGACCCGGAAGATCCCGCTCACGCCTGCGCCCCCCACCGAGGCATACGCGAGCTCGGAGCCGTCCGGCGACCAGATGGCGAGCGTGTCGTCGCTCGTCTCCTCGAAGGTGATCGGAAAGGCGGTGCCGCGCTCCAGATCGTGGACCCAGAGCCCCCCGGAGGTCGCCCCGGCTTGGTAGTGCGAGACGACGAGGCGCTTGCCATCGGGCGAGAGGCGGGGTCCGTAGTGCCAGACGTCTTCCTCCGAGAGGATCGTCGCGAGCTCCTCGCCCCGGCGGTCGACCCAGACGAGACGGGTCGAGTTCCGCTTGTCGGCGCGGTAGACGAGCGTGCCCTCCCGCGAGACCGCGAGCGAGCGCTGCCCCGAGACGCTGATCGATCCCGGCAGGGCGATCCCGAGCGGGATCGGCTCGCCGGTGAGCTCCTCGCGCGCGTCGTCGAAGCGGCGCGCGACGAGCGCATCCCCCTGGACGTAGAGCAGATACCCCGGCTCCGCGTAGTGGGCCGCCGAGGCCGCGGGTCCGAGGCGCTTGGCCTCGAGCGAGCCCAGGCGGCCGAGATAGAGGTCGCCCGGCTCGACGCCGGTCCCGGTCGAGGCGTAGTAGAGGAAGCGACGGCCGTCCGGCAGGAAGCCGGGAAAGCGCTGCGTGCCGAGCTCGCTCCCCTCCGGGATCCGCGTCGCCGGCTCCGGCTCACCCCCTGCCGCGGCGACCGAGAAGATCGGACCGACGAAGGTGGGGGCGAACAGGATGCGGTCGTCGGCGCCCCAGCTGCCGCCGCGCGCGTCGACCGTCGCGCCCGTGCCGGCCACGGTGCGCGGGCTGCCGCCCAGCAGATCGGTCACCTTCAGCCGATTCTGCGCGAAGAAGCCGAGACGGCGGCCATCGGGGGACCAGAAGGGGTAGCGCGCGTCGGTGGTACCGGGGAGCAGCTCGGCTTCGGGTTCGTCGAGCGCGCGCACCCAGAGGCCGGTGCGCCCGTCCTCGCCGCGTGCGACGAAGGCGAGGCGGCGGCCGTCCGCCGAGAGCGCGAGCCCGGAGACGAGCTGGTGGTCGAGCGGCGCCGCGATCTCGAGCTCGCGATGGGGCGATGCCGCCGGCGCGCTCGCGGCCGGCGCCCAGAGCCGCTTCGCCGCGACCGCACCCAGGGCGAGACCCACGACGAGCGCCGCGGCGAGGAGCGGCCATCGAGCGCGCTGGTCCTGCGCCACCTGCGCGGAGGCGGCCACGCCCCCGTCGATCCGCCCGCTCGCGACCTCGTCGAGGACGATGCGCGCATCGGCGATGTCGTGCAGGCGGTTCTTCGGATTCCGCTCGAGGCAGCGACGCAGCAGGCGCCGGATCGCCGGCGGCGTCGCCTCGGGCAGCTCGCCGAGATCGATCCCGGTCTTGAGCACGCCCGCGAGCGTGTCGCTCACCGTCTCCGCCGCGAACAGCGACCGGCCCGTCAGCATCTCGTAGAGCACCACGCCGAAGGCCCAGATGTCCGCCCGCTTGTCGACCGCGCCGCCGCGCGCCTGCTCCGGCGCCATGTAGGCCGCGGTGCC
>WYBK01000230.1 GCA_011525905.1 Acidobacteriota bacterium
ACGACGCGCGGGTCTCGGTCGCGGCCGGGAGGATCGCGATCGAGTCGCTCGCCGGCCGGCGCGAGCGGGCCAAGGGGCTCGCGGGCGCCCTGGTCGAGCGGACCTCGGCGGCGGAGGTCGAGCGGCGGCTGAACGGCATCGGTTACCGATTCCTCTCCCAGGGGGAGAAGGAGACGGCGGCGCGGATCTTCGAGCTCAACACCGAGCTCTTCCCCGAAGCGTTCAACACCTGGGACAGCCTCGCCGAGGCCTACGCCGCGCTCGGGCGCGTCGCCGAGGCGATCCGCAACTACGAGCGGACCCTCGAGCTGAACCCGGACAACGCGAGCGCGAAGGCGGCGCTCGAAAGGCTGCGCGCCGAGGGTGCGGTGAGGCCATTCCGTCCTTGAAACCGGCCCACGCGACGGAGCTGGCGCGGAGGATCCGGCGTCGCCTCGAGCGCGAGCGGGCCGACCTCGTCGACTTCGCATCCGAGCTGATCCGGGTTCCGACCGAGAACCCCCCCGGAGAGGGCTATGGCTCCTGCGCCGCGCGGATCGCGGAGCGCTCGCGCGACCTCGGGCTCGAGGTGCAGAGGGTGGATCCCTCCGGGGCCGGTCCCTGCGTGGCGGCGACCTTCGGCGCGGGGGGTCGCGCGCTCTACTTCAGCGGGCACTACGACGTCGTGCCGGCGCAGGATCGGTCGCAGTTCGAGCCGGCCGTGCGGAAGGGCCATCTCCATGGGCGTGGCGCGGCCGACATGAAGGGTGGGATCGCGGCGATGGCCTTCGCCGCCCGGGCCCTGGCGAGCTCGGGGTTCGAGCCGAAGGGCCGGCTGGTCTGCGTGTCGGTGCCGGACGAGGAGACCTCGGGCCCGCGCGGCACGGTGGCTCTCGCCGAGACAGGTTGGATCGAGCGCGACGCCGTCGGCATGCTGACGATGGAGCCGACGAGCGGCGTGGTCTGGAGCGCGAACCGCGGAGTGATCTCGATGCGGGTGACCGTGCACGGCAAGCCCGCGCACGTCGGCCTGCACTTTCGCGGGGTCAACGCCTTTCGCGGGATGTTGACCGTCGCCGGCCTGTTCGCCGAGCTCGAATCCCGGGTGTCCGAACGCCGGACCGAGCTCGCGATCGCGCCCGCCGCAGCGCGGCGGTCGGTGCTGCTGCTGGGCGGCGAGCTCGCGGGGGGGCACAGCTTCAATGTCGTGCCCGACCGCGTCTCGTTCACACTGGACCGTCGGACCAACCCGGAGGAGGACTTCGACGCCGAGCGCGACGCGCTGTACCGCGTGGTCGAAGAGGCGCGCGCGCGCGGCGTTTCGTGCGACGTCGAGCTGCTGCAAGAGGGCCGATCGGCGGCGACCGATCCCGAGGGCGCGCTCGGCCGGGCGCTCGCTTCGGGCATCCGGGACGTGACGGGACGCAGCGCCCGTTTCGAGCTCTGCCCGGGGGTGCTCGAGACCCGGCACTACGCCGCTCTCGGCATCCCGGCGCTCGCGTACGGCCCCGGCTTGCTCTCGGTCTCGCACGGCCCGAACGAGCTGGTCTCGGTGGACCGGCTCCTCGAATGCGCCGAGGTGTACGCTTCGACGGCGATGAGGCTCCTCTCGTGATCGCCCGGGCCGGGGATCGCGAGCGGCTCTCCCGCACGCCCTCGAACGATCGAGGACCCGCGCGGGGGGAGTGAGCGGATTCCCCGCTGCCGACGGTCCCGGCGGTCCGCTCGACTCTGCGAGGTACACGATGGCCGACCACCCGATCGAAGCCTGGCACCGACTCGTCCAATCCCGCGACCCGAGCGGCCTGGATGCGCTGCTCGCCGAGGACGCGGTCTTCCACTCACCGGTCGTCCACACGCCGCAGCGGGGCCGCGAGCTCGTCGCCGGCTACCTGAGGGCGGCGTTTCGGGTCTTCTCCGGTCCCGGCTTCCGCTACGTGCGCGAGATTCTCGGCGCCCGGGATGCCGTGCTGGAGTTCGAGGCCGAGATCGACGGCGTCGAGATCAACGGAGTCGACCTGATCCGGTGGAACGACGATGGTCAGATCGTCGAGTTCAAGGTCCTGATCCGGCCGCTCAAGGCGATTCACCGGGTCCACGAGCGCATGGCGGCGATCCTCCAGCCGGGGGAGCGACCGGATTGACGCCGGGCTCGGTCTCGCCCGAGTCCTCTCGCGGGCCCGACCGCGCTGTGCCGCGGCTCGGCGCGACGCCGCCCGGGCAGCGGGGCGAGGCGCAGGGAGAGAAGACGGATCAAGCGCTCTGGGTGCGCTCGCGATGATCGGTTGGCTCGGTCCCCTCCTGTTGCTCGCTCTCTCCGCCGTGGCGTTCGCGGGGGAGGCGTCGGCGACCGGGGGGCGCGCGCTGCCCGGCCCGCCGGAGCGCCCCGATCCGGCGGCGCGCTACCTCGTCTACCTGCACGGCGCGATCGTCGAGGAGCTGGGTCCCGAGGCGTCGAGCGAGGAGCACGGCCGCTACGAGTACGCGGCGATCGTCGAGCGGCTGGCGGGCGCCGGCTTCGTGGTGATCGGCGAGCTGCGCCCCTCGGGAACCGACCCGGCCGCCTTCGCCGACCGGGTGGCCGGGCAGCTGCGCGCCCTGCTCGCCGCCGGCGTGGCGGCCGAGCGGATCACGGTGCTCGGCGCCTCGAAGGGGGCGGTGATCGCGATGCTGG
>WYBK01000231.1 GCA_011525905.1 Acidobacteriota bacterium
CCGGCCGGCAGATCGCCGGTCGTGAAGGCGAAACCGGCCGGCTCGCCCGCCTCGCCGTGCCGCTGGATGACGTGGATGCGCGCCGGGCCCTCGCCGCCCTCCGAGTGCCAGACCATGGTCTTGCCCTCGGCGTCGTCGGCGATCTCGATCTTCTTCTCGAAGACGAACCGGTGCGCCTCGCCGGCCTCCCCGGCCTCGCCGCCCTCCCCATGACCGTCGCCCTTCGAATGCCAGACCATCATGTCGCCGAGCTCGCCGGCGAAGTCGGAGATCTCGATCGTCTTGCCGTCGACGTCGAGCTCGAAGCCCTTCTCGGTCCGGGTCGCGACCACCAGCTTGCCCGTGTCGGTGGTGAAGCTGCGGCTCTCGCCGACCTCGAGCTCGTGCAGGTCGTCGAGCACGATCGCGTCGGCGCCGGCGTCCGAGGCGACCTTCAACTTGACCACCGTCTGCTTCTTCTCGACCGGCTCCTCGCCGGACATCGTCATCGCCGCCAGCGCCGCGCCGGCGGCGAGCGCGAGGGCCGCGGCGAGCGCGGCGGGGATCGGGAATCGGTTGCGTGCCATCTCCGGGGTTCTCCTCTGTCGTTCGGTCTCGGCGGAAGCGCCGTCATTCCCGGAGAAAGGCAAGGGCGATGCCAGCCGCGAGCGGCCCCTTTGGCGGGGCTCGCCTCCCCATTTCGGGAAAGCGCTCCCGATCCGGGCAGTCCGCGCCCGCCGACCGACCCTCAGAGCCGGTGCTTCTCGAGGCGGTAGAGGAAGGCCTTGTAGGGCAGGTCGAGCAGGCGGGCGGCGCGCGCCCGGTTGCCGCCGGCGAGCTCGAGCGCCTGGCGCAGCAGATCGCGCTCGTGCGCCTCGAAGGAGATGCCGCCAGCCGGCAGGCGGAAGATCCCCTCCGAGGCGGGGCGCGCGGCGCCCGGGTGGAGCTCCTCGGGGAGGTCCTCGATGCGCGCCTTGCCCCCTTCGGCGAGCAGCACGAGCCGTTCGACCGCGTGCGCCAGCTCGCGCACGTTGCCCGGCCAGGCGTGCTCGATCAGCCGGCGCATCACCGCCGGCGGGATCTCGACCTCGGGCACGCCGTGCCGGCGCGCGGCACGCGCGGCGAAGTGCGCGGCGAGCATCGGCACGTCCTCGCGCCGCTCGCGCAGCGGCGGCAGGCCGAGCGCGACGACGTTCAGGCGGTAGTAGAGGTCCTCGCGGAAGCGCCCCTGGGCGACCTCGGCGGCGAGGTCCCGGTTGGTCGCGGCGACCACGCGCACGTCGACCTCGACCTCCTCGCTGGTGCCGACGCGGGTGACCCGGCCCTCCTGGAGCGCGCGCAGCAGCTTCGGCTGGATCGTGAGCGGCAGCTCGCCGACCTCGTCGAGGAAGAGCGTGCCCGAATCGGCGGCGACGAAGCGGCCCGGGCGGCTCCGGTCGGCGCCGGTGTAGGCGCCCCGCTCGACGCCGAAGAACTCCGACTCGATCAGCCCCTCGGGGATCGCCGCGCAGTTGACCGCGACGAACGGCCGGTCGCGCCGCGGCGAGAGCTGGTGGAGGGCGCGCGCCGCGAGCTCCTTGCCGGTGCCGCTCTCACCGGTCAGGAGGATCGTCGCGCGCGTGCCGGCCAGCCGCTCGACCCGGTCGTAGAGGCGGCGCATCGCGGCCGAGCCGCCGACCAGGTCGACCAGCCGGTCGCGCAGGCCGAGCTCGCGCGCGAGGTCGCGGTTCTCCCGCTCGAGCGCGCGGTGCTTGAGCGTGCGCTCGAGCGCGAGCAGCAGCGCCGAGCGCTCGAAGGGCTTGGCGAGATAGTCGTCGGCGCCGGCGCGGATCGCCTCGACCGCGCGCGCGATCGTGCCGTAGGCGGTGACCATGACGAAGGCGGTCTCGGGGCGGTCGCGCCGGATCTCGGCGAGCAGCTCGCCCCCCTCGCCGTCGGGCAGCCGCCAGTCGGAGAGCACCAGGTCGACCGGGGCGCGCGCGAGCTCGGCGCGCGCCTCGGCGAGGCTCGAGGCCGCCGCCACCGAGTAGCCCTCGGCGGCGAGCAGGTCGGCCAGCAGCGAGCGCTGGTCGGGCTCGTCCTCGACCAGCAGGAGCCGCGCCTCGCTCACGCGGCGCCGCCGATCCGGTCGCCGACTTCGAGCGTCGCGCGGGTGCCCCCCCCCGGCCGCGGCACGACCTCCACCGCGCCGCCGTAGCGGCCGGCGGCGATGCGCTGGGCGAGGAAGAGGCCGATGCCCGAGCCGTTCGGCTTGGTGGTGACGTGCGGCTCGAAGAGGCGGCGCGCGACCTCGGGCGAAAGCCCCGCCCCCCGGTCCTCGACGGTGAAGCGGACCCGCCCGCCGGCCGCCGCCGCGACCGCCACCTCGACCCGCTCGCCCTCCGGGCTCGCCTCGCAGGCGTTGACCACCAGCGCCTGGAGCGCGGCGCGCAGCTCGGCGGCGACGCCCTGGAGCTCGAGCCGCCCGGCCGGCGCCTGGACCTCGACGCGCACGCGGCCGGCCGCGTCCTGCAGCGCCTCGAGCGCCACCTCGCGCGCCAGGGCGACGAGGTCGACCCGCTCGGGCGCCGCGCCACCGGCCGAGGCGAGCGCCAGGAAGGAGCGCAGCGCCCCGTCCATCCGCCGGATCTGGCGGCGCGACGACTCGACGAGCGCCGGAGCGCGCCCCGCGTCGGCGCCGCCCGCGGCGAGCTGCTCGAGCGAGAGGCCGAGGGCGTTCAACGGATTGCGCAGGGTGTGGGCGAGCCCGCGCGCCACCTCGCCGAGCTCGGAGAGCCGCTCGCTCTCGGCCAGGCGGCGGTTCTCCCGGTCGAGCGCGGCGAGCCGGCGCGACATCTCGTTGAACGCCTCGAGGGCGACGCCGACCTCGTCGTGGCGGCGGGCGGCGACCTCGACGCCGAGCTCCCCGTCGCCCACCCGGCGTGCCGCGCGGGCGAGCTCGCCCAACGGCCGGGTCGCGCGGTGGGCGACGACCGCCGCCGCCAGCAGGCCGACCGCGAGCACCGCGAGCGAGCCGGCGATGAGGCGCGAGCGGAAGGCCTCGAGCGTCGAGGCGACCGGCGCGCGCGGGATCGGGATCGGCTGCGGGTGGGCGGAGGCGCCGCGCAGGAAGAGGACGTCGGGCTCGGCCCCGGGCTCGAGCGCCAGGCGCCGGACGAGCTCCTCGTGGGGGGGCGGCGCGCCGTCGCCCGAGAGGGTGATGCGCTTCTCGTGCACCAGCGCCTCGCCGCCCGCGGTTCCGTCCTCCCCTTCGCGCAGCTCGACCTCGTGGCGCAGCACCCAGCGCAGCTCGGTCCCGCTCGCCTCGGCGGCGCCCCCCTCGACCGGCGCCGGCGCGCGCGGCGCGGCGTCGCCCGAGGTGACCACCAGCACCTTGTGCCGGTCCCCCTCGCGGTCCGAGCCGCCGCTCTCGAAGCGGAAGCCGGAGAGGATCCGCTCGCCGACCTGGAAGGCGACGGTGCGCACGTTCTCGTCGAGCCGGGCGGCGAGCGCGCGCACCAGCACCGCCTGGGTGCCGACCAGGACCACCACCAGGGCGGCGAGCAGCAGGAAGAGGCGCAGGCGCAGGCTCATCGCGAAGCGCAAGGCTAGCAAGGGGTGTGCCTCCTCGCGCGTCCCTAGTAGAGTTCCCGGCCGATGGGGGTCCGCTTCGGCGTCAACGGTCTCGGCCGGATCGGCCGGGCGCTGCTGCGCCTGGCGGTCACCCGCCCCGAGCTCGGGCTCGAGCCGGTCGCCGCCAACGACCTCGCCGAGCCCCGCCAGGTCGCCCGCCTCTTCGCCCACGACACGGTGCACGGCCCCTTCCCGGGCGGCGCCGCGGCCGACGGCGAGGCCCTCGTGCTCGCCGGCCGGAGGGTCCCGCTCGGCCGCGAGGCGCGCCCCGAGGCGATCGACTGGAGCGCGCACGGCGCCGAGGTCGTGGTCGAGGCGACCGGCCGCTTCCGCCGGCGCGACCTGGCGGCGGCCCACCTCGGCGGCAGCGTGCGCACCGTCGTCGTCTCGGCGACGATCCCCGACGCCGACGCGACCCTCTGCCTCGGGCTGAACGAGAGCAGCTACGACCGGGAGCGCCACCGGGTGATCTCGAACGCCTCCTGCACGACCAACTGCCTGGCGGTCACCCTCGCCGTCCTCGACCGCGCGGTCGGCGTCGAGCGGGCGCTCATGAACACCGTGCACTGCGTGACCAACTCGCAGAACCTGGTCGACATGGCGCACGCCGACCCGCGCCGGGCGCGCGCCGCGCTCGCCAACATCATCCCGACCACCTCGGACGCCATCCCCTCGGTCGGCTGGGTGCTGCCCGAGCTCGCGGGAAGAGTCGAGGGGATCGCCATGCGCGTGCCGATCGTCGCCGGCTCGCTGATCGACGTCGCCGTCGCGACCGAGCGGCCGGCGACGCGCGAGCAGCTGGTCGAAGCCTTCCGCGCCGCCGAGGCGGGGCCGCTCGCCGGCATCCTCGGCACCACCGACGAGGAGCTGGTCTCCTCCGACTTCATCGGCGACCCCCGCTCGGCGGTGGTCGACCTGCCGCTGCTCACCGGCGCCGGCGACCGCCTCTGGCGCGTGGTCGCCTGGTACGACAACGAGTGGGGCTACTCCAACCGCCTCGCCGAGCTGCTCGCCCGCCTCGGTTAGAATTCCGCCATGCCCCTGTTCGACGACGACGAGCTCGCCCGGATGGAGCAGAGCCTGGCCGGCCGGGGTGCCGCCGCGCGCGGCGCGCGGCCGGGCGCGGGCGGGGTCGTGCTGGTGCTGCTCGCCGCGGTGGCGATCGGCGCGGTGGTGCTGCTCGCCCTGCGCGGCCGCACGCCCGGGCGCGACGCTGCTGCGGCCAGCGAGAGCGCGCCCGCCGGACCGAGCCTCGCCGCGCGCGCGGCGCGCGACGCCGCCGGCCGGCCGGCCGGGAGCCCGACCGCCGCCATCGACCCGGACGGGCCCCGCCGGCTCGATCCGGACGTCGACGCCGAGGCCGAGTCGCGCCGCCGCTTCGAGGAGCGGCGCGCGCAGCTCGCCGCCACCCGCCCCTCGGCGCGCGACGCCGGCGCCGGCCGGCGCGCCGCCGACCGCGAGCGCGCGCAGAGCTGGTGGCGCCGCCACGGCGGCTCGTTCGACGCGCTCGACGGCGCCGCCGCCCGCGTCGTCGACCCGGCGACGACGCGCATCGACGTCGCCTGCGGCGAGTACGTGCGCACCTTCGACGAGCTGCTCGGAACCGACGTCCGGCCGGCACCGACCGACGGCTTGGCGACCGCCGTCCAGCGCTACTTCTTCTTCCACTCCAACGCCGTCGCCTCCTGCCGCGCCAACCGCTTCCGCGACGCCGAGAACCAGCTCGCCACCTGGGCGGGCGCGGCGCGCTCGCTCGAGAGCGCGGTCGCGGAGGCGCTCGCGCCCTAGCCTGTCGCCGCCTCGGCCCCGACGCCCGGAGACCCCGCCATGACGCGCCTGCTCGAGCTCGAAGACCTCGACCTGCCCACGCTGCGCGACCTGCCCGTGCTGGTGCGCGTCGACTTCAACGTGCCGATGAAGGAGGGGCGGGTGCTCGACGACACCCGCCTGGTCGAGGCTCTGCCGACGCTGCGAGAGCTCGCCGCGGCCGGCGCCAAGCTGCTGCTCTGCTCGCACTGCGGCCGGCCGAAGGGGGAGCGCAATCCGAAGTACTCGCTCGCGCCGGCCGCCGAGCGGCTCGCCGAGCTGCTCGGCGCGCCGGTCCCCTTCGCCGCCGACTGCGTCGGCGAGCCGGCCGCGCGGCTGGCCGAGGAGCTGCCCGCGGGCGGCGTCGGCCTGCTCGAGAACCTGCGCTTCCACGCCGGCGAGGAGAAGAACGACCCCGACTTCGCCCGCGCGCTCGCCGCGCCCGCCCGCGCCTACGTCGACGACGCCTTCGGCAGCGCCCACCGGGCGCACGCCTCGACCGTCGGCGCGCTCGCCTACCTGCCGCGCAAGGCCGCCGGGCGGCTGCTGGTGCGCGAGGTCGCGGCGCTCTCCCGCCTGCTCGGCGAGCCCGAGCGCCCGTTCGCCGCGATCCTCGGCGGCGCCAAGATCGAGGGCAAGATCGACACGCTCGAGAATCTGCTGCCGCGGCTCGACCTGCTGATGGTCGGCGGCGGCATGGCCAACACCTTCCTGGCCGCGCACGGCTACGACCTCGCCGCCTCGCTGGTCGAGCGCGAGCGGCTCGAGCTCGCCGGCGACCTGCTCGCGCGCGCCGCCGAACGGGGCGTCGAGCTGCTGCTGCCGACCGACCTGGTGGTCGCCGACGCCTTCGACGCTCCGGGCGAGATCCGCACCGTGCCCGCCGACCAGATCCCGGCCGGCTTCCTCGCGCTCGACATCGGGCCCGAGACGCGCGCCGCCTTCGCGGCGGCCGCCGCGCGCGCCGGTACCCTCTTCTGGAACGGTCCGCTCGGGGTCTTCGAGAAGCCGCCCTTCGACGCCGGCACCCGCGCGCTCGCCGAGGCGCTCGCCGGCTGCCCCGGCTTCACCCTGGTCGGCGGCGGCGAGACGGTCGCCGCGATCCACCAGGCGGGGGTCGCCGACCGGATCGGCCACGTCTCGACCGGCGGCGGCGCCTCGCTCGAGTTCCTCGCCGGCCGCGAGCTGCCGGGCGTCGCCGCCCTCGCGCGGAGCTAGCCGGAGGGGCGATGGCTCGCGCGCGCCGCCCGATCGCCGCCGGCAACTGGAAGATGCACCTCCTGCGAGCGGAGGCCGAGGCCTACTGCCGCGCGCTCGCCGACGGCCTCGGCGCCGCGCCCGCCGGCAGCCGGGGTCCCGAGGTCGTCCTCTTCCCCTCCTTCCCGCTGCTGCCGGCGGTCGTCGCCGCGCTCGCCGGAACGGGGGTCGGCGCCGGCGCCCAGGACCTCCACCCCGAGCCCTCCGGTGCCCACACCGGCGACGTCTCGGCGGCGCAGATCCTCGACGCCGGCGCCCGCTTCGTCCTCGCCGGGCACAGCGAGCGGCGGCGCGACCATGGCGAGTCGGAGGAGCTGGTCGCCGCCAAAGCGCGCGCGGCGCGCGCGGCCGGACTGGTACCAGTCGCCTGCGTCGGCGAGACCGCCGACGAGCGGCGCCGCGGCGAGACCCTCGAGGTGCTCGGGCGCCAGCTGGCGCCGCTGCCGCTCGAGCCGCCGCTCGTCCTCGCCTACGAGCCGGTCTGGGCGATCGGCACCGGCGAGACCGCCACCCCGGCGATCGCCCAGGAGGCGCACGCCCACCTGCGCGCGGCCCTCGCCGAGCGCGCCGGCGCCGAGCTCGCCGCGGCGACCCGCATCCTCTACGGCGGCTCGGTCACCCCCGAAAACGCCGCCGAGCTCGCCGCCGCCCCCGACGTCGACGGCTTCCTGGTCGGCGGGGCGAGCCTTGACCCGCAGCGCTTTCTCGCTATCATTCACGTTTTGGGCGGCTGACCCGCCCGACCCACGAGCTCCCGGGGACATCATGATTTACCTGCTGTACACGCTGCACGTCGTGCTCTGCATCTTCCTGATCCTGGTCGTCCTGCTCCAGCAGGGCAAGGGCGCCGACCTGTCGGTCTTCGGCGGCGGCTCGACCATGGCCGCCTTCGGTGCGCGCAGCGCCACCAACCTGCTGCACCGCCTGACCGTCGGTGCCTTCGTCGGGTTCGTGGTCACCACGATCTCGATCGCCCTGGTCCAGGGGCGGGTCGAGGGGGCCTCGGTCATGGAGGGGCTGCCGACCGCGCCGGCGACCGAGAGCGCGCCGACAGCCGCGCCGGAGAGCGCGCCGACAGCCGCGCC
>WYBK01000232.1 GCA_011525905.1 Acidobacteriota bacterium
CCTAACCGCAACCGTCACAGAGATTTGCGATCCGTGTTACCGGCCCGTCACGCGCTGCTGTGGAAAAACCCGCGGTCGAATGGGCCGCCGGTAGCCCTTGCAGGCGTGCGACTTGTACGTATCTCGATGAATTCAATGCACTTATCTTGGCTGCACAAGAATCTGTTCAAAATGCTGGCGGGCCCGGCGCGGCGGGCGCCCGGGCCCTCTCCCCGACCCCTTTTCAACAGGGATTTCCGCAGAGGCTGTGGAAGGGCGCGTGCTAGCTTCTGGTCATGCCCGAGAAGCGCATCCTGGTGGTCGAAGACGAGCCCGACATCGCCGAGGTGCTCGAGTTCAACCTCGAGAAGGCGGGCTTCGGCGTCGAGATCGAGCGGCGCGGCGACGCCGCGCTCGAGTCGATCCGCCGTCACTCGCCCGACCTGATCGTCCTCGACCTGATGCTGCCCGGCCTCGACGGCCTCGAGGTCACGCGGCTGCTCAAGCGCGACCCGGCGACCGCCCGCATTCCGCTGGTCATGCTCACCGCCAAGGGGGAGGAGGTCGACCGCATCGTCGGCCTCGAGCTGGGGGCGGACGACTACATCCCCAAGCCGTTCAGCCCGCGCGAGGTCGTGCTGCGCATCAAGGCGGTGCTGCGCCGTCGCGGCGGCGCTCCCGCCGAAGGGGACGAGAGCCTCGAGTCGGGGGGCATCCGGCTCGATCCGAGCGCTCACAAGGTCGCGGTGCGCGGCGCCGAGGTGCCGCTGACCGCGACCGAGTTCCGCCTGCTGCGGGTGCTGCTCGAGCGGCAGGGACGGGTGCAGACCCGCTCCCGCCTGCTGACCGACGTCTGGGGTTACGCCGAAGACGTCGACAGCCGCACGGTCGACACCCACGTGCGCCGGCTGCGGCGCAAGCTCGGCCCCGAGGCGGACCGCATCGAAACGGTCATCGGCGTCGGCTACCGGCTGCGCGGCTGACCGCGGAGCGCCCACCCACCCCTGTCACCCGCATCTGCTAGCTTTCGCGGCGCCATGCGCCTGCTCCTGCTCCGTCACGCCATCGCCGAGGATCGGGTCGCCTGGGCGGCGCGCGGACGCGACGACCTCGAGCGGCCGTTGACCGCCGAGGGGCGCAAGCGCATGCGGCGGATCGCCGAGACGCTCGCGCGGCTCGAGCCCGAGATCGAGCTCGTGCTCACCAGCCGCGCCCGGCGCAGCATCGAGACCGCCCAGATCCTGCTCGCCGCGCTACCGGGCGAGCCGGCCTTCGTCGAGGCGCACGAGCTCGCGCCGGACGGCAAGGCGACGGCGCTGCTGCAGCGGGTCGCGGGGCACGGCCAGCTCGGCGCCGTGGCGCTGGTCGGCCACGAGCCGAATCTCTCCTGCTTCGCCGGGCTCGCGCTCGCCGGCCGCGAGCGTTCGCTGATCGAGCTGCGCAAGGGGGGCGCCGCGTTGCTCGACTTCACCACGCGGGTGGCGCCCGGCGCCGCGGTCCTCGCCTGGCTCCTCCCGCCCGCGGTCTCGCGCCGCGTCGGCTGAGGTCCCCGGCCGGCCCGACCATGAAGCTGCCCGACGACCTGCTCGACCGTCCCGCCGAGGAGGCGGTGCGGCGCATCGCTCTCGCCGAGCTGGAGCGCGCCGAGCGGGCGCGCGCCGCTCTGATCGCCGGCGACGACTCCGAGGCGTTGCACGACTTCCGCGTCGCCATCCGGCGCTTGCGCAGTCATCTGCGCGCCTACCGCGACGCGTTGGGCGAGGCGCCGGGACGCCGGCTCCTGCGCCAGCTCAAGCGGCTCGCCGCCGACACCAACCCCGGCCGCGACGCCGAGGTCGGCCTGACCTGGACGGCGGAGCTCGCCGAGGGGCTCGGCCCCGCCCACCGGCGCGGCGTCGACTGGTTCCGGGCGCGTCTCGAAGCCAAGCGCGACGACGCCTACGCCAAGGTCGCCGAAGAGATCGTGGCGGAGTTCGGCGAGCTGGCCGCCCGCCTGGGCGAGCGGCTCGCCCGCTACCGCGTCGAGCTGCGCCTCGACGTCCCGCCGGGCTCGCCCCCCGACCGCTTCGCCGAGTCGCTGGCCGCCGAGCTCGAGCGCCACGCCGCCGAGCTCGACGGCGCGCTCGCCGCGGTCGTCTCGGTCGCCGACGAGGAGGAGGGGCACCGGGCCCGCATCGAGGCCAAGCGCCTGCGCTACCTGCTCGAGCCGGTGACCCGGCAGCTCGGCGCCGGCGCCAAGCAGGCGGTCGGTCGGCTCAAGGCGCTCCAGGATCGCCTCGGCGAGCTGCACGACCTCCAGGTGCTCGCCGCCGAGGTCGCGCAGGGCGTGGCCGAGGCCGAGGCTGCGCGGGCGCGCCGCGCCGCCGACGCCGCGCTCGCCGGCGACGACGCCGACGGCCGCCGCGCGCGCGCCGAGGCGCGCCGCAGCGAGCGTCCCGGGCTGCTGATGCTCGCGCGCCGCATCGCCGCCCGCCGCGATCAGGTCTTCGCCGCCTTCGAGTCGGAGTGGCTGGCGCCCGGCGCCGTGCCGCGGCACGATCTCGCTCGCGAGCTCGCCGCGCTGCTCGCCCGTCTCAGGCCGGCGGCGCCGGACGCGAGCGGCGCGCCGCCCGCGCCATGAGCTCGACCTGGCTCGGCCGGCGCGGCTCGCCCGGGGCGGGCCGCAGCTGGCGCCACGAGCCGTCGGGCGAGAGCTCCCAGGCCTTGCAGTTGTCCGCGAGCTGCAGCTCGAGGATCGCCCGCAGCTCGGCTTGGAGCTCCGGCGCGTCGACCGGCGCCATCGCCTCGACGCGCCAGTCGAGATTGCGCGACATCCAGTCGGCCGAGCCGATGAAGTACTCGGGGCGTCCGCCGTTGGCGAAGAAGAAGATCCGCGCGTGCTCGAGGAAGCGGCCGACGATCGAGCGCACGCGGATCGTCTCGCTGCGGCCGGGCAGTCCCGGCCGCAGGCGGCAGACGCCGCGCACGATCAGGTCGATGTCGACCCCGGCGGCCGAGGCCTCGTAGAGCGCCGCGACGATCTCGGGGTCCTCGAGCGAGTTCATCTTGGCGACGATCCGGCCGTCGCCGCCGGAGCGCCGATGCTCGATCTCGCGCCGGATGCGCTCCAGGATGCCGCCGCGCATGTTGATCGGCGCGACCAGCAGCCGTTCGAAGCGCTGCGCGACCAGGCTGCCCGAGGTCAGCAGGTTGAACAGCCGCGCGGTTTCGGCGCCGAGCACCGGATCGCAGGTGAACAGGCCGAGATCGGTGTAGAGCTCGGCCGTGTCGGTGTTGTAGTTGCCCGTGGCGATGTGCGCGTAGGTCCTCAAGCCCTCGGGCTCCTGGCGCACGACCAGCGAGACCTTGGCGTGCGTCTTGTAACCGACGACGCCGTAGGCCACGTGGGCGCCCGCGCCCTCGAGCGCTTCGGCCCACTCGATGTTGCGCGCCTCGTCGAAGCTCGCCTTGAGCTCGATCAGCACGGCCACCTGCTTGCCCCGCTCGGCGGCCTCGATCAGCGCGCGCACCACCGGCGAATCGCGCGAGGTGCGGTAGAGCGTCTGCTTGATCGCCAGCACCGACGGGTCCGCGGCCGCGGCCTCGATGAAGCGCTGCACCGAGCCGGCGAAGGAATCGTAGGGATGGTGGACGAGCAGGTCCCCTTCGGCCACCGCTCGGAAGAGATCGGGCTCCCGTCCGTCGGCGGCGGGCGCCAGCCGCGCCGGCACGGCCGGCCGCCAGGGCTCCTCCTTGAGCTCCGGCAGCGGCAGGGCGGCGAGCTGGAAGAGGTCGCGATTGGCCAGCGGCGCACGGACCTCGTGGACGTCCTCGCTCCCGATGCCCAGCTCGTCGGCGAGCAGCGAGCGCATCCAGCTCGGCATCTCGGGGACCACCTCGAGGCGCACGACCGCGGCGAAGCGCCGGAGCCGCAGCTCGGACTGGACCGACTCGAGCAGGTCGTCGGCGCCCTCTTCGATCCGCTCGGTGTCCGCCGCGCGCGTCACCCGGAAGGCGTAGGACTCGAGCAGCTCCTGACCGGGGAAGAGGCGGTCGAGGTTCTCGGCGATCACCTCCTCGAGCGGCACGAAGCGCAGGGCGTCCGGCGCCTGAATCCAGCGCGGCAATGATTGCGGCACCTTGACCCGCGCGAAGCGCACCTCGCCGCTCGCCGGATTGCGCACCGCGACCGCGAGCGACAGCGAGAGGTTCGAGATGAACGGGAAGGGGTGCGAGGTGTCCAGCCCGAGCGGCGTCAGGATCGGGAAGACGTTGCGCTCGAAGAAGCGGTCGACGTGCTCGCGCTCCGCCGCGGCGAGCGCCCGGTGGCGCACGACCTCGACGCCGTGCGCGGCGAGCGCCGGCAGCACCCGCTCGAGCAGCACGGCGCGCTGGTGAACGTAGAGCGGGCGCACCGCCTCGTGGATCGCCGCGAGCTGCTCGCCGGCGGTGCGGCCGTCGGGCGAGCGCTTCTCCGAACCGCTGGCGAGCTGCAGCTTCAGCCCGCCCACCCGCTTCATGAAGAACTCGTCGAGGTTGCCGCCGAAGATCGCCAGGAACTTGAGCCGGTCGAGCAACGGCACCGTCTCGTCCTCGGCCTCCGCGAGCACGCGCCGGTTGAACTCGATCCAGGAGAGCTCGCGGTTGAGGAACAGCGAGTCCGTGGTTGCGGCCGCCGCGCCGCCCGCCGCCGCGGCGGGGGCGGGGGCGGGGGCGGGGGCGTCGGGAGCCGGGTCGACCGCGGGCGCCGCGGGCTCGGGAGTCACCGTCATCGGACGAAGTCTAGCGCCGCGGCCCGCGGGGCTGCGGTGACGCGACGGTGACGAGCTACCGCTCGAGCTCGATCGAGGCGATCTCGTCCCAGGCGAAGTAGGTCGGTCCGGAGCCCGGTCGCTCGGGGCCGACCAGGGCGACGCCGGCGTTCGACTCGGAGACGTCGGTCGGCCCCTCGAGGCGCAGCTTCAGGCCTCCTTCGAGCACGACCTCGGTGCGCGAGCGGCTCGACGGCGTGATGCGCGCGACGCGCTCGAAGGGAATCGAGTAGGAGACGTCGTCCTGCGCACCGTCGAGCAGCTCCCAGCTCTCGGTCTCGTCGAGGTCGAAGGCGATGCGGCCCGAGAACGCGCGGCCGTCGCGCGCGCTGACCCGCGCCTCGATCGGCCCTCCCTTGCGGTAGTCGTCGTAGCCGCGCCCGGAGTCGGGGCCGACCGAGATTTCGGCACGCTCGAAGACATCCCAGGGGATCTCGACGCGGCCGAAGCGGGCGTCCTCGACGCAGATGCCCCGGTTGTCGGCGTCGACGTCGTTCGAGCCCGAGATCTCGAAGCGGCGGCCGTCGACCAACTCGAGCGTCGAGGCGCGGCGGCTGCGCCGCTCGATCGCCTTGATCCGCCCCATCTCGATCGAGACCTTGCCGTCCTCGGTCTCGCCGTCGAGCTTGTCGCCGGTCAGCGCCTCCTCCTTGTCCCACTGCAGGTAGCCCTCGAAGTCCCCGACCGCGGTGCGCACCTTGGTCCAGAGGCGCTCGCCGGCGGGGCGCGCGCTGGCGGGGGTCGGCGCGAAGCGGATCGAGCGGATCCGCTCCCACTCGATCTCGACCTCGCCGAGCGTCGCGTCGCGCACCTTGATGTCGGCGCCGACGTCGTTCGAGCCGCCGCCCAGCCGGTAGACCGTGCCGCTCTTCATGCGCACTTCGGTGCGATCGCCGCGCAGAGGGCGGATCTCCTCGATGTCGCCGAAGCGCGCGACGAACTGGCGGGTCGCCCAGGCGCGGTCCCAGGGCCCGGCGACCTCGAGGCCGAACACCTCGACCTTGCGCGAGCGCGGCTGGTAGCCCTCGGGCAGCGCGCCGGTCGCCGGCTCGTCGGGCTTGGTGGCGTTGAAATGGTCGTCCCAGAACGACTCCTCGCGCCCCCAGCGCAGCAGGCCGGTGTAGCGGTTGCCGGAGTCGGTCTCGACCGTGCCGTAGAGGAAGCCGCGCGGGTCCTGCGCGGCGTCGGCGGGCGCCGGCGCGGCCAGGGGGGCGACGGCCAGGAGGGAGAGGATGGCGAAGCGGCGGAGCATGTCGGCGTCTCCTCGGAGAGCGATCGTGGATCGGTTCAGACGGCGCCGCGCTCGGCGCGGCGCTCTTCGGTGTTGGCGCGAACGAAGCGGGAGTCCTCGGGGCGGTCGAGCCCCTCGCCGGTCTCGAGCGCCGGCACGAGGCGGAGCACCTCGAGCATCGTGCGCTGGTACTTCGGCTCGGCGGCGAGCAGCTCCGAGGCGAGCGCGACGAAGCGCTGCTCGCTCATCGGCGCCGCGGCCGCCCGAGCGCCGGCGCTGCCGGCACCGGGCGCGAGCACCCCGGAGAGCGCCCAGCCGCCCCCGAGCCCGACGGCGACCAGCGCCGCGGCGCGCAGTCCGGGGCGCACGCCGGCGAGTCGCGGCCGCAGCCGGGAGAGCCCACGGGCCGGCGGCGCGGCGGCCCCCGGGCGCGCGGCCAGCTCGGCCGCTCCCGCTTGGAGCCGCTTCGCCGCCAGGAAGAAGGCGCGGCAGGAGGGGCAAGCGAAAGCGTGCTCGAGCGCCTCCGCCGCGACGGCGGGCGCGAGCTCGCCATCGAGCAGGGCCGAGAGCTCCTCCTCGTAGCGCAGGCAGGTTTCGTCGAACGCGTGCATGACGGGCTCCTCCTCTAGGCGAGAGCGTCGCCCAGCCGCTCGATCAGGCGGCGCCGGGCGCGGTGGACGTTGACGCGGACCTGGTCGAGCGACCAGCCCATCGCCTCGCCGATCTCCCGGTAGCTGTGCTGCTCGATCGCGGCGAGCCGGAAGGCGGTTCGGTAGCGCTCGGGCAGCTCCTCGAGCGCCCGCGCCAGGCTGCGCGAGAGGGCGCGGCGCCGCGCGCCGGCCTCCGGCGACTCGGCCCGGGCGTCCTCGAGCTCGATCGGCGCCTCGCCCTCGGCGCCCTCCGGGAGCGGCGCCAGCCGGCCGCGCGCGCCCCGGCGCCAGTGGTCGCGCGCCAGATTCTGGGCGATCGTGAACAGGTAGCTGCGCAGCCGCTCGGGGGGCTCGCCCGAGCGCCCGGCGCCCAACGCCCGCACGAAGGTCTCCTGGGCCAGATCCTCGGCCAGGGCCTCGTCGCGCAGCTGCCGTCTCAGGAAGGCGACCAGCGCCGGCCGCTCCGCCTGGTAGGCGGCCTGCCAGCGGTCCTCCTCGGTCGGCTCGGTCGGTCGGCTCATGAACGGGAGGGCGAGGGTCGCGGCCCCGGGTCGCATCACCCGTTGGGACCTCGGCGCGGCGATCTTGTTACATCCGGCCGGACTCGGGGGGACCGGCGAGCCCCCTCCCACGGGGTGTGACGATCCTGTGACGGGGATGGTAACTTCCCGGGCGCTCGGACGAACCGGCCCCGCTCGCGGGCCAAGGAGCTCCAAGGCCCACGATGCGACTGGATGCCCTGATCAAGTGGTTTCTGCCCCGTGAGGAGCGCTTCCAGGAGCTGCTCGAGACCGACACCCGCAACCTGGTCGTCGGCGCCCGGGTCTTCCACCAGCTCGCCGGCAGCCGCAACCTCGAGGAGCGGCGGACCCAGCTGCTGCGCCTCAAGCAGATCGAGCACGAGGGGGACCAGATCACCCGGCAGATCTTCGAGGCCCTCAACCGGTCCTTCATCACCCCGTTCGACCGCGAGGACCTGCGCTCGATCGCGATCGACGTCGACGACATCCTCGACTACCTCGAGGGAATCGCCCAGTTCCTCGTCCTGGTCGAGATCGAGGAGGCCCCCGAGCCGTTGATCCGCTTCGCCGACCTGCTGGTCGAGCTCACCGTCGAGATCGAGGCGCTGACGAAGCTCATGTGGAACCTGGCGAACGCGGCCAAGCTGCAGGACCGGATGGTGCGCATCTCGGAGCTCGAGAACCAGGCCGACGCCGTATACCTGACCGCGCTCGGCGGCCTCTACCGGCGCCAGAGCGGGCTCGACGCGATCGGCGTGATGACCTGGAAGGAGATCTACCAGGGGCTCGAGGACGCCTGCGACAAGTGCAAGGACTTCACCCACGTCCTCGGCAACCTGCTGATCAAGAACACCTGAGGGCGCGATGACGATCCTGGTCGCCATCATCCTGGTCGCCCTGATCTTCGACTTCCTGAACGGCTTCCACGACGCGGCGAACTCGATCGCGACGGTGGTCTCGACGCGCGTCCTGAGCCCCCAGGTCGCGGTGGTCTGGGCCGCCTTCTTCAACTTCGTCGCCGCCTTCGTGCTCGGCACGCACGTCGCCAAGACGATCGGCAAGGGGATGATCGACCTGGCGGTGGTCAGCGAGGAGGTCATCCTCGCGGGGCTGGTCGGCGCCATCTTCTGGAACCTGGTCACCTGGTACTACGGCATCCCGGTCTCCTCGTCGCACGCGCTGGTCGGCGGCTACGCGGGCGCCGCGATCTCGAAGGCCGGCTTCGGAGCCCTGCTGCTCTCCGGCTGGATCAAGCCGCTGCTGTTCATCGTCGTGGCGCCGGTGCTCGGGCTGATCCTCGGCCTCACCCTGTCGATCCTGGTCACCTGGATCTTCCGGCGCTGGCACCCCCACCGTCTCGACCGCTTCTTCCGCCGCGGCCAGCTCGTCTCGGCGGCGGCCTACAGCCTCGGCCACGGCGGCAACGACGCCCAGAAGACCATGGGCATCATCACCGGGCTGCTGGTCGCGGCCGGCAAGCTCGACGAGTTCGAGGTGCCGCTCTGGGTCATTCTGATCTCGCATTTCGCCATCGCGATGGGGACGCTGTTCGGCGGCTGGCGAATCGTCAAGACGATGGGCTCGAAGATCACCAAGCTGCAGCCGATGGGGGGATTCTGCGCGGAGTCGGCGGGTGCGCTGACCATCGTCGGCGCCACGCTGGGCGGCATTCCGGTGTCGACCACGCACACCATCACCGGCGCGATCATGGGCGTCGGCGCGACGCGGCGGCTGAGCGCGGTGAAGTGGGGCGTGGCCGGCCGCATCGTCTGGGCCTGGATCCTGACCATCCCGATCGCCGCGGCCGTCGCCTGGCTCGCCTATCCGGCCGCGCAGATGCTCCTGCGCTGAGCGCGGCGCACTGGACGGCCGCGCGCGGAGACTGATTCAATCCGGGCGCGATGGTTCCGCCCGCACCGGCCGGCGCTCCGGCTCAGCGAATCGCCGCGATCGACGTCGGCTCGAACTCGATCCACATGGTGGTGGTCGAGGGGGACGGCGCCGGCGGCTATGCGGTGCTGGCGCGCGAGCGCGAGATGGTGCGCCTGGGCAAGAGCGCGCTGTCGCGGGGGGCGCTCTCGTCCGGCGCGATGCGGCGCGGCCTCGACGCCCTGCTCAAGATGACCACCCTCGCGCGGCTCAAGGGGGCCGCCCAGATCGTCGCGGTCGCCACCAGCGCGGTGCGCGAGGCTGCCAACGGCGACGAGTTCCTCGCCCAGGTCAAGGCCACGACCGGGCTCGACGTGCGCAAGCTCTCCGGCCGCGAGGAGGGAGAGCTGATCTTCCGCGCCGTGCGCCATGCCGTCGATCTCGGCGCCGGCTGGTCGATGCTGGTCGACGTCGGCGGCGGCTCGACCGAGTGGTGCCTGGCGCGCGCCGGGAGGCTGCGCTCGGTGAAGAGCCTGCTGCTCGGCTCGCTGCGCCTGGCCGAGCGGCTGCCCGGCGACCCGCCTTCGGCGGCCGCGATCGCGCGGCTGCGTGCCGAGATCCGCGGGAGCCTGCGCCCGCTCCGATCGCCGACCCGGCTCGATCTGCTGATCGCGACCTCCGGGACGGCGATCTGCTGCGGCGACCTCGCCGACCACTTCGCGGGGCGCGAGCGACGGGGGGCCACCGGCGGGCTGCGCGAGCTCAAGGTCCGCGAGCTCGCCGGAGTGATCGAACGGCTGACCGCGCTCGACCGGCGGGAGATCGCGGCGCTCGCGCCGGTCGGCGCGCAGCGCGCCGGATCGATCCTGGCGGGTGCCGTGTTGCTCGCCGAGCTGGCGCGCCACGCCGGCGTCGACCGCCTCCACCTGTGCGACCGCGCGCTGCGCGAAGGGGTGGTGCTCGAAGCGCTCGGGCAGGCCGATCCGGTCGGCGAGCCCCCCGGCGACGTCCGACGCCGCCAGGTCGCGGCGCTCGCGCAGCGGGCGCCGGCGGTGCTCGATCACGTCCGTCAGGTCGCTCGTCTCGCCTGCCGCCTGTTCGACCTGACCGCGCCGATCCACGACCTCGGCGAGCGCGAGCGCGAGTGGCTCGAGCACGCCGCCCTGCTGCACGACGTCGGCTGCTCGATCCACTTCCGCGGCCACCACAAGCACTCGCACTACCTGATCTCGACCTCGACGCTCGACGCCTTCGACCCGCGCGAGATCGAGATCGTCGCCCTGGTCGCGCGCTACCACCGCGGCGCCCGACCGCGCGGCCGCCACCCGGCCTTCGCGGCGCTCGCTCGCTGGCAGCAGCGCACGGTCGTCGCGCTCGCCGCGCTGCTGCGCGTCGCCAACGCGCTCGACCGCACCCACGCCGCGCGCGTCGTCGAGCTCTATGCCTCGCTGGTCAAACGGCGGCGCGTGATCGTCGAGGTGATCTCCCCTTTCGACGTCTCGCTCGAGCTCCAGGCGGCCCGCCACCGTGCGGAGCTGTTCGAACGCACCTTCGGACGGCGGCTCGAGTTTCGCCAGGGTCTCGAGGCAGCGCCTCCTCGCTGAGTCGCCAAGACTCGCTGTCACAAGGATTTAACGGCGAGCGCCCGACCGGAGGCGATTCCCTGAGGAAATCTCGGCCGCCGCCGGCGCCGCGCAACCCTTTGCGACACTGACAGATTGGCGCAAGTTACACGAAACAAGTGACTTGCGTAGGCTGCACAAGATTCGGTGCAGAACGCTCGCCGTGCCCGCCCGGTGGGCCTCTCGCCCCCCGCGGGCAGCGGTTTTCCACAGACCTCTCCACAGGAGCTGCGGAGAACCGGCCGGGGTGCCAGCGGGCGCTCGCCACGCCGCTGCTACACTGCCGCGCCGGCGTCCCCCGGGACCTCCGACCCGTGCACCTCCCCTTCTCGCCCAAGCTCCGACTGGCCGCGCTCTGGCCCGCGGCGACCGCGCTCCTGGTGGTCGCCGTCCTGCTCTACCTCCAGCTTCCCGGGATTCTCGCGACCGCGGCGGCGCGCGATCTGGACGACACCGCGCGGCTCGCCGAGCGGGCGCTCGAGCTTCCCGAGGCGGCCACCGGCGTACCCGACCCGGACCTCCAGGGCGCCGCCCAGCGCTGGGTGCGCGGCACCTCGCTGCGGCTGACGGTGATCGAGTCCGGTGGACGGGTGGTCGCCGACAGCGCCCGCGCGGCCGATCAGGTCGCGGCGATGGAGGACCACTCCGACCGGCCCGAGGTGCGCGCGGCGCTCGCGCGCGGGCAGGGCAGCGACGTGCGGGAGAGCGACACCACCGGCCTCGAGACCGCCTACGCCGCACGTCTGGTGACCACGCCCGGCGGGACACCCTGGATCGTCCGCGTCGCCCTGCCGCTGTCGAGCGTCGGGTCGGTCCGCCGCCACCTGTCGCGCGCGCTGCTCTTGTCGGCGCTGCTCGCCGCGCTCTTGATCGCGCTGCTCTCCTGGTGGCTCGGGCGCCAGCTCTTCCGCCCGCTCGCCGCGCTGATCGCGGCCGCGGACGCCTTCGGCCGGGGGGACTACCGGCACCCGGTGCCGGCTCCGGGCGCGCCGGAGCTGGCCACTCTCGGACGGGCGCTCGAGCGGATCGCGGCGGAGGCGCGGCGGCAGATCGACGCGGTCGAATCGGAGCGCGACTTGCTGCGCTCGACGGTCGCGGGCATGGCCGAGGGCGTGCTGATGGCCGACCGCGCCGGTCGCGTCCGGCTGGTCAACCCCGCCTTCCGCGCTCTCTTCGCCCTGCCCGCGAGCGCCGCGCCAGCCGAAGTGCTCGACCTCGCCCGCGAGCCCCGCCTGACCGACCTGCTGAGCCGCGCGCAAGCGGGCAGCGAGACGCGCGTCGAACAGATCGAACGCCTCGAGCCGCAGCGCCGGATCCTGGCGCTCGCCGCCACCCGCCTCGCCGGCCACCAGGGCGTGGTGCTGGTCGCGCGCGACGTCACCGAGTCCGAGCGCCTCCACGAGATGCGCCGCGATTTCGTCGCCAACGTCTCCCACGAGCTGCGCACGCCGCTCGCGGCGATCCAGGGGTACGCCGAGACGCTGGTCGACGGCGCCGTCGAGGAGCGCGAGACCGCCCGCCGGTTCAGCGAGCGCATCCTCGACCAGTGCCGGCGGCTCGGCGAGCTGCTCGCCGACCTGCTGACGCTCTCGCGCCTCGAAGGGGCCGGGGCCCTGCGCGCTCCCGAGCCGGTCGACCTCGCCGAGATGGTGGCCGAGGCACTCGAGCCCTTCGCCGCCCGCGCCGCGGCCAAGCGCATCCGCATCGAGGTCGAGCCGGGACCGCCGCCGATCGTTCGCGGCGATGCCGACGGCCTGCTGCGGCTGATCTCCAACCTGATCGACAACGCGCTCAAGTACAACCGCGAGGGCGGTCGGGTCGCGATCCGGACCAGCGCCGAAGGGGAGCAGGCCGCGCTCGAGGTCGCCGATACCGGCATCGGCATCCCCGCCGCCGCGCTGCCCCGGATCTTCGAGCGCTTCTATCGGGTCGACAAGGGGCGCGCGCGCGAGGAGGGGGGGACCGGGCTCGGGCTCGCGATCGTCAAGCACGTCGCCCAGGCACACGGCGGTCGCGTCGAGGTCGAGAGCGAGCTCGGTCGCGGCACCACCTTCCGCGTCTGGCTCCCGCTGCACGAAGCCCGCGCCGCGCCGCCGCCGGGGTGAGCCCGGCCGACTCCCGCGTGGGCCGGGCGCGCTGTCGCACCCCTGTCACCGGCGCGTCGCACCGACTTTCGAGCCGGTTCATATCGTGCCGTCGATCCCGGAGCGCCCTTGCCGCCGCGAATCGGCGAGGGTGCGCCCCGAGGAGCCGAACCGAATCCGAACCTCTCGAGGGGAGATCGAAGATGCGAAAGTCGACGTTGCTCGCCGCGGTGCTCTGCCTGCTCGCTCTCGCCGGAGCGACCGCGGCCCGGGCCCAGATCATGGGGCTCTACTACCAGGAGGTCGAGAAGGACGGCCGGGTCTACGTGTTCAACACGCCCGAGCGCCACAAGAGCTTCATGGAGTCGGGCGAGATCGGCACGGCGGTCACCCTGATCGGCCGCGCCGAGGGGGGCAAGACGCTGGTCGCCGAGAACGAGACCGCCGCGGACCTCTACTTCTTCAAGCACGACCTGCCCGGCTACGAGCGCGCGATCCCCGCGCCCCCGAAGCCGCCTTTCGACGTCTCCTGGAAGGACGGCAAGACCACGATCAAGTCGAAGAACGCCCAGCTCGCGATCTCGAATCGTGTCCAGGTTCGCCTCACCCACGAGGATCCCGACGGCGGCGACACCAAGGACTCGTTCCGCATCCGGCGCGCCAAGACCAAGTTCGAGGGTTGGGTCTACTCCAGCGACCTGACCTACGAGCTGCAGATGAACTGGGCCGATTCGACGCCGCTCGAGGACGCCAACATCAACTACGACTTCACCCGGGGCAAGAAGGCCGCTCAGCTCAAGATCGGCCGCTTCAAGGTGCCTTTCGGACGCCAGGAGCTGACCTCCTCGGGCTCGCAGCAGTTCGTCGACCGTTCGATCGTCTCCAACGAGTTCGCCAAGGGACGCGACAACGGCATCCAGATCCACGGCCAGAGCGGGAGCGGAAAGTTCCACTGGGCCGGCGGCGTCTTCAACGGCGCCGGACGGACCGCCTCCTCGAACGACAACGACGAGTTCCAATACAACGCCCGCATCCAGTACGACATCCTGGGTGTCGACAAGAAGCCCTCCGAGATCGACTTCGACTCGAAGGGCGAGCCGATCCTCGCGATCGCCCTGCAGTACGAGTCGAACGACAAGTTCGGGGCCACCTCGGGCGACGACACCGACCGCACGATCACCGGGTACGACGTGATGCTCAAGATGGGCGGACTCTTCGCCTTCGTCGAGGCCTTCGACGCCGAGGTCGACCGGGAGAGCGGCGCGACCTTCGACCAGGAGGGCATCCACGGCCAGATCGGCTACCTCTTCGCGGACAAGTTCGACGTCGCCTTCCGCTACGCCAGCTGGGACCCGTCGAAGAGCGTCGCCAACAACGATCGCACCGAGACTGGCATCGCTCTCGGCTACTTCTGGAACAAGCACAACCACAAGCTGCAGGCCGACTTCCGCGAGGTCGAGGACGACGCCACGGGCGCGTCGAACAACGAGTTTCGCCTGCAGTACCAGATCATCTTCTGAGCGCCTCCCTCGGGGCGGGGAGACCTCCGGTCCTCGGGGTCTCCCCGCTTCTTTTTCATTCCTGCTAGCCTTCCCGCTTTCCGGAGCCCTCGACATGGAACGACACCGCGAGCAGGACCTCGAGAAGATCCGCCAGACGCTGCTGCGCATGGGCGGGCTGGTCGAGCGGATGATCGGCGAGGCGATGCAGGCGATCGTCACGCGCGATCCGGCGCGCGCCGGCGCGGTGGTCGAGACCGACGCCGAGGTCGACCGGCTCGAGAAGGAGCTCGACGAGCAGATCGCCCGCTACATGGCGCTGCAGCAGCCGACCGCGGTCGACCTGCGCTTCCTGGTGGCGGCGATGAAGATCGCCAACGACCTCGAGCGCATGGGCGACTCGGCGGTCAACATCGGCGAGGCGGCCGCGGCGCTCAACGCCGAGCCGCCGCTCAAGCCCTACATCGACCTGCCCCGGCTCGCCCAGATCACCCAGGAGATGGTGCGCGACGCGCTCGACAGCTTCGTGCGCAAGGACGCCCGCGCCGCGCTCGACGTCTGC
>WYBK01000003.1 GCA_011525905.1 Acidobacteriota bacterium
CCCCTTGCCCGAGACGTCGACCACCATCGCGAACAGGCTCTCCCCGGCGGCGCGCTCGGCGGCGAAGTAGTAGTCGCCCGAGACGCCGCGCGACGGCACGCTGCCGGCGTAGAGCGACCAGCCGGCGGGCTTCGGTAGCTCGCGCGGCAGCAGGCCGATCTGGATGGCGCGGGCGAGCTTGAGCTCCTCCTCGAGCCGCCGCCGCTCGGCGGCCTCCTCGGCCAGCGCGACGTTGCGGATGCGCAGCGCGGCGACCGAGGCGAGCGAGGCGAGCAGCTCGAGGTCCTCCTCGGTGAAGCTGCGCACGTAGGCGCGCGAGTCCAGCGCGATCATGCCGAGCGGCCCCTGGTCGTCGTAGAGCGGCGCGGCGATCAGGCTGCGCACCCCCGAGACCTGCAGGCTCGCGGCGGCGCCGAAGCGCTCGTCGGCCGCCAGGTCGCAGACCAGTGCCGCCTGGCGCTTCTCGATCACCTCCTCGGTGAGCGTGCGCGACAGCAGAGCGTCCCCCTTCGAGCCGACGCCGCGGCGGGCGGCGGCGCGGTGGTAGCGCCCCGGCGCCTCGCGCAGCACGATCACCCCCTCCTCGGGGGCGAGCGCCTGGAAGGCGCGGTCGAGGATCAGGTCGAGCAGCTGCGGCAGCGCCATCGAGGCGCCGAGCGCCCGGTGCACCTCGTTGAGCAGCTCGAGGCGCCGCGCGTGATGGCGCAGAGTCGGCAGGTCGGCGGCCTCGGCTTCGCGGGCGCGGGCGCCCGAGAGCAGCTCGTCGGCGCGCAGGAAGACCGAGGTGCCGGGCGTGGGCCCCGCCGACGAGACCTGCGACGCGCCGCGGGCGCGGGCCTCGCCACCGATTCGCTCGACCGCGACGACGCTCGCGCCGATGGTGATCCGGTCGCCGGCGGCGACCCGTTCGCGCAGCATCACCGGCTTGCCGTTGCGGCGCGTGCCGGCGCGCGAGTCGAGGTCCTCGATCCACCAGGCGCCCTGGTCCCAGATGAGGCGCGCGTGGCGGCGCGAGGCGGTCCGGTCGGCGAGCACGACGTCGCTCTCCTCGGCGCGGCCGAGCAGGACCTCGTCCTGGTCGAACCGGCGCGAGGTCGAGGCGACCGGGTCGCGCACCGACAGCTCGATGGCTTGCACTGCGCGCACTCTAGCAAGCGGTTGGGTGCCGCCCCTCCCCGGACCGCCGCGCCGGGTCGACGGGCATTCGCCGGGGTCGGCTAGGATCACTCCTCCCTTGGACCTCGATCTCGCGTCCCCGCCCCAACCGCTCCGCTTCGCGGCGGACGAGGGCGGTCTGCCGCCGCGCGAGCTCGGGCGCTACGACGGCGCCGCTCCCGGCCCGACGCTCGTGGCGGTCGGCGCGCTGCACGGCAACGAGCCTGCCGGGCCGGCGGCGATCCGCGCGGTGCTCGCACGGCTCGAGCGCGAGCGGCTGCCGCTCGCCGGGCGCTTCCTCGGCTTCGTCGGCAACCGGCGAGCGCTCGCCGCGGGGATGCGCTATCTCGGCCGCGACCTGAACCGCCACTGGTCGCAGGAGTCGCTCCGGGCCGTGCTCGCCGGCGGGCGCAGCGCCTCCCCCGAGGACCGCGAGCTCGCCGAGCTCGCGGACGCCTTCGTGCCCTGGCTCGCCGCAGCGAGCGCGCCGGTCGTCTTCGTCGACCTGCATTCGACCTCGGCGGCGGGCGCCCCTTTCGTCTGCATGGCCGACGTGCTGCGCAACCGGCCGATCGCCTTCGCGCTGCCGGTGCCGGTCCTGCTCGGCATCGAGGAGGCGATCGACGGCTCGATGATGGGCTACCTGGCCGAGCTCGGCCACGTCGCGATCGCGGTCGAAGGAGGGCAGCACGACGACCCGGAGACCGCGCGGCGGCTCGAGGCGGCGCTCTGGCTGGCGCTGGTCGGCGCCGGCAGCCTCGCTCCCGAGGCCCTCCCGGACCTCGCCGAGCAGGCCGAGCGGCTGGCGCGGGCGGCGGCCGGGCTGCCCGAGGTGCTGGAGGTCCGCCACCGCCACCCGGTCCACCCGGCCGACGACTTCCGCATGCGTCCGGGCTTCGCCAACTTCGCGCCGGTCGCGCGCGGCGCGCCGCTCGCCGACGACGCGCGCGGCGAGATCCGGGCGCCCGAGTCGGGGCGGCTGCTCATGCCGCTCTACCAGCGCCAGGGCGAGGATGGCTTCTTCCTGGCGCGCCCGGTCGCTCCCTTCTGGCTCCGACTCTCGGCGCGGCTGCGCCGCTGGCGGGCGGAGCGCTGGCTCGCGGCGCTGCCCGGCGTGGCGCGCGACCCGGGCGATCCCGACCGGCTGATCGTCGACCCGAGGATCGCGCGCTTCCAGGCGGTGAACCTCTTCCACCTGCTCGGTTATCGGCGGGTGCGCGACCGCGGCGGCCGGCTGCTCTTCTCCCGCCGTCGCCCGGGGTTCCGCGGCCTCGAGCCGCTGCCACCCGAGCTCGGCCCCCGCACCTCCGGCGAGAGCGACGAGGGCTAGTCGGTGCCGGGGGTGCCGAGTCGGCGGCCGCGCACCAGCTGGTAGCTCGACACTTCGGGCCCGCCGACGCCGGTGGCGCCGCCGCCGAGAGTCGCCTGCCAGTCGTAGACCGGGGAGAAGGTCGCGCGCAGGCGCGCGGTCAGGCGCTCGAACTCGCCCCCCAACTCGTAGCGCACGGCGTCCTCCTCGCGATTCCAGAGGGTGATCGACAGCGCCCCGCTCGGATCCTCCGCGCCCTCGGCGAGGAAGACCCCGCGGCAGCCGGGCTGGGATTTCAGCGCTGGGATCACCTCGCCGGTGTAGATCGCCACGAACTCCTCGCGCCGCTCCGGATCGACGCGCAGCGCGACGATGCGCACGAAGGGCGCACGCCCGCCGCTCTCGAGCGCCTCGCTCCCCTCGTCGGCCTCGAGTCGGTACTCCTCGGCCGGGATCTCGCGCCGCTGCGGATCGGAGGTCTCGAGCGGATCGCGGGCGAGCCGCACCCGCCACTCGGTGCGCTCGGAGAGCATCGGCGCCGCCTCGGCGAGCAGCTTGCGGTAGAGGCCGCGGTCTTCGTAGCGGTGCGCGGTCTCGGGCGAGTCCCAGATGGTCAGCGACTGGTGCCCTTCGCCTCGCCAGGGGGCGAGCAGGCCGGCGTAGAGACACCCCTCGGTCTCGGCCATCGCCGGGATCACCCGATCCTGATAGAAGCGGGTGAAGGCCGCTTCTTCTCCTTCCCTGACGCGCAGCCGAACGATCCGCAGGAACATGAGATCGCCTCCCAGCGGCCCCTGGCCGGGCGCCGGCGCCGCCGCTGCGCCCGCCTCGGGCCCGTCGCGTTCGAACGTCGCGAGGAACGTATCACCGGCGCCGCGCGGGCGCAGCCGATCCGGCGACGGCGATGGCCGGCGGCGCGCGCGTGGTAGCTTCGCGCCCCGCAGCCGAAGAGGTCCCCGACGGAGAACGACGATGCCCCGACGCCCGCAGCTCGCCGCCGCGCTCACTCTCCTGCTCGCAGTCCTCGAAGGTGCCGTCGTCGGCGCCGCCAGCGCCCAGCTTCCCGCGGTCGACCTCGCCGCGCTGCGGGCGCACGCGGCCTTTCTCGCGGACGACCGCCTCGAGGGGCGCGAGACGGGAAGCGCCGGCTACGAGATCGCCGCGCTCTACGCCGCGACCCGCTTCGAGCAGTACGGCCTGGCGCCGGGTGCGGGCGCCGGCTACCTGCAGCCGGTGCGCTTCGTCGAGACCCGCCCCGCCGGCGTGCGCTTCGCCTTCGCCTCGACCGGAGCTCGGGCCGATGCGCCGGCGGGAGCCGTCGAGGGGAGCCTGACCGAGCTCGAGGACTTCGTGGTGACCGGCAGCCTCACCGCGCCCCGCTCGCAGGTCGCGGCGCCGGTCGTCTTCGCCGGCTATGGCATCGACGCGCCCGGGCTCGGCCTGACCGACTACGAAGGCCTCGACGTCGCCGGCAAGGTCGTGCTCGTGCTCTCCGGCGCTCCCGCCTCTTTTCCCAACGACCAGCGCGCGCACTTCTCCTCGCGCCGGCAGAAGGCCGAGGAGGCGGAGAAGCGAGGCGCCGTCGGCCTGCTGACGGTGCGCGACCGGATCGACGAGAAGCGCACCCCCTGGGAGCGCGTCGTCGCCTACGCCGCGCGCCCGCGCACCTCCTGGATCGCCCCCGACGGCGCGATCCAGGACGCCTTCCCGGGGCTCGCCTTCGCCGCCACCCTCTCGCGGCCGGGCGCCGAGAGGCTGCTCGCCGCGGCCGGCCTGGCGCTCGAGCCGCTGCTCGACGCGGCCGAGCGGCTCGACTTCCGCCGGGGCGAGCTGCCGCTCTCGGTCGACCTCACCTGCGACAACCGGATCGACGAGGTCGCCAGTCCGAACGTCGCGGCGCTGCTGCCCGGCTCCGACCCCGCGCTCGCCGCCGAGCACGTCGTGGTCACCGCTCACCTCGACCATGTCGGCATCGGACGCCCGGTCGACGGCGACGCGATCCACAACGGCTTCTTCGACAACGCCCTGGGCAGCGCGATCGTGCTCGAGGCGGCGCGCCTGCTGGCGGCGGCGCCGGAGCGCCCCCGCCGCTCGGTGCTCTTCCTGCTGGTCGCCGGCGAGGAGCGGGGGCTGCTGGGCGCCGACTTCTTCGTCCACCACCCGACCGTGCCGGCGGTCTCGATCGTCGCCAACGTCAACGTCGACATGCCGCTGCTCTTGGCGTCGCTCGCCGACCTCGTCGCCTTCGGGGCCGAGCACTCGACGCTCGGTGCGGCCGCGGAGGCGGCGGCGCGCGCCCAGGGCTTCGCGCTGATCCCCGACCCGATGCCCGAGGAGGTCGTCTTCGTCCGCTCCGACCAGTACCCCTTCGTGCGGCGGGGGATCCCGGCGATCTACCTGACCGCCGGCTCCGGCACGCTCGGCGGCGGCGACGCCCAGGCGCGGGCGAGCCTCGACTTCCTCGCCCGCCACTACCACCGGCCGAGCGACGAGCTCGCGCTCGGCGCCGACTGGGATTCGGTCGCGCGCTTCACCGCCACCGAGGCCGACCTCGTCCGCCGGATCGCCGACACGCCCGAGCGCCCCCGCTGGCACCCGGGGGACTTCTTCGGCGAGACCTTCGGCGCCGTCGGCGCCCGGTAGCGGCGCCACGCCCCGGGGTGGGGCGGATCCGCGGCGACAAGGCCTAACCTCGGTCGGGTGTTCCGGCCGGCACGCGACCGGGACTCGCCCGATCGGATGAGGATCCGCGCCGCCCTCGCGGCCGCCGCCGCGGGCTCGCTCCTGGCCGGTCCGGCCCGGGGCGACCCGCTCGAGTTCGAGCGCCTCTCGCTCGAGCAGGGGATCTCGCAGAGCATCGTCGAGGGCATCGTCCAGGACCGCGCCGGCTTCCTCTGGCTCGCCACGGAGGACGGGCTCAACCGCTACGACGGCTATCGGTTCCGCGTCCTGCGCCACGATCCGGACGACCCGAACAGCCTCTCCTACAACGACCTCAAGTGCGTCCACGAGGATCGCGACGGCGTCCTCTGGATCGGCACCTTCGGCGCCGGCCTCAACCGCTACGACCCCCGCTCCGGCCGCTTCACCCACTACCGCCACGACCCCTCCGACGCCACGAGCCTCGCCTCGGATCTCGTGCGCGCCCTGCTCGAGGATCGGCGGGGCGCCCTCTGGGTCGGCACGCAGGGGGGCGGCCTCGACCGGTTCGACCGCGAGAGTGGGCGCTTCGAGCACTTCCGGCCCGATCCGGCCGATCCGCGTGCGCTCGCCGACGGCGACGTGCGTGTCCTCTACGAGGATCGCGCCGGCACCCTCTTCGTCGGCACCGCCGGCGGCGGTCTCCACCGGTGGGACGAAGGGCGCGGCCACTTCGTCCGCTATGCCGTCGATCCGGAGAATCCGGCGGCGCTCGCCCACCCCTGGGTCCAAGCCCTGCTGGAGGATCGGCAGGGCCGCCTCTGGGTCGGCACGCTCGGGGGCGGGCTCGCCCGCCTCGACCGGGAGAGCGGGCGCTTCACCCGCTACCGCGCCGACCCGGCGCGCAACGGCGCGCTGCCCAGCGACCGGGTGCGGGCGCTCGCGCAGGACCACGAGGGGCGGCTCTGGATCGCCACCGACGGCGGCGGGCTCGCCCGCTTCGACGAGGCCGGCGACCGCTTCGAGAGCTACCGTCACGACCCGGGCAACCCGCGCACGCTGTCGACCGACCGGATCTTCTCGCTCCACCAGGATCGCTCGCGCGTCCTCTGGGTCGGCACCTACGGCGGCGGCCTGTGCAAGCTCGACCTCGGCCGCAAGAGGTTCCGGACGATGCGCCACGATCCGAACGATCCCGACTCGCTCGGTCACGACATCGTCTGGTCGATCGCCGAGGATGCGCGAGGACGCCTCTGGGTCGGCACCGACAGCGGCGGCCTCGATCGGATCGACCGGGCGGCCGGCGAGGTGCGCCACTATCGCCACGACCCCAGCGACCCGGCGAGCCTCGCCCACGACACCGTCCGCTACGTCTACTTCGATCGCCGAGCGACGCTCTGGCTCGCCACCGACGGCGGCGGTCTCGACCGCTTCGAGCCCGAGACCGGGCGCTTCGTCCACCACCGCCACGACCCCGACGACCCCGCCTCGATCGCCCACGACGAGCTGCGCGTGGTCTACGAGGACCGGCGCGGCAACCTCTGGATCGGGACTCACGGCGGCGGCCTCGATCTGCTCGACCGCGCGACCGGACGCTTCCGCCACTTTCGCTACGACCCGGGCGACCCACGCAGCCTGCCCAACGACTTCGTCCGGGCGGTGCTCGAGGACTCGCGCGGCGAGCTCTGGGTCGCGACCCAGGGGGGCGGGCTCGCGCGCCTCGACCGCGAGCTCGGCGAGTTCAGCACCTATCGCGCGCGCCCGGAGGATCCGACGACGCTCGGCAGCGACTTCGTCTTCACGATCCACGAGGCCGCCGACGGCGCCCTCTGGGTCGGCACCTACGGCGGCGGCATCGCCCGGCTCGACCGCGCGAGCGGGCGCTTCCGCCGCTACACCACCGACGACGGACTGCCGAGCAACTCGGTCTACGGCATCCTCGAGGACGACCTCGGAAGGCTCTGGATCAGCACCAACCGGGGCCTCGCGCGCTTCGACCCGGCGCGCCGCGAGATCCACGCCTTCGGCGCCCGTGACGGCCTGCAGAGCGACGAGTTCAACGGCGGCTCCTTCTACGAGAGCCCGAGCGGCGAGATGTTCTTCGGCGGCATCCGCGGCTTCGACGCCTTCTTCCCCGGGGAGATCGAGCTCGGCACCGACCCGCCGCCGGTCGTCATCACCGACCTGCAGCTGTTCAACCGCTCGGTCGTGCCCGGCGAGGCGCCGGGCGGCCCGCCGGTGCTCGCGCAGCCGATCGAGTACACCGGCGCCATCGAGCTCGCCTACCGCCAGGACGTCCTGACGCTCGAGTTCGCCGCCCTCCACTTCGCCGCGCCCGAGCGCAACCGCTACCGCTACCGGCTCGAGGGCTTCGCCGACGACTGGATCGACGTGCGCAGCGAGCGGCGCTCGGCCACCTTCACCCGGCTGGCGCCGGGCGACTACCTCTTCCACGTCCAGGCCGCCAACCCGGACGGCGCCTGGAACGAGCGCGGCGCGCGCCTGGCGATCCGCGTGCGGCCCCCCTACTGGGCCACCTGGTGGTTCCGCGCGGCGGCCCTCGCGGCGCTCGTCGGCCTGGTCGCGCTCGCCTGGGCGCGCCACGCCCGCGCCATCCGGCTGCGCACCGAGCTCGCCGCGGCGCACGAGGGGCAGATGGCGATCATGCCGCAGCGGGATCCGGAGCTCGCCGGCTTCGAGATCTCGGGCCTCTGCGTGCCGGCGGACGAGGTCGGCGGCGACTTCTTCGACTACATCCGCCTCGAGGGCGAGGGCGCGCCGCTGGTCGTCGCGCTCGGCGACGTCTCGGGCAAGGGGATGCGCTCGGCGATGGCGGCGGCGATGTCGGCGGGCATGGTCCACGCCCGCGTGCGCGCGGGCGCGTCGCTCGCGCAAGTACTGACCGCGCTCAACCGCACGGTGCGGCCCAAGGTCGAGCGGCACCTGTTCACCGCCCTCTGCCTCGCTGCGCTCGACCCCGCCGCGCGCTCCCTCCGGCTGGTCAACGCCGGCATCTGCCCGCCGCTGCTCAAGCGCCGGGGCGAAGTCGCCGAGCTCGCCGCCGAGGGCTCGACGCTGCCGTTGGGCGCCCTGCGCGACACCGAGTACCGCTGCCGCGAGGAGGCGCTCGCGCCGGGCGACGTCCTGATCTTCTCGACCGATGGCGCCCCGGAGGCGGTGAGCCGCACCGGCGCGCTCTACGGCTACGAGGCGCTGCGCGCCTTCCTCGCCGCGCTGGAGACCGAGGGGCTCTCGGCGCGCCAGATCTGCGCGGCCTTCGTCGCCGAGATCGCCCGCTTCACGCGGGGCTCCCGCCAGCACGACGACCTGACGCTGGTCGCCGTCAAGGTGCTCTGACCCGGCCGGAGCTTTCGGGTCAGGCGGCCTCCTCCTGGCGCTCCTCCATCGTGCCCGCGACCTTCTGGAAGATGGCCAGCGCCAGCAGGCCGAGCAGCACGTGCGCCGCCAGGGCGTACCAGACGTAGCCGGGGTGACCGGCGTCGCTGAAGCGGCCGTAGAGCGGCGTGTAGAGGACGCCCGAGAAGGCCCCGATACCGACCGCCAGGAAGTTGGTGCCGACGTAGAGGCCCGCCTTCTCCTTGGGCGCCAGCCGGGCGATGTACTCCTGGATGCGCGGCGAGGCGATCATTTCGCCGACCGCGAAGAGCAGGATGCCGAGGAAGACGAGCGTCGAGGCGGTCGTCGCCGCCAGCCCGAGCACCACGAAGCCGGCCGCCATGACCGCGAGGCCGGTGAAGAAGACCGGCAGCGCCGCCGCCTTCTCGACCGTGCGCGAGACCACCACCTGCAGCAGCATGATGATGTAGCCGGTGTGCGAGATCGTCTCGCCGAGGATCTGGCGCCTACCCTCGACCTCGTGCGAGAGGAAGTTGGCCACGCCGCTGCCGAGCACCGCGCGCACCACCTCGTAGAGCCTCCCGGTGTCGAGGTTGGCGTCGACGTAGAGCGCGCAGAGATTGAAGAACCCCCAGAAGGGGATCCAGAAGCCGGCGCCCAGCAGCAGCAGGAAGAGGGCGAAGCGGCCGTCGGTCAGCGCCTCCCGGATCTCGGCGAACTTCTCGCCGAAGCTCTTCTGCTCGATCTCGCGCTTCGGCTCCTTGTAGAAGAAGATCGTGATCACCAACATCAGGCCGATCGCCGCGGCGGCCGCCATGAAGGCGTAGTCCCACGAGATCGCCCGCAGGGAACCGGCCACCACCGGCCCGAGCGAGCCGCCGACGTTGACCATGGCGTAGAAGATGCCCACGCCGAGCGTCGAGTTGGTCTTGTCGGTCACCGCGCGCACCGTGCCGAAGATCAGCGGCTTGAAGATGCCGGCGGCGAAGCCGATCGAGAGCATCGTCAGCGCGATGCCCGAGAACGACTTGGTGTAGATCAGCAGCAGGATCGCCGGCAGGTACGCGAGGTAGGCGACGATCAGCATCGGCTTGAAGCCGAAGCGGTCGGCGAGCGTCCCCGAGAAGAGCGGCAGGCAGTAGGAGAGCAGCAGGAAGACGGTCTGGACGACCCCCAGCTGGTCCCGGGAGTAGCCGAGGCTCGTCAGGTAGATGCCGAAGCTGAAGTAGATGCCGTAGTAGGCGAAGCGCTCGAGCACCTCGACCAGGTTCGCGATCCAGAAGACGCGGGGGAAGGGGGTGCGTTCGGCCATGCGGGGCCTCCTCGGAGGGGATCGGACCGGCAGAGTCTACCCGCTCGACCGCGGTCGCAGGCTCAGCAGCGGCGCTCGTCGAGCGCGAGGCCCGACTCGGCGATCAGACGCTGGTAGACGGCCTCGAGCTCCGCGTCGTAGGTGAAGGGCTCGGCGTAGACGATGCGCCGGATGCCGGCCTGGATCGCCTCCTTCAAGCAGCCGAAGCAGGGGCGCAGCGTCGTGTAGAGCGCGCCCCCCTTCGTCGCATTGCCGTGGCGCGCGGCGAAGACGATGGCGTTCTGCTCGGCGTGCACGCAGATGCAGGCGTCGTAACCCGAACCGACCGGCGCTTCCGAGGCGCAGCGCGGGCAGCCCCCCTCGTCGCAGTTGCGCACGCCCATCGGCGTGCCGTTGTAGCCCGTCGCGATGATCGTGTTGTCGACCACGATCACCGCCCCGACCTGCCGCCGCGAGCAGCTCGCCCGCGCCGCCACCGCCCGCGCGATGCCCAGGTAGTACTCGTCCCAGCCCGGCCGCGTCATCTGCTTTCCCGCGGCAGCCGATCGGCGACCATGAGGCTGCGCGTCGTGCGACTGACGGCGAGCGTCGCCTTGGTGCCGTCGGGCGACAGGCCGAAGGACTCGGTGTCGCCGTCGTCGAAGAAGCCGGCGAGCACGCGGCGCGTCGAGGAGGTGTCGCGCTCGGGATCGAAGTCCTGCTCGTAGATGCCGAAGCGGCCGAGCTCGTCGTAGCTGACGAAGGCGACGCCGCGCCCCCCGCGCGTCCAACGGGCGCGGCCGAGAGTGATGTAGCCGGCCGCGCCGCGCCGCGCCGCCACGATGGCCGCCGCCGCCGCCCGCCCGCTCTCGATCTCGACGAAGCGGATCTCGGCGCCGTTCTCCTCGGGCGAGACGTAGAGCGCCCAGCGCCCGTCCGGCGAGACCTCGCCGTTGGTGTGGTTGCCGAAGCTGATCTGCTGCGCGTCGGTGCCGTCGGCGCGGATGCGGAACAGGCCGAGGTGGGCCTGGTTGCCCGAGGTGTAGACGACGAAGCGGCCGTCCGGGGTCATCGTCGGATTCTCGGCGTCGACGCCGTCGCGCGTCACCTGCCGCGCGTCGCCGCCGTCGACGTCGATCGCCCAGATCTCGAGGTTGCCGCCGCGGCTCGAGCTGAAGAGAACCTGCCGGCCGTCCGGCGCGAACCCGGGGTCCCAGTCCTGCGAGGCGTCGTCGGTGAGCTGACGCAGCGCGCCGGTCTCCCGGTCGAGCAGCCAGAGGTCGAGATTGCCCGTGCGGTTCGACGAGAAAACGACGTGGCGCCCGTCGGGCGAATAGGCGGGCTGGCGGTCGATCGCGAGGCTGCGGGTGAGCGTTCGCGCCGCACCGGTCGCGAGGTCGATCTCGCGCAGCTCCTCGACCTGCTCGGTCGAATCGAAGACCAGCCGATCCGGACCGAGCAGCGACAGCACCGAGGCGACCGTGCCCGAGCCGCGGAAGGGGAAGAGGCCGCTCGCCCAGAAGAGGGTCGCCGAGGCGCCGGCCGCGGTCACGCGGCGGATCTCGGCGGGCGCTCCGGTCAGGTCGCCGACGTTGTCGGGAGCGAGGCCGTAGAGCAGGCCGCCTCCCTGGCGCTCCCAGACGCTCGCCGAGACGACCCCGAGCCCCTCGTGCGCGACGAGGTCCTCGCTCGCCCCGGTCGCCGGGTCGACGAGCAGGATCCGCCAGCCGCCGGCGCCCCCGACCGGCGCGCCGCGGGTAACCGCGATGCGCCGGCCGTCGGGGCGCCAGCGCACGCCGGTGAGCACCCACCCCTCGAGCTCGAGCAGGATGCGCTCCTCGCCCCCGTCGGCGTCGGCGACCCCGAGCAGGGCGAGGTCGGAACGCCCCGTCCGGTCGACGAAGCGAGCGAAGACGAGCGAGCGGCCGTCGGGCGACCAGTCGAAGTCGCTGACGTCCTCGAGCAGGCGCCGCGGCTGGCCGCCGACCAGAGCGACGCGGTAGAGGTCGCCGTTCTCGCCCTCGCCGCCGCGCAGGAAGCCGACGCTGTTGCCGTCCGGGGCGAAGCGGGGGTTGCGGCCCGGCCCGTCGGTCAGCCGCTGCTCGCCGCCCCCCTCGAGCTGCTTGAGCCAGATGCGCTCCTCGCCGTCGCGCTCCGAGGTGAACGCGACGAAGCGGCCATCGGGGGAGGCCGAGGGGCCGTAGTCGCTCCCCGAGAAGGTCAGGCGCGAGACACGCACCGGCTCGGCCGGCGACGGCGTCTCTCGCAGCGCGCGCGCCGCCCAGGCGCCGAGCGCGGCGCCGAGCGCGACGCCGGCCGCGAGAACCGCCAGCGCGAGACCGAGGTCGCGGCGAGGCGCCGGCGCGGCGGTCGCCGGCGCGCCGGCGTCGTCGCCGCGGCCGGCGAGCAGGTCGTCGAGGACCAGTCGGGCGTCGGCGACGTCGTGCAGGCGATTCTTCGGGCTGCGCTCGAGGCAGCGGCGCAGCAGTCGGCGGATCGCCGGGGGCGTCGAGGCCGG
>WYBK01000233.1 GCA_011525905.1 Acidobacteriota bacterium
CCGAGCGAGGCGCCCTGGCCGCCCGACACCCGCGCCTTGCGGCGCTCGCGGCCGCCGAGCCGGTCGTTCTCCGCCTGGGCGACGAGTGGTTGCGCTTCGCGCCGGTCGCCCCGGCCACGGCACCGCTCGCTCAGGCCCGGTAGGGCTCGATCGCCAGGATCGTGTAGGCCGACTCGCCGACCCGGACCGACTCGCCGACGCGGCAGCCCAGGAGCTTGCGGGCGAGCTCGCTCTCGTAAGAGAGGATGCCGCGCTCGGGCTGGCTGTCCCAGGGTCCGAGCAAGGTGAGCACGCGGACGGCGCCGTCGGAGGGCGCCAGCGTCACGCTTGCACCGATGCGCACCTCCGAGGCGTCGAGGTTCTCGAACTCGATCGGTCGCGCTCGACCGAGGTCGCGATGGAGCGCGGCGACCCGCGAGTTGAGGTACTCGTGCCGCTCGCGCGCCGACTTGTACTCGAAATTCTCGCGCAGGTCTCCCATCGCCCGCGCCTCCTCGATCGCCTTGCGGTTGCGCGGGATCTCGACCTCCTGCAGGCGCTTGAGCTCGGCCCGCTTCTCCTCGATGGCCGCGGCAGTGGCGTAGAGCGGCCCACCCGAAGCCTCTTCGCGCAGGGCCGGGAAGCGCAGCGCGAGGGCTGCGGCGAGTGGCTCCTTCTGGTAGGGCTCGAGCGCCGGCGAGCGGCGGATCGACTCGAGGGCGCTCTTGGCGCCGTCCACGTCGAGCTGGTCGAAGAGGCGGGGAATCGTGCCTCCGGACTCGACCAGCGGACGCAGGCGCGCCCGGAAGGGCGAGAACTCGGAGGCGATCAGGGCGGAGAGGATCTGCTGGAGCAGGCGCACCGGCCAGCGAGCGCGCAGCCCCGAATCGTCCGCGGCGCGTTCGGCCAGCCAGACGAAGGCGGCCGGCATGCGGCGGGGCTGCACCAACAGGTCGTCGAGCAACTGGTCCGCGGCCGCCGGGTCCGCTTCGGCAATGGCCTCCGCGATCAGGGTGAGCACGCGGGGATCGGCCTCGCGGCCGAAGTGGTCGCGATAGAGACTCAGCCAGTCGTCCCGCCGCTCGCGCAGCATGCCCAGAGCGCGCTCGCGCAGCAGCCGATCCTCGATGCCGGCGAGCAGTGCGACCGCGTCTCCGCGCGGTCCGACCAGATCCTCGACCGTCTCGCGCAAGGCGGCCGGCAGTCGTCCCGCGCGCTCGAGAGTGAACCAGGTCTCGAAGGCGAGGCCTGGATCGACCTCGGCGCCTTCGGCGGCCACCGAGGCGAGCGTGCCCGCCATCTCGCGCACGAAGGCCTCGTCGCGGCCGACGTTCTTGCGGAAGATCTCGAGGCGGGCACGCGGCCCGGCGCGGTCGAAGGCGGCGCGCACCGCCGCGAGCGCGCCCTCGGCGGAGGCCTCCCAGCGGTAGGCCTGTCGGCCGCCGGAGGAGGCGATGACTTGTGGATGCTTGCGGGCGGCGGCCCACCAGGAGGTCCACTGCGCACCGTCGACCACCCCCGTCAGCACCTCGCGGATCTCGGCGGCGGTCAGCGGCCGATCGGCCGTCGCGAGCGCGGCGCGCAACAGACCGGCCGGGTCCTCGTCGCGCAGACGGGCGAGCCCCTCGGGGTCCTCGAGCTGGCGCCGGAGCAGGTGGCCGGGCGGTAGCGGGGTGAGCAGCTTCGCGGCCGCGCGGAATCCGACGGTCACGCCGCTCTTGCGCTCGAAGTCGATCTTGAAGCTCTCGAGCGGCAGGTTGACCTCGGCCACCCGGCCGACCCCCTGGCCCGCCATCGCGACGACGGTTCCGACGTCGAAGGTCAGCAGACTCTGCAACCGCGCGACGCGGTCCCAGAGCTTCTTGGCGTCGTCGATCGAACGATGGAGACCGACGTGCTCGAGCGCCGGGCGGAAGGTCGCGTGGTCCCCCCAGAGCCCTTCGAGGCAGCGCACCGCCTCGCGCTGGAGCCGATTCGCGCGCACGGCGAGTGGGCCGGCGCGGCGGAGCAGCTCCAGCCGGACCTGCCAGAGGCCGCGGGTCGCCAGTTCTTCGAGGTAGAGGTCGAGGAGATCGTGGGCGCGCTCGGTCTCGCCCGAGGCGGCGAGCGGCTCGGCGAGCGCGAGGAAGTAGTCGAGGTCCTCGGGCGTTCGCTCGATCTGCTCGAGCCAGTCGTCTTCGAGCGCGCCCAGCTGGTCGGAAGCCCGGTATTCTTCGAAAGAGCGGCGGGTCACGGACGCAAGACGATATCACCAGTGCCGAGCGACCGTCGCCCCGGCCCGAGCATGGAAGAAAAGCACGAATCCGAGCCCTGGCGCGAGCGGCTTCGCGAGGCGGCCGAGGAGGAGCTCGCGGAGCTGCTCGATCGGCACGCTCGCGAGCTCGACGTGCCGGCGGCGCGCCACCTCTTTCGCAATCCGTTCGTTACCGCCACGATGATCGAGCAGGTGATCGCTTCGCCCCGCCTGGTCTCGGCCTACGAGGTGCGCTGCGCGGCGGCCTTCCATCCGCGCACGCCGCGCCTCGACGCGCTGCGCTTCGTGCAGGGCCTCTACTGGCGCGACCTGGCGCGGCTCGGCATCGACACTCGCGTCCACCCCCTCGTGCGACGGGCCGCGGACCGCCGCCTGGTCGGGCGGTTGCCGGGACTGGCGGTCGGCGAGAAGGTCGCTATCGGCCGCTCCGCCAGTCCGGCCGTGCTGGCGACGCTGCGCCACGACCCGACGCCGCGAGTGCTGGCGGCGGTGCTCGAGAACCCGCGGGTCACCGAAGGGCTGTTGCTGCCGCTGGCCGCCGGCGAGACCTCGGCGCCAGGCGCCCTCGGCCTGCTGGCCGGCCACCCGCGCTGGGGGGCGCGCTATCCGATCCGGGTCGCCCTCTGCCGGAATCCCCGCACGCCGTTGGCCACGGCGCTCGGCCTGCTGCCCCTGCTCAAGAAGCGGGACCTCGACGCGGTGGCGGCGGACGCGCGCCTGCTGCTGCCGGTGCGGCGGCGCGCGGAGCTGCTGGCAGGGGGCGGGCGCGGAGCGGCGGGGCGGGGCGATTGACCCGGTCGGTCGCTGTCTGTAAACTTATGTTTTTGAAGGATTTCGAGTTTCGCACAGGGTGCCCGCCAAGCTCCCGGGGCGTCGGGGAGAGATGACCAAGGGGAAGAACCAGAACCGGCCCCAGGGCCGCGTGCCGGGGCCGAACGCGGCGGTGCAATCCCAGCGCTCGCTCGGGTCGTGGCTGCGCGGCCAGCGCGAGGCTCGTGGCGTTTCGCTGCGCGACATCGCCGACGCCAGCAAGATCAGCCTGCGCTACCTCGAAGCGCTCGAGCAGGACCGTTTCGACGTGCTGCCGGCTCCGGTCTTCGCCAAGGGCTTCCTGCGCGAGTACGCGCGCGTCGTCGGCCTCGACCCCGACGAGGCGGTGAATCTCTACCTGCTCTCCCGCTCCGAGACCGAGCCCGAACCCGAAGCCTCGCAGCAGCCGACGCCGCGGCGCAGCGCGGCGCCCTCGACCCTCGGCTACGGACTCTTGCTGGCGCTCGCCGTGGTCGCCTTCGTCGGCATCGCCGCGCTGCTCTCCTACTACGCCGAACGGCGCCGCGAGGGCCAGCCGATCGTGTCGGCGCCCGAGCTGGTGGCGACCTACGCCGCGCCCGTGCGCCCGGATCCGCCCGAGCCGACGGTCACGGCCACTCCCGAGGCGGCTGCCTCCGCCGCGACGCCCGCGCCGAGCGCTCCGCTGGTGGTATCGCTCGAATTCTCGGAAGATTGCTGGGTCGAGCTGGTGGTCGACGGCCGGCGGCGCGCGAGCGAGCTGCGCGCGGGGGGAGAGACGCTCGAGATCGAGGCGGAGGAGTTCGTCCAGCTGACGCTGGGCAACGCCAGCGGCGTGCGGGTCGAGGTCGACGGCCGTCCCTACGCGCTGCCGGTCGGCTCCTCGCCCGTCGTGCGCGACCTGCGCATCGAGCGTGCCGCGCCAGCGATCGACGACGCGGGCTGAGGGACGATGTCGGAGAATCCTCTGGTCGCCCAGGTGCGCTCGGGCGAGAGCCCCGAGCTCCAGGTCCTCGCCGCCCAGGGCATCCTGCCGATTCCCGCCGAGGAGTTGCTGCCGCTGCAGGTCGAGCTCGCGAGCTCCGCGGACCCGCTGGTCGCCGATTACGCTCGGCGCGCGCTCGCCGCGGTCGAGACCCGGTTCACTGCCGCCTTCCTGACCTCCGACGCTCCCCACGAGGTGCTCGCCTGGTTCGCCGGGAATCATGCCGACCCGCTACTGCGCGAGGCGATCCTGCGGCGTCGCGACACCCCGCGCGTCTTGATGATCGACCTGGCGCGACGCCTGCCCGCCGACCTGCAGGAGATCTTGCTGCTGCGCCAGGACGCCATCGTCGAGTGCCCGGAGATCCTCGATGCGCTCGAGTCGAATCCGGCGCTTTCGATCTACGCGCGTCGCCGGATCCTCGAGTATCGGGAGCACTTGCTGCCGCGCGCCCGGGCGGTCGAGGCCGACGCCGAGGTGGCGCCCGAACCCGTCGCCGGCGAGCTCGACGCGGTCGATCTGGCCGAGATCGAGCGGGTTCGCCAGCTTCCCAGCGAAGGCGAGGTCGACCAGGGAACGGGTCTGTCGGAGGGCCAGATTCGCGCCCTGCCCGTGCCGGTGCGCATCAAGCTGACCCGGGGCGCGTCGCGCACCCTGCGCTCGATCCTGATCAAGGACGCCAACCCTCTGGTTGCGACCTCCGTGCTGGCCAACGCGGCGCTCACCGAGGACGAGGTCGAGCAGATCGCCGCCAGCCGGACCGTGGTCGACGAGGTGCTCGCGGCCGTCGCGCGCAAGCGCGAGTGGGTCGGCCGTTACAACGTCGTGCACAATCTGGTCCGCAACCCTCGGACCCAGATCGGCATCGCCGTGCGCCTGGTCTCGCGCATCTCGGTGCGCGACCTGAAGAACCTGAGGCGGGACCGCAACGTATCGGACGCCGTGCGCTCGACGGCCGACCGCTTGTATACAATCAAGAGCAAATAGGCATGCCGAAGGACTACTACGCCATTCTCGCGGTGTCGCGCAACGCGACCACGGAGCAGATTCGCGACAAATTTCGCGAGCTGGCCCGCGTGCGCCACCCCGATCGGCATCAGGGGGCGGCGCGCGAGCGGGCGGAGATCGAGTTCCAGGAGCTCACCGAGGCATTCAACGTGCTGGCCAACCCGGAGCGCCGACGGCAGCACGACCTCGAGCTCGTCCGGCCGGAGGCGGGGGGCGAGGGGGACCACCAGCGCCTGGCGCGTTTCCACATGGAGGCCGGGATCCAGTTCTACCGGGACGGCAACTACTTCCAGGCGGCGGAGAGCTTCGAGCGGGCGACCCAGGCCGAGCCGCGCAATGCGCAGGCCTGGCATCACCTGGCGCAGGCCTACGCCCAGCACAATCGCTATCTGACGCGGTCCCTGCCGGCCATCGAGCGCGCCTGCGAGCTGGCCCCGATGAACCCCGCCTACCTCAAACTGGCCGGTCGGCTCCACGCGCTGGCCGGGCAGCTCGAAAAGGCGGAGCGGTATTACAATGAGGCGGTCGCCTGGGGCGGAGAGGATCCGGTCGTCGCCAAGGCCCTCGAAGAGCTGCGCAAGGGCTCGAGGAAGGGATGGGGCGGCCTGTTCGGAAAGGGCGGTTGATGCTGCGAGCCAGAGCCTGCGGCCTGTCGGACGTCGGAGCGATCCGGAGCCACAACGAGGATTGCTTCGAGATCGACCCCGAGCACCAGATGTTCGTGGTCGCGGACGGCATGGGGGGACACAGCCACGGCGAGATCGCCTCGCGCATCGCCGTCGGGGCGATTCGCGAGTTCGTCGCCAAGTCGACCGACGAGGACGCGACCTTGCCGTTCGACATGGACCCCAAGTTGGGCCGCCACTCGAACGTGTTGCGCGCGGCGATCCGCATCGCGCACGACAAGGTGCTCAAGGCGATCCGGCAGGACAGCGCGCTGCACGGCATGGGCACGACGGTCGTCGGCCTGCTGCTCGACGGCGAAGTCGCGGCGGTCGCGCACGTGGGCGACAGCCGCGCCTACCGATTGCGCGACGGCAAGCTCGAGCTGCTCACCCAGGACCACACCTGGGTCAACGAACAGGTGGTCGCCGGTTTCCTCTCCGAGGAGCAGGCGCGCGTGCACCCGCTCAAGAACGTGGTCACTCGCGCGCTGGGCGGCGACGCGGAAGTCGTCGTCGACGTCCGCGAGGTCCGGGTCGAGCCGGGCGACCTCTTCCTGCTCTGCTCGGACGGGCTAACCACCATGCTGAACGACCGCGAGATCCTCGAGCGCCTCAAGTCTTCCGAGCCGCTCGAGGAAGTCTGCGGCCGGCTGGTGCGCGACGCCAATTCGCGCGGCGGCTTCGACAACGTTTCGGTCGTCCTGACCCGCATGGAGTCGGCGGTCGACGACGACTCGGACGCCGACGCGACGCACGCCTGAGACCGGGCTCAGTCCCCGAAACGGTAGCCGCGCCGCGCCGTGACGCGGAACTCCGGGTTGACGGTCTCGACCTCGACCTCCCGATAGCCCTGCTCGCCCGCGTCGTGCTCCGCGCGGTAGGCGAGCAGATAGTAGCCGTTGGTGATCTCGGAGATCTGCTCGAGCGGCACGCCGAAGGCGACCACGTC
>WYBK01000029.1 GCA_011525905.1 Acidobacteriota bacterium
CCCTGCGCGTGGCGCCCCGCAGCGACGTCGTGGTGCTGCTCTCCTGCTTCGCCCTGACCGTGCTCTTCGACATGGTCGTGGCGGTGACCGTCGGCATCGTCCTGGCCTCGCTGCTCTTCATGCGCCGCATGGCCGAGGTCTCCTCGGTCACCCTGGTCTCGCCCGAGGAGCACGCGGCGCGCGCGCTGCCGCCGGGCCTCCTGGTCTACGAGATCGCCGGGCCCCTCTTCTTCGGCGCCGCCAACAAGGCGATGACCGCGCTGCGCACCGTCGAGAAGAGCGTGCGCGCCGTGGTGCTCGACCTGCGCTCGGTGCCGGTGCTCGACGCCACGGGCCTGGTGGCGCTCGACTCGGCGGTCGGCAAGCTGCGGCAGGCGGGCGTCTTCGTCGCGCTCGCCGGCGTCAATCCGCAGCCGCTGCGAGTGCTGGCGAGGGCCGGCTGGCGCAACCGCGCCGGTGAGCTCGCCATCGGCCGCGACTTCGAGCTGACGCTCGACGCGGCGGCCGCCTATCTGGCGACCGCCGGCGGGCGGGTGAACCCGCCGGGCGGGACGGACGTAGACCAAGGAACCTCCGGAAGGACCCCGGGAGGGGTGGAAGGGCGGAGATGAGCGGGATCAACCTCGAGGTGCGCGGCGTGCGCAAGGCCTACGACGGCCACGTCGCGGTCGACGACGTCTCGTTCGCCGTGCCGGCGGGCGCGGTCTACGGCCTGCTCGGCCAGAACGGCGCCGGCAAGACGACGACGATCCGCATGATCATGGACATCCTGGCGCCCGACCGGGGCGAGGTCCACTTGTTCGGCCGCGCGCGCCGCGCCGAGGACTCGCGCCGCATCGGCTACCTGCCCGAGGAGCGCGGCCTCTACCGGAAGATGACGGTCACCGACCATCTGCTCTTCCTGGCCGAGCTGCACGGCCTGCCGGCGCGCGTCGCGCGGCCGCGGGTCGACTCCTGGCTCGAGCGCGTCGAGCTCGCGGCCTGGGCCAAGACCAAGGTCGAGGCGCTGTCGAAGGGGATGCAGCAGAAGATCCAGCTGGTCGGCACCGTGCTGCACGAGCCCGAGGTGCTGATCCTCGACGAGCCCTTCTCCGGGCTCGACCCGATCAACCAGGGTCTCTTCAAGGAGATGATCGCCGACTTCAAGCGCGCCGGCCGCACCATCCTCTTCTCGACCCACATCCTCGAGCAGGCCGAGAAGCTGTGCGACTCGATCTGCCTGATCGCCAAGGGGCGGGTGATCCTCTCGGGCGAGCTGGCGACGATCAAGCGCGAGCGAGGCGGCGACCTCTTCGAGATTCGCTTCGACCAGCCGAGCGCGCCCGCGCTCGACGGCGTGCCCGGGGTGCTCTCCGCGACGCCGCACGACGGCGCCGTCCGGCTGTTGCTCGCCCCGGAGGCACGGCCGGCCGAGGTGGTCGCGGCGCTGGTGGCGGGCGGCGCGCGGGTCGCCTCCTTCCGCACGCTCGAGCCCGATCTCGAGTCGATCTTCCTGCAGGCGGTGCGCGATGCGGCTTGACCACGTCTCGACCATTCTGAAGCGCGAGTACCTGACGCGGGTCAAGAGCCGCGGCTTCTGGATCGCCACGCTCGTCCTGCCGGTCGCGATGGCGGCGATCGTCGTGCTGCCGTCGGTGATCGCCATGAAGTCGCGCGGCTCGCTGCGTCTCGCGGTGGTCGACGAGCTCGGCGGCGTCGCCGCCGACCTCGAGCGTCGGCTCGCCGCGCCGCCGGCGGCGCCGGCCGACGGCGCCGAGGCCCTGGCGGCGGGCTCGAGCCCGGACCAGCGCTCGGCGATCTCGATCGAGGCGGTCGAGCTGACCGCCGACGCGACGGCCCTGCGCGCCGAGCTCGACCGGCGGGTGCTCGCCGGCGAGGTCGACGCCTGGATCTGGATCTCGGCCGCGGGGCTCGAGCGCGACGAAGTCGAGTACCACGCCGAGAGCGTGTCGAACTTCATGACCCAGGAGCGGCTCGAGCGGGCGCTCTCCCGCGCGGTCGCGCAGCGCCGTCTCGAGCGCGAGGGCTTCGACGTCGAGCGGGTCACCCGCCTGGTGCGCGGCGTCGAGCTCGAGACGGTGCGCATCTCCGAGACCGGCAGCCGCAAGGAGGCGGGTCTGGCCGGTTTCTTCCTCGCCTACTTCCTCTTCTTCCTGCTCTACACCGTGGTCGCGATCTACGGCCAGCAGGTGATGAACGGCGTGCTCGAGGAGAAGAGCTCGCGCATCGTCGAGGTGCTGATCTCGACCGTGCGGCCGTCGGAGCTGATGGTCGGCAAGCTCGCCGGCATCGGGCTCGCGGGCTTGACGCAGCTCGGCATCTGGATGGTGACGATGCTGGCGCTGTCGACGCCGGGCGTGCTCGGCGCGATGATGGTGGCCGGCGGCCGGCTGCCGACGGTGTCGGCCGGCCTGGTCGTCCACTTCCTGCTGCTCTTCCTGCTCGGCTTCTTCCTCTTCTCGTCGCTCTACGCGACGGTCGGCGCCGCCACCAACAACGCCCAGGAGGCGCAGCAGTTCGCCGGCATCGTCGTCCCCTTCCTGGTCGCGCCGGTCTTCTTCATGGTGCCGGTGATCAACGACCCGGACTCGACGCTGTCGGTGGTCGCCTCGCTGGTGCCGCCGTTCACGCCGCTGCTGATGATGCTGCGCATCGCGGTCAAGACGCCGCCGGCCTGGCAGATCCTGCTCGGCTACCTGCTGACCGCCGGCTTCGTCGCCGGACTGGTCTGGGTCTGCGCGCGCATCTACCGCGTCGGCATCCTGATGTACGGCAAGAAGCCGACCTTCGGCGAGCTCTGGCGCTGGCTGCGCCACGCCTGACGCGGGCGATTCCGGAAAAGCAGAGGGCCCGGCCCCTGCGAGGGGAGCCGGGCCCGGGCGGCGCCGGCGGGCGCGGTCAGTCGGCCGGGTCGCCGAGCCAGCCGTGACGCGGCCGCTCGGGTCCGGGGCCGGGCCCGGGTCCGCGGAACGGACCGGGTCCGGGGCGCGTTTCGCGCACGGCCTTCAGGGCGAGCTTCTGGGCGTCGGTCAGGAGCGCTTCGAGGCCGGTCTCGACCCGCTCGCGTTCGGCGCGCAGCTCGCCGCGCAGCGCGTGCATCTCGATCACCAGCGCGCCGACCGCGGCGGCCTCGGCCGAGCCGGCGTCGAGCAGGGCGCGCAGCTCCTCGCCCGCGGCGCGCATGCGCTCGAGCTTGGGCTCGCTCGCCGCGAGCGCGTCGGCGCGCAGCTGGTCGAAGGCGGCGCGCTGCTCGGCGGTCAGCTCGAGCGCTTCGGCGAGCCGCTCGGCGCGCAGCTCGAGCCGCTCACCGAGCTGCTCGGGGTCGAAGGGGGGGGCGCCGGGGCCGCCGAAGCGGCCCGGGCCGGGGGGCTGGCCGGCGATCGCCGGCAGCGCGACGGCCGCCAGACCGAGCGCGAGCCAGAGGGAGGGACGGAGCTTCATCGGGTTCTCCTTTCGTCCGGGGCCCGGCGCGTCGGCCGGGCCGTTCCGAACCTGAAACCCGCGAGCCCGTCGGCTCCTGCGCGGCCCGGTCGCGACAGCAGGCTCAGCGGCCGCCGGCCGGCGCGTTGCTGCCCGACTTGGGTGCGGGGCGCGACTCCGGGGCTGGAGATTCCTCGCCCTGGCCGAGCATGTCGCGGCGCATCGCCAGGAACTTCTCCCGCCGCTCCTCGTCGAGAACGGCGCCGATCTCCTGGTCGAGCTCGGAGACGGCGGCACGCAGCTTCTGCTGCGCCGCCTGGAGCGCGCTGCGCCGGGCTTCGACCTCGGCGGGCGCGGCGCCCGCCGAGCCGCGCAGCGCCTGGAGGGCGAGCGCGGCCTGGCGCGCTTCGCCGCGCAGCTCCTGCGTACGATCGAGCCACGCCGTGCGAATCTCCGCGACCTTCGTCTTCTGCTCGTCGGTCAGCGAGAGCGGCTCGAGGATGCGCTCGAAGACGGCGCTGATGCGCTGATTGGCCGCCTCGGCGGCGGCGGTGGCCGGCGGCGCGCCGGCCGGTGCCGCGCCTTGCGGCGCCTTCTCGACGGCCGGCGGCGCCGCCGTTTCGGCATTGCTCGAGCCGCCGGCGGGCGCTCCGGCCTGGGCGAGGACGAGGGTGGCGGTCGCGAGTGGCGCGAGCGCGAAGAGGCGGAAGAGGGGTTTCTTCATCGGCTGTCTCCTGTGGACTCCCGAGGTCTACGGATCTCGACGGAGATGCGTTGGCGGCAGGGGGCGACCCGGGTCGGAGGGGGTATCTTGCAAGAGCGTGGCCAGGTTGGGCAACCGATGGGGCAAGAGCGTGGCCAGGTTGGGCAATCGAGAGGCGGGAGCGCGGCCAGCGACGGCAACCCGAGCCGAGCCGCGGGTTGCTCGGGGGTGACCGGGGTCCGAGCGGCGGGGGCCCGGTGCTACCATGCGCGGATGGCGACGCCCCTCGAACGGCCGCAGGCCGCCGCGCGGGAGGCGGCCGATGCCCTGCCCGAGCTGCTCGCCGAGATCGCCGAGACCGCGGCGGAGACGCTCGAGCTCCAAGAGGTCTTCGAACGGGTCGCGACCGCGATCCGCCGCCTGATCCCCTTCGACAACATGGGGGTCATCCGGGTGCTCGACGGCCACTACGCCGTCGCCCACGCCACCACGGTGCCCTGCGGCCAGTGCGAGCCCGAGTGCTCGGCGCCGCAGCCGCTCACCGACTGGTCGCCGCGCTTCCGGCCGCAGCCGGGGCCGATCGCCCGGCTCGACGACGCGCCGCGCGAGCTCGACCCGAGCTTCGCCAACGACGCCGCGGTGCTCGCCAAGGGGGTGCGTTCCGGCCTCTGGCACCCCTTCCGCCTGGGCGAGCAGTTCGGCGGCGTCTGGCTCTGCTCCTACCAGCCGCACGCCTTCGACGACCGGCACGAGGAGTTCCTGCGCCCGATCGCGGCGCTGCTCGGCTCGGCCGTCGAGCACTGGCGCCTCTGGGACGGGGAGCGTCGGCGCCGGGAGCGGCTCGAGCGGCTGGAGGGCGTGCTCGAGACGCTCGGCGAATCGCTCGACGTGCGCGACGTCTTCACGCGCATCTGCGACGCCGTGCGGCCGATCCTGCCGCACGACGTGGTCGTGCTGACCGAGCTCGACCTGAAGCGACGGACGCTCGAGATCGTGGCGAGCGCCGGCGCGGCCGACATCCCGGTCCCCTCCGAGCCGATGGCGCTGACCGAAGCGGAGCTCGCCGAGCGCGCGCGCGACGGCGTGATCGTGAGGGACATCCCCGTCGAGATGGCGGGCGAGACGGTGCGCGAGCGGACGCTGCTCGCCTCGGGCATGCGCTCCTGGCTGCGGGTCCCGGTCTGGACCGGAGGCGAGGTGCGCGGCGGGCTCGGCCTCTTCTCTCGCGCGCCCGCGGCCTACGGTGAAGCGGACGTCGAGGTCGCCGCCCGGCTGGCCGACCGAATCGGGCTGGTCCTCTCGCACCAGCGCCTGGCCGAGGAGGCTCGGCACGCCGCGGAGGCGCGCGAGCGCGCCGAACGGCTCGAGGCGACGGTCGAGACGCTGACGCGCGAGCTCGAGAGCCGGGGCCGCGGCCGGGTCGTCGGCGTCTCCCGCTCCTGGCGGGAGGTGCTGGTGCAGATCGGCCGCGTGGCGCCGTCGGAGACGACGGTCCTGATCACCGGCGAGTCGGGCACCGGCAAGGAGGTCGTCGCCGACATGATCCGCCGCGGCTCGCCGCGCGCGGGCAAGCCTTTCGTCGCGCTCAACTGCGCCGCGCTCCCCGATCAGCTGCTCGAATCGGAGCTGTTCGGCCACGAGCGGGGCGCCTTCACCGGCGCGATCGCGACCAAGATCGGGCGTCTCGAGCAGGCCGCCGGCGGCACCCTCTTCCTCGACGAGATCGGCGAGATGAGCCCGCTCGTCCAGGCGAAGTTCCTGCGCGTCCTCCAGGAACGGGAGTTCCAGCGGCTGGGCGGCACGCGCTCGCTCGCGGCCGACGTGCGCGTGGTCGCCGCGACGAATCGGGACCTCGCGGCGGCGATCGCCCGCGGCGAGTTCCGCGAGGATCTCTACTACCGGTTGAACGTCTTCCAGATCCACATCCCGCCGCTGCGCGAGCGGCCGGAGGACGTGCCGGTGCTCGCCGAGGCCTTTCTCGAGGAGCTCGGGCGGACCATGGGCCGCCCGGCGGCCGGGATCTCGCGGGATGCGCGCGACTGGCTGCTCGCCCACGGCTGGCCCGGCAACGTGCGCGAGCTGCGCAACGCCATCGAGCGCGCCATCCTGCTCTGCGACGGCGGCCTGATCACCCGCGACCACCTGCCCGCGGCGAGCGCGCCCGCGGGCGCGGCACGGGCGAACGGCCTGCTCGATCCGGCGGCGCCGCTGCCCGCCGGCGGCCTCGACCTCGAGCAGATCGAGCGCGGCCTGGTCGAGCGCGCGCTCGCCGAGGCCAAGGGCAACAAGTCGAAGGCCGCGCGGCTGCTCGGTCTGACCCGCGCGCAGCTCTACACCCGCCTCGAGAAGTTCGGCCTGCGCTAACAGCCTGTCGCCGACCGCGCCGCCGGTTCGTCCCCGCACGGGACCCGTTCGCCCCGTGACCCGCGATCGCGAAGGGAACGCGCCACCCTGCTGACACCACGGCGTCAGCAGCGGCCTGCCATCGTCCCGCGTCGTGAGCTGCCCGGGCGCCTCTGACGATCGATCCGCAGTCTGTCGATTTTCCGACACTGCACGGGGCCAGCCCGAGGCGCCAGTCGCCCCCCGGCGCGCGCCGCAAGCGCTCCCTGTTCAGGAGTTTGCGCCGCCCGAGCGGACAGCGCCGGCGATTGGCACGCGCCTTGGTGTAGCGGCCCGGGCACGACGCGGAGGTGTCGATTCCGCGCCGCGCCGATCGTCGACAAGGGGCAGGACGGGCCATGCGAGCCGAGCGAAGGGAGCGGGAGCGGTGAGTCAGCACAACGTCGAGCGGATCCTGGGGCGGCTGGTCAGCGACGAGGGGTACCGGCGCCGGTACTGGCGCGATCCGGCGGCGGCGCTCGCGGCCTTCGTCGCGGCGGGCGGCGAGCTCAATCCGTGCGAGCGACGCGCGCTCGCCGCGCTCGGCCGGGACGACGTCGAACGCTTCGCCGCGGCGCTCGATCCCTGCATCCAGAAGAGTGACCTGAACGGAGGACTTTCGTGAAGTCATCAGCGATTCTGCGGAGCGCGCTCGCCGCGCTCCTCGCCTGGAGCGCGGCCGCCGGGGCGCAGCCGGTGGAGCGCTCGATCCGCCTCGACGAGGCCCTGCGGCTCGCGCTCGCCCACGACGAGGCGATCGCCGTGCGGCGCGAGGCGCTCGCGGCGGCCGAGGCCGGCGTCGACGGAGCGCGGGGCGCCTACGATCCGCGCCTGGGCGTCGAGGCCGCGTGGCGCGAGAGCCGCCTGCCGGCCAACTCCTCCTTCTCCGGCGCGCCGGCCGGCCGGCTCGCGCCGACCGCCGAGACCGGCGAGGCGGGCGTCACGGTCGAGCAGCTGCTGCCCACCGGCGGCCGGGTCGGCCTGCGCGTGCTCGGCGCGCGCGCGACGACCGACGGCCTCTTCGAGCCGCTCTCGCCCGCCTACGAGACCCGGGTCGGCGTCGAGCTGCGCCAGCCGCTGCTGCGCGATCGCGCGGTCGACGGGGCGCGCCTCGGCTTGCGCCTGGCGGCGAGCGATCGCGCCGGAGCTGCGGCCGACCTCGGGCGCCAGCTGGCCGACACGGTGGCGGCGGTCGAGCGGGCCTACTGGACGCTGGTCGCGGCGCACCGCGAGGTCGAGGTGCGGCGGGAAGCGGTGCGGCTCGCCGAAGAGCAGCTCGCCGAGACCGAGGCGCGGATCGAGACCGGCGCGGTGCCCGAAACGGAGATCGCCCAGCCGCGCGCCGAGCTCGAGCGTCGGCGCGGCGAGCTGCTCGCCGCGCGCGAGGGCGCGATCCGCGCCGAGAGCGCGCTCAAGCTGCTGATCCTCGGTGATGGCGAGCCGGATCGCTGGACCGAGCGGCTGGCCCCGCAGGAGGGGCTCGAGGCGACCCCGGAGCCGGTCGACGTCGGCGCGGCGATGGCGGCCGCGCTGGCGGCGCGGCCCGAGGTGGCGCGGCTCGAGGCCGAGCTCGAGCGGCGGCGCGCCGAGCGGGCGCTGGCGCGCGACGCGGTCCTGCCGGCGCTCGACGCGGTCGTCTCCTACGACCGTTACGGCCTGGCGGGCGACGCCAATCCGGCGGCCGGGCCTTCCGGCGCTCCGCTCGCCGGGCTGCGTGGCGGGCTCGGCGACTCCTTCGACCGACTGGGCGACGGCGAGCTCGAGGACACGCGGGTCGCGCTGTTGCTCTCGGTGCCGATCGGCAACCGGGAGGCGCGGGCCGGCGCGGTGGCCGCCGAGAGCGCCGAGCGGCGGGCGGCCGCCGAGCTGGCCGGGCTGCGCAAGGCGATCCGCGCCGAGGTGCTCGACGCCGGCGCGGCGCTCGAGACCGCCGGGCAGCGGATCGAGACGGCGCGCGCGGCGCGCGACGCCGCCGAGGTGCAGCTCGAGAGCGAGCGTCTGCGGTTTCGCTCGGGCCTGTCGACCAACTTCCTGGTGCTGACCCGCCAGAACGACCTATCGCGCGCGCGACTCGACGAGATCGCGGCGCAGACCGATTACCGCCGGGCCGAGACCGAGCTCGCGCGGGTCACCGGCAACCTGCTCGCGCAGCGCGGCGTCGAGATCGACGCGCCGCGCGCGACGACGGCTCGCTGAGGAGGCAATCCATGAGTGCGACGAGATCGAAGATGCTGAAGATGGCCGGGGCGATGGCCCTCGTCGTCTTCGCGCTGGGTACCCTGAAGTTCCTGCAGATCCGTGCGGCGATGGCCGAGTACGCCGCCTACGTGCCGCCGCCGGAGGCGGTGACCACCGTGGTCGCGAGCCTCGAGCCGTGGCCGTCGACGCTGCGCGCGATCGGCACGGTGGCGGCGGTCCAGGGCGTGACCGTCTCCGCCGACCTGCCCGGCGTGGTCGAGGCGATCGCCTTCGAGTCGGGCGCGCCGGTGCGCTCCGGCGCGCTGCTCGTGCAGCTCGACACCAGCCAGGAGCGCGCCCAGCTCGCCGCCGCCGAGTCGGCGGCGAAGCTCGCCCGGCTCCACCTCGAGCGGCTCACCGGCTTGCGCGAGCGCCGCGTGGCCGCCCAGGCCGAGCTCGACGCTGCCCGCGCCGAGGCCGAGCAGGCCGAGGCGCGCCTCGGCGAGATCCGCGCCACGATCGAGCGCAAGACGATTCGGGCGCCCTTCGGCGGCCGGCTCGGCATCCGCCAGGTCAACGTCGGCCAGTATCTGCAGAGCGGCGACCCGATCGTGCCGCTGCAGGCGCTCGATCCGGTCCACGTCGACTTCGGCGTGCCGCAGCAGGCAGTGTCGACGCTCACCGTCGGTCGCGAGGTGCGGGTGAGCGCCGAGGGGCTGGCCGGCGAGCTCGCCGGGCGGATCACGGCGGTCGATTCGGTGATCGACCCGGCGACGCGCAACGTCCGCGTCCAGGCGACGCTCGCCAACCCGCAGGGCGCGCTGCGCCCCGGCATGTTCGTCGAGGCGCGCCTCGAGGACGGCGCCGGCGAGCCGGTGGTGCCGATCCCCGCCTCGGCGGTCGCCTACGCCCCGTACGGCGACTCGGTCTTCGTGGTCACGGAGCTCGAGGGGCCGGACGGCCAGCGCTACCGCGGAGTCCGTCAGCAGTTCGTCAAGCTCGGTGCCGGGCGCGGCGACCAGGTCGCCGTCCTCTCCGGGCTCGAGCCGGGCGCCGAGGTGGTCTCCTCCGGCGTCTTCAAGCTGAGGAACGGCGCCGCCGTCCTCGTCGACAACCGGACCCAGCCGGGCAACAGCCCGGCGCCCGAGCCGGAGGACAGCTGATGCGCTTCACCGACATCTTCGTCCGCCGCCCGGTGCTGGCGGTCGTCGTCAACCTGGTGATCCTGATCGCCGGGCTGCAGGCGATCCGCTCGCTCTCGGTGCGCCAGTACCCCAAGAGCGACATCGCGGTGGTCAAGGTGACCACGGCCTACGTCGGCGCCGACGCCGACCTGGTGCGCGGCTTCATCACCACCCCGCTCGAGCGGGTGATCGCCTCGGCCGACGGCATCGACTACCTGGAGTCGTCGAGCACCCAGGGGGTGAGCACGATCACCGCCCACCTCGAGCTCAACTACGACACCAACGCCGCGCTCACGCAGATCCAGGCCAAGGTCGCGCAGGTGCGCAACGACCTGCCGCCCGAGGCCGAGGCGCCGGTCATCGAACTCGAGACCGCCGACACGCAGTTCGCGGCGATGTACCTCGGCTTCGCCTCCGAGGCGC
>WYBK01000234.1 GCA_011525905.1 Acidobacteriota bacterium
CGCCGGCTGGTCGCTCTACGCCGGCAGCGTGCCGTCGCGCGGCGTCTCGGGCGACTACTACTTCGCCGCCGAGCGCGCCGCCGGGGAGAGCCTGTTCGCGATGGTGGTCGACGTCTCGGGCAAGGGGATGGCGGCGGCGCTGCTCACCGCCTCGCTCGAGGCGCTCGCGGCGAGCCCGATCGAGCTCGGCCTGGCGCCGGGGGAGATCGCGCCGCGCGTGTCGAAGCTGCTCTACCGCCGCACCCTGCCGGCCAAGTACGCCACCGCCTTCCTGGTCGACCTCGCTCCGGCGACCGGCGCGAGCCGCTTCGTCAACGCCGGCCACAACCCCTCTCTCGTGATTCGCGGCGACGGCTCGGTCGAGCGGCTCGGCGCGACCGGGCCGCCGATCGGCCTGCTCCCCGAGGCGGCCTACGAGGAGGGCGCGCTCACGCTCGGCCCGGGCGACCTGCTGGCGCTCTACACCGACGGCATCGTCGAGGCGGTCGACCCCGACGACGACGAGTTCGGCCTCGAGCGGCTCGAAGGCTTCCTGGTCGCCCAGCGCGACGCCCCGCTCGAGACGATCGCCGAAGGGCTCGACCGGGCGCTCGACGAGTTCGCGCGCGGCGTGCCGTTCGCCGACGACCGGACCCTGGTCCTGCTGCGCCGCGAGCGCTGACGGCACGCCGGCCCCACCGAGAGCCCGAGCGCGAGCCCGAGCCATGGACTCCAGCCGTCTGGCCGAGATCGACGCACTCTTCGCCGCCGCGCTCGAGCTCGAGCCGGCGGCACGCGCCCGACTCCTCGCCGAGCGCTGCGCCGGCGACCCGGAGCTGCGCCGCGAGGTCGAGTCGCTGCTCGAGCAGTCGGGCGCGCGCGCCGAGGCGCTGCTCGAGCCGGTGCGCGACTTCGTCGCCGGCCTCGAGAGCGAGACGCCGCCGGCGATCGAGCCGGGGGCGACGCTCGGCGCCTGGCGGATCCTGCGCGGCCTCGGTCGCGGGGGCATGGGAGTCGTCTACCTGGGCGAGCGCGCCGGCGAGGGGTTCGCGCAGCGCGGCGCGGTCAAGATCCTCCCCTCGGCGGCGAGCTCTGCCGAAGCCGTGCGCCGCTTCGAGCTCGAGCGGCGGATCCTCGCCCGCCTCGCGCACCCGCACATCGCCCACCTGATCGACGGCGGCGTCGATCCGCGCGGGCTGCCCTACCTGGTGCTCGAGCACGTCGAGGGGCGGCCGCTCGATGAGCACTGCGACGAGCGGCGCGCGGAGGTCGAAGAGCGGCTCCGCCTGCTGGTCGAGATCGCCCGCGCGGTGCACGCGGCGCACCGCAACCTGGTGGTCCACCGCGATCTCAAGCCCTCCAACGTGCTGGTCACCGCCGAGGGCGAGGTCAAGCTGCTCGACTTCGGCATCGCCAAGCTGCTCGAGCCCGAGCCGGGCGAGGCGGCGCTGACGGTCGCCGAGGCGCGGCCGATGACACCGACCTACGCGAGCCCCGAGCAGGTGCGCGGCGAGGCGATCACCACCGCCTCGGACGTCTACCAGCTCGGATTGCTGCTCTACGAGTTGCTGACCGGCCGGCGGCCGCAGGCCTCGACCTCGGGCTCGCTCGCCGAGCTGGTCGAGATCGTCTGCGAGCGCACGCCGCCGCCGCCGAGCCGCGCGGTGCTCGACGAGTGGGCCGGCCGCTCGGCCGAGGAGCTCGCCGAGCGGCGGCGGTCGACGCCGGCGCGCCTCGCCCGCCGCTGCCGCGGCGACCTCGACGCGGTGGTCGCCCGGGCGCTCGAGAAGGACCCGGAGCGGCGCTACGGCTCGGCCGAGGAACTCGCCGACGACCTCGAGCGCTGCCTCGACGGGCGGGCGGTGCGCGCGCGCCGCGCCACGCTCGGCTACCGGGCCGCCAAGTTCCTCGGCCGCCACCGGGCGGCGTCGATCGCCGCGGCGCTCGCGATCCTCTCGACCGCGGGCTACGCGGTGGCGGTGACGCTCCAGGCGCGGGCGATCGACCGACAACGGACGCGCGCCGAGATCGAGGCGGCCAAGGCCAAGGAGGTCGAGCGCTTCCTGCTCGGCCTGTTCGAGGTTTCGGACCCCGGAACCTCGCGCGGCGAGGAGGTCACGGCGCGCGAGCTGCTCGAGCGGGGCGCGGCGCGCGCCGACGCCGAGCTCGCCGGCCAGCCGGAGGTCCGGGCGCGCATGCTCTCGACGCTCGGCCACGTCGAGGGACGGCTCGGCCGGCTCGACCGAGGAATCGCCCTCCAGCGCCGGGCGCTCGAGCTGCGCCGCGCCCGGTTCGCCGCCCCCCATCCCGAGCTCGCCGAGAGCCTCCACCGGCTCGGCCTGCTGCTGCGCAAGAAGGGAGAGAGCGGCGAGGCCGAGCCGGTGCTCGTCGAGGCGGTCGAGCAATGGCGGCGGCTCGCGCCGCGCTCGACCGAGCTCGGCGAGAGCGTCGCCGAGCTCGGGCACCTCTACTACTACGACGGCCGCTACGACCGGGCGCGCGAGATGTTCGCGGAGAACCTCGGGATCCGGCGCGCGGTCGGCGAGCCGGCGGGCCTCGCCGGCGCGCTGAACAACCTGGGGCTGCTCCACGCCTCGAAGGGGGAGCCGGCGATCGCGCTCGGCCACTACCG
>WYBK01000235.1 GCA_011525905.1 Acidobacteriota bacterium
AGTCGATCAGCCCGACCGGCAGCTACTCGGTCTACGGCAGCGGCAATCCGAACGCCATCGACGTCTACCCGGGCTGCATCGGGGTCTTCCCCTACTCGGTCCCGGCGCTCGACGACGAGTACCTGACTCACCTGCAGTCGATCCTGACCGGCGGCCCGTCGAGCTTTTACGGCGGCGACTGCGGCGGCCAGGACTTCGGCGACGGCATCGCCCGCGGCTACGTCACGGTCGACGTCGTCGACGACTGCACTCTGCTCACCCAGTGCGACCCCGGCTACTTCACCAGCGAGGGCGGCGTCTACTACGAGGGCGTCGGCCGGTACGACAACGTGCTGTGGGGCGACTGGTACATGATCGACTACGCGAACAACTTCGCGCAGGGCGACACCCTGGTGCACATCGAGGCGGCCGACCCGTCCGACCAGGTCGCGGTGGCGCAGATCCAGGCGGGCAGCTTCTACAACCGCTGCGTCCTGCCGGGGATCGACTCGCCCTGGGCCGACCTGCGCGAGTCGCTCGGCACGACCTACGCGACCCGCTTCTACCAGAACGCGGCCTTCACCGGCGGCACCGATTTCATCGTCTGGAAGGACTCGCTCACCTTCACCGCCGACGGCTACGACTGCGGCGACGGTCCGGGCTGGTGGCCGCTGCCGGAGAGCCAGGTGATCTTCTTCGACGAGCAGGAGAACCCGGAGACGGTCTGCACGATCTCCCCCTGCCCGGAGGACGAGGTGCTCTTCCCGAACGAGACGAACCGGCGGTCGATCTCGACCATCGACGTCTCGCCCGAGTCGGGCTGGACTTACCTGAACCTCAACCAGAACTACGGCAACGACTACAGCTACCTGGCGCAGGCGTGGGTCATCACGGTGCACAGCGCCGAGGGCCGCTTCAGCGCCGGCCTGCCGGCGATCCAGCTCGACAACTTCTGCGACGTGCGCAGCGTCCTGATCGGACCGTCGCCCGACTATCCGATCGAGGAGGGCGTCCTGAACTACTGGAACCTCAACTACTACTACGGCGACCTGAAGCAGGGAGTCGCCCGCGGCCAGTTCCCGAAGACCTGGGACTGATCCGCTAAGCAGATCGCAGCGATTCAGGCGGCGCGGGCCCTCGGGTCCGCGCCGCTTTCCTTTTTAGCCGACCGGTCGCGGCCGAGGAGTGTCGTATGATGCGCCACTCGCGCACCTCCGCCGAGCCGAAGCCCGATGTCCGACACGCTCTTCGCCCCGTCCGCCCGCGCCTCGCGCGCGCTCTCGCGCGCCGAGGCGCTCGCCGACTACGCGCTCGGCTGGCGCAGCCGCCACGCCAGCCTGATCGGCCGCCGCGAGGTGCTGACCGGCAAGGCGAAGTTCGGCATCTTCGGCGACGGCAAGGAGGTGCCGCAGCTCGCGATGGCGCGCGCCTTCCGTCCGGGCGACCTGCGCTCGGGCTACTACCGCGACCAGACCTTCATGCTGGCGATCGGCGAGACGACGCTCGAGCAGCTGTTCGCCCAGCTCTACGCGGACGCCGACGTCGAGCGCGACCCGGCCTCGGCCGGCCGGCAGATGAACGCCCACTTCGCCACCCGCATGCGCGGCCGCGACGGATCCTGGCGGGACCTGACCGCGGCGCCGCAGTCGGTCGCCGACCTGTCGCCGACGGCGGGCCAGATGCCCCGCCTCGTCGGCCTCGGCCACGCCTCCCGCCTCTACCGCGAGCTGCCCGAGCTCGCCTCGGGCTTCGAGCGCTTCTCGCGGGGCGGCGACGAGGTCGCCTTCGGCACGATCGGCAACGCCTCGTGCGCCGAAGGGCACTTCTGGGAGGCGGTCAACGCCATCGGCGTGCTCGGCGCGCCGGTCGTCCTGTCGATCTGGGACGACGAGTACGGCATCTCGGTCGCCAACCGCCACCAGATCACCAAGGGAGACCTGTCGGCGCTGCTCGAGGGCTTCCGCGAGCGGCCCGGAGAAGCGAACGGCTTCCAGCTCTTGCGCGTCGCCGGCTGGGACTACGCGGCGCTGCGCGAGGCCTACCGGCTCGCCACCGAGCGCGCGCGCGCCGAGCAGGTGCCCGCGATCCTGCACGTCGTCGAGCTGACGCAGCCGCAGGGACACTCGACCTCGGGCAGCCACGAGCGCTACAAGTCGAAGGAGCGTCTGGCCTGGGAGGCCGAGCACGACGGCCTCGTGCGCATGCGCGCCTGGCTGCTCGAAGAGGGCCTGGCGAGCGCGGCCGAGCTCGAGGCGCTCGAGGCCGAGGCGCTCGCCGCCGCCCGCGCCGCCCAGCAGGCGGCTTGGCAGGCCTTCCAGGCGCCGATCCTCGAGGAGCGCCGCCGTCTCCTCGACCTGGCGCGCGCGCTCGCCGAGCGCTCCCCGGCGCGCGCCGAGATCGAGCGCGTGGCGCACGCCGCCGAGCACGCGCAGCCGGCGTTGCGCCGGCAGATCCAGGCCGCGGCGTGCGAGCTGCTGGTCGCCACGGCCGGCGAGTCGTCGCCCGCGCGCGATGCCCTGGCGGACTTCGCCGCGAGCCATTTCGCCGAGAACCTCGAACGCTACGGCTCCGACCTCCACGCCGCGGGTTCCGGTTCGGCGCTCGCCGTCGAGCCGGTGGCCCCCCGCTACCGGTCCGACGCGCCCACGGTCAACGGTTTCGAGGTCCTCAACGCCTGTTTCGACGCCGCGCTCGCGCGCCTTCCCAACTTGGTCGCCTTCGGCGAGGACGTCGGGCAGCTCGGTGACGTCAATCAGGGGCTGCACGGGCTGCAGGCGAAGTACGGCGAGCTGCGGGTCGCCGACACCGGCATCCGCGAGGCGACGATCATGGGGCAGGCGATCGGGCTGGCCCTGCGCGGCATCCGGCCGATCGCCGAGATCCAGTACCTCGACTACGTCCTCTACGGTCTGCAGACGCTCGCCGACGATCTCGCATCACTGCGCTGGCGCACCCGCGGCGGCCAGGCCGCGCCGGTGCTCGTACGCACGCGCGGTCACCGCCTGGAGGGGATCTGGCACTCCGGCTCGCAGATGGGCGCCCTGCTCGGGCTGCTGCGCGGCCTCTGGATCTGCGTGCCGCGCGACATGACCCGCGCCGCCGGCTTCTACAACACGCTGCTCGCCGCCGACGATCCGGCGATCGTCGTCGAGGTCCTGAATGGCTACCGGGTCAAGGAACGGTTGCCCGACAACGTCGGCGACTTCCGCCTGCCCCTCGGCGTGCCGGAGACGCTACGCGAAGGGCGCGACGTGACCCTGGTCACCTACGGAGCCTGCTGCCGGATCGCGCTCGAGGCGGCGGAGCTGCTGGCGCGCTTGGGCGTCGAGGTCGAGGTCATCGACATCCAGACGCTGCTGCCGTTCGACCGCGAGGACCGCATCCTCGCCTCGCTCGCCCGGACCAATCGACTGGCGATCCTCGACGAGGACGTGCCGGGCGGCGCCTCGGCCTTCGTCCTGCAGCAGCTGATCGAGCGTCAGGGGGGCTTCTGGTGGCTCGACGCCCCGCCACTGACGATCACGGGCAGGGAGCACCGCCCGGCCTACGGGTCCGACGGCGACTACTTCTCCAAGCCGTCGCGCGAAGAGGTCGTGCGCGCAGTTCACGCGCTGGCCGCCGGCGAGCGCGCCGCGGCCGCGCGACGGCTCTTCTGAGCCCGGCGCGGACCGCTCAGGCCGCTCTTTCTTCCCAGGCGCTCACGCCCAGCCGGAGCAGCGGCCAGGCCGCCGCCGCGAGCGCCGCGGCGCCGAGAAAGGCGGCCCCGTAGCCGAAGCGGGCGACCACCGGCCCGAAGAGCAGCGAGCCGAGGCCTATGCCGACGTCGAACGAGGCCAGCATGGCGCCGAATGCCGCGCCCCGGCGGTGGTCGGCGACTCGGCCGAGCACCAGGGTCGCGAACGCGGGGTAGAGCGTGCTGAAGCCCGCGCCGAAGAGAAAGGCCGCGGCGGCCAACCCGGCCGCGCCGGTCTGGAAGGGAATCAGCGCCAGCGCCAGCGCGATCGCGAGAATGGTCGGCGGCAGCGCGCGCCGCGCGCCGATCCGGTCGACGAGCGGACCCAGCCAGGGGCGCAGGATCACCACCGCCAGGGCGAAGGCCGAGAAGAAGATCCCCTTGCTGGCGATCCCTCGCGCCTCGGCGTACAGAGCCACGAAGCTCGTCGCGCCGCCGTAGCCGAAAGAGCAGAGGAAGAGCACTCCCGAGAGCCGCAGCACCGGCCACTCCACCGCGCGGCGCGGCGAAAGCTGCGCGAGGCCGGCGCGATCGAAGGGCGGATCGGCCGGCAGTCGCCGGGCGAGCGCCAGCGCGGCGAGGTTGGCCGCGACGAGCCCACCACAGAGCCAGGGCCAACCCGCCGCGAGCAAGACGAACCCGATCGGCGGCGCGACGGCGATCGCGCCGGTCATCGCGAGGCCGTGGTAGCCGAGCCCCTCCGCGCGGCGCGCGAGCGGCACGACGTGCGCCGCCTCCGCGCTCGCCGCCGTCAACAGCGCCGACCAGACGGCGCCGTGCGGCAACGCGAGCAGCACGAGGAGCGGCCAGGGGAGCGGCAGGGCGTACAGGAGGCCCAGGCCAGCCAGCGTTCCGGTCGCCAGCGTCAGCACCCGCCGCCGTCCGAGCACGTCGCCGAGCGCGCCGGTCCAGGCCGCCGAGAGGGCCGAAGCGAAGGTCAGGCTGGCGAGAAAGGCGCCCGCCGCGCCGAGCGGCGCGCCCAGCTCGCGCAGGCGCAATGGCGCCGTCGGAAAGAGCAGGAAGCCGGCCGCTCCCGCACCGAAGGAGAGCAGGAAGACGCGCAGGAAGGGCGCGGACAGGAGGTAGCTCCGCGCCGCGGGCATGCGAGCCGCGACTCTAGCAAGCGCGGCGCCGAACGCGGGCCCGGATCCGGGGGAAAAAGGGGTGCAACGCCGGGTGTCGGTCGACCCCGGCGTTGCGGGGGAAGGGACTAAGGAGGGTAGGGGCAGGATCTCGCTGTCGCCTGCGGCTGTCAGTGAACGCCTCCACCCCGCCGGGGCGACGAACTGCACGGCGCCGGCCGGCTCACCTCCGGGAGGGCGTCGGACCGCTCGAACGGCGCGCCCGCTCGAGGCGCTGCGCCGCCCGCTCGAGGTCGCTCGGAGAGTCGAGGCTGGTCCAGGCCGCGGCCAGCTCGGAGGGCGGCTCGGGAGCGAGAACGCCCGGCAGGCGCGCGAACGGCTGCAGTGAACGCTCGCCCCGCGCCGCCAGCAGCTCGAGCGGCGCGCGCGCCGCCGGCTCGTAGATCGCCAGCATCGGCTCCGCCGGGCCCGAGCTGAAGCGCGGCAGCACGCCGAGCGCGCCGGCCTTCCGCGCGGCGAGCAGCCAGCGGCAGGCCGCCGCCGAGACCAGCGCCTGGTCGCAGGCGACGAGCAGCCAGGCGGCCTCCGGCCGGGCGCGCAGCGCGGCGAGCACCGCCGCCATCGGCCCACTCGCCTCGGCCACGTCGGGCAGGCGTGCGAGCCCGGCGAGCGTCGGCGGCACCGGTCCCGCGCCCAGCAAGGAGACTTCGAGCGGCACCTCGGCGAGCGCCGCCGCGACGCGTTCCGCGAGCGAGCGCCCGCCGAGACGTGCGAGCGCCTTCGGCTCGCCCATGCGGCGGCTCTCGCCGCCCACCAGCAGCCCGCCGACGCATCGCGCTAGCTCTTCGCGGCCCATCTCCGGCTGATATCCTGCCACGCGCCGGCGTGGCCGGCCTTCGACGATGCAACGCAAACGAAGAATCCGTCCTCTGCTCTGGCTGCTGCTCGCCCTGCTGCTCGCCGGGCTCGGCGCCGCGGGCCTGCGCGTCGGCCCAGCGCCGCGCGTCGCCATCCGCCCGGCGCTGCCCGCGATCGGTCCCGCGACGACCCTGGCGGTCGAGGTGGTCGAGCCCGCGCGCGGCATCTCCCACGTCGAAGTCGACCTCGTCCAGGGGACGCACCGGCAGCGCCTGATCGAGCGCTCCGGCGCGACGCTGCCCGGCTGGAGACCGTTCGGCTTCCGCGACCGCGAGATCACCCTGGGAACCGAGGCCGGCCGCGCCACCACGCCCGCGCTGGTCGAGGGAAGCGCGATCGTCCGGGTCACGGCGGTCGGCGCGCCCAGCTGGTGGCGGCGCGGGCGGCGGACGGTCGAGGAGCTCGAGTTGCCGGTGCGCTTCACGCCGCCGACGATCGAGGTGCTGTCGACGGCGACCTACGTCACCCAGGGCGGCAGCGAGGCGGTCGTCTACCGGGTCGGCCCCTCGACGGTGCGCGATGGCGTTCGCGCCGGCGATCGCTTCTTCCGCGGCTGGCCGCTGCCGGGCGGCGGCGCCCAGGACCGCTTCGCGCTCTTCGCCGCGCCCTACGATCTCGCCGATGGCGGCGCCATCGAGCTGGTGGCGGTCGACGACGTCGGCAACGAGCGGCGCGCGCGCTTCGTCGACCGCTACTCGCCCTTGCCACCGCACACCGACGAGGTCCAGCTCTCCGACGCCTTCCTCGACCGCGTGCTGCCCGCGATCCTCGCGGCCGCCCCGGCGCTGCGCGCCACCGGCGACCGTGTCGAGGACTTCCTGCTCGTCAACCGCGAGCTGCGCCGGCAGAACGCGCGCGCGCTCGAACAGCTCGCCGGCGAGTCGGTGCCGGCGTTCCTCTGGAACGCGCCCTTCCTGGCGCTGCCCGGAGGGCAGGTGATGTCCTCCTTCGCCGATCGCCGGGTCTACTACTACGGCGGGCGCGAGATCGACCGTCAGGACCACCTCGGATTCGACCTCGCCTCGATACGTCACGCCGACGTCCCGGCCGCCAATGCCGGCCTGGTCGTGCTGGCGCGCGATCTGGGCATCTACGGCAACACGGTGGTCCTCGACCACGGTTACGGGTTGATGACGCTCTACGCTCACCTTTCCTCGATCGACGTCGCGCCCGGCGAGCGGGTCAAGCGGGGCCAACGACTCGGGCGCAGCGGCGAGACCGGGCTTGCCGGCGGCGACCACCTGCACTTCAGCTTCCTGCTCCAGGGGCTGCCGGTGCGCCCGGTCGAGTGGTGGGACCCCGCCTGGATCGCCAATCGGCTGAAGCGCAAGCTCGGCAACGCTCTCCCCTATTCGACGGCGACGGGCGGGTGAGCGCCGTGGCGTCGCCGGCGTTTCCCGACCTGCGCCGCTACCTCGACCGGCTCCGCCGGGACGGCGACCTGGTCGAGATCGAGGCGCCGGTCTCGGCGCGCCTCGAGGCCGCCGAGATCCACCGGCGGGTGATCGCCGCGGGAGGACCGGCGCTGCTGTTCCGCGCCGTCGAGGGCTGCGACGTTCCGCTCGTGACCAATCTCTTCGGCACGCGACGGCGCGCCGAGCTGGCCTTCGGCGAGCGTCCGTTCGAGCTGATCCGCCGCCTGGTCGAGCTGGCGCACGAGCTGCTGCCGCCGAGCCCCGCGAAGCTCTGGGGAGCGCGCGACGTCGCCGGTGACCTGCTGCGCGTCGGCCTCAAGCGGACGCGCCGCGCACCGGTGCTCGAGACGGTGACCCGCGAGATCCGGCTGGATCGCCTGCCCGCGCTGACCACCTGGCCCGAGGACGGCGGTCCCTTCGTGACGCTGCCGCTGGTCTACACCGAGCATCCCGAGGGGCGGGGGCACAATCTCGGAATGTACCGCCTCCAGGTCCATGGGCCGGCGACCACCGGCATGCACTGGCAGATCGGCAAGGGGGGCGGCTTCCACCACGCCGTGGCGCGCGCCCGCGGCGAGGCGTTGCCGGCGACCGTCTTCCTCGGCGGGCCGCCGGCGCTGCTGCTCTCGGCGATCGCCCCGCTGCCCGAGAACGTGCCGGAGCTCGTGCTCGCCTCGCTGCTCGCCGGCGAGCGGTTGCGCGTCGGCCGCGGGCCGGAAGGGCGGCGCGTGGTCGCCGACGCCGAGATCGCGCTGCTCGGGCGCGTGCCGCCCGAGCGCACCGCCCCCGAAGGACCGTTCGGCGATCACTACGGCTACTACTCGCTCACCCACGACTACCCTGTGTTCGAGGTCGAATGGTTGGCGCGCCGGCGCGACGCGATCTTCCCCGCGACCGTGGTGGGCAAGCCGCGCCAGGAGGACTTCTTCCTCGGCGATCTGCTGCAGGAGCTGCTCTCGCCGCTCTTCCCGCTGGTGATGCCCGGCGTCCTCGACCTCTGGTCCTACGGCGAGACCGGCTACCACTCGCTCGCCGCCGCCGTGGTCCGCGAGCGCTACGCCCGCGAGGCGATGGCATCGGCTTTTCGCATCCTCGGCGAAGGGCAGCTCGCCTTGACCAAGTTCCTGTTCGTGCTCGACCGCCCGGTGGATCTGCGCGACGTCCGGGCCACGCTCGAGCACCTGCTCGAGCGAACGCGACCCGAGACCGACCTGTTCGTCTTCGCCAACCTCTCGATGGACACGCTCGACTACACGGGGCCCGAGGTGAATCGCGGCTCCAAGGGGGTCTGGCTCGGACTGGGCGAGGCGGTGCGCGAGCTGCCACGGGAGTTTCGGCCGCCGGTGGCGCCGCCCTCCGAGGCGCGTGACGCGAGGGTCTTCTGCGGCGGCTGCCTGATCGTCGGCGCCCCACCCTTCGCGGGCGACCCCGAGGCGGCGGCGCGCTTCGCCGTGCATCCGGCGTTCGCCGGCTGGCCGCTCCTGGTGGTCACCGACGAGCCGGCACGCGCCGCGGCGAGCCCGGTCAATTTCCTCTGGACCACCTTCACCCGCTTCGAGCCGGCGGCGGACCTGCACGCCGCAGCGACGCGCGTCGTGCGCAATCACTTGGCGCGCACGCCGCCGATCGCGATCGACGCCCGCATGAAGCCCTGGTACCCCCCCGAGCTGCGCTGCGACGACGAGACCGCGGCCAAGGTCAGTCGACGTTGGCGCGAGTACTTCCCGGGGCGAGCGGTCGAGATGGGCGACTCCGACCTCGCACACCTCGCTCCCGGCTGAGGGCAAAAAAAAGGCCGGGATCTCGCCGGCGTCGGCGTCGAGATCCCGGGTGCTGGGAAGCGCCGCCCCGGGCGGACCGCGTGGCGCGGTCGCCACCGGGCGGCGCCTCTAGCATACCAGGGCCGAGACGCGTCGTGACACTCGCCGCTTGATAGCATTGGTGATTCATGTCCCGGGAGAGCCCTCCAACACGGACGAGGCGCCCGCGCCTCGGGCTGCTGGCGCGGATCGGTCTCTCGCTCGCGCTCGTCGGGTTGGTGCCGCTCGCGGTGGCCGTCGGGCAACTCGCCGGAGTCAACCGGGCGGCGATGGTCGATCAGCTCCTCCGGACGCACGCCGTCGCCGCCAAGAGCGCCGCCGAGGCGGTCGACGGCTTCCTCGAGGCGCCGCGCGCGCTCGCCGAGGCGCTGGCCAACGACCCGCGCCTGGCCGGCGACGCCGCCTCGGCCGAGGCGCAGGCGGCGGTGCGCGACGCGCTCGCCGGCTGGTCGGCCGCCGGCATCGCGGGCATCGCGGTCCTCGACGCCGCCGATTCGGTCCTCCTCCAGGCGAGGTTGCGCTCCGCCGCCGAGACGGCCGGCCGCCTGCTGACCTTACCCGCCGCGGCCGAGGTGACGGTCTCGCTCGAGCAAGGTGCGCACTGGGTGGTCGTCTCGGCCGCGCGACCGGGGGGCGGCCGGGTGCGCGTGCTCGCCGACGGCGGCCCGCTCGCGCGAGCGCTCGATCCGGTCGAGCTCGGCGATCAGGCCCATCTCCTGCTGCTCGCGCGCGACGGCACCCCGGTCGTCGGCTCGGCGGCCGACCTCGCCGCCCTCCCCGCGGCGGCGCGGGAGGCGGCGCTCTCCGCGCAGCTGTCCGGCGCCGGTCGTTACGAGGCCGAGGGTCCCCCGCGAGTCGCCGCCTGGGCGGTCGCCGACGCCGGCCGCTGGATCGTGGCCTCGACCCAGCCGGCGCACGTCGCCGAGGCCGCCGCCCGCCGCATGCTGCGCCGGACGGTGATCGCGCTCGCGCTCGCCGCCGCCCTGGTCGCCGCGCTCTCCGCGCTCGCCTACCAGACGCTGGTGCGACCCGTGCGCGCGCTGCTGGCGAGCCAGCGACGCTTCGCCGTCCTCTCGCACGAACCGGTAGCGGCCGGCTCGGAGCTCGAGCAGCTGCGGGGGGCGCTGACCACCCTCGAGCGCCATGCCAAGGACCGCGAGGCGCTCGGCGAGGTCTTTCTCGGGCGCTACCAGGTCGTCGAGATCCTGGGCTCGGGCGGCATGGGCACGGTTTTCCGCGGCTGGGACCCGCGCCTTCAGCGCGCCGTCGCGCTCAAGACCGTCCACCTGGAGCCGCACGTCGGCACCACCGCGGGCGCGCCCGGCTTGCTCGCGGAGGCGATCGCCGCGGCGCAGATCAATCATCCCAACGTCGTCGGCATCTTCGACGCGGAGGAGGTCGGCGAGGTCGCCTTCGTCGCCATGGAGTACGTCGACGGCATCGGCCTCGATCGCTATCTCGAGGAGCGGGGACAGCTCGACTGGACCGAGGTGGCGCCGCTCGGCCTCGCCATCGCCCGGGGGCTCGGCGCCGCGCACGAGCGCAGCCTCGTGCACCGCGACGTCAAGCCGGGCAACGTCCTGCTCGGCCACGACGGCGGCGTCAAGATCGCCGACTTCGGCCTTGCGCAGTTCGTCACCCACCGCAGCGAGCGGGTCGGACAGGTCTTCGGCACCCCCGGCTTCCTGGCGCCCGAAGCGCTGATGGGCCACCCCTACGACCCGCGCTGCGACCTCTTCGCCCTCGGGGTCGTCCTCTTCCGGGCGCTCGCCGGCCGCTATCCGTTCGCCGGCGCCAGCTTCAAGGAGATCGTCGTGGCGACCGTGCGCAACCCCTCGCCCGGCATCGACGCGCTGCCCGCCGGGACGCCGCCGGCGCTCGCGGGTGCCGTCGTCGGCCTGCTCGCCAAGGACCCGGAGGAGCGGCTGGGGCCGGCTTCGCGTCTGACCGAGCTGCTCGAGGGGGTCGTGCGCGAGCACTCCCTCACTTGGCGGCTCGATTTCGGCCGCAGCGTGGCGCCGGGCCCGGCGCCAGCGCTCCCCCCTTCGGCCAACCTGCCGACCATCCGGATGCCGGCGGCGGGCGGCTGAGCGCCCAGGCATCGGCGTGGGCATGGCGGATCCGAGCCATCTCTCGGTCGTGGCGACCGGCCTGCTGCTCGGCTGGTCGGTTGCCTGGCCGCCGGGTCCGATCAACGCCGAGATCGTGCGCCGCGGCCTCTCGCGCGGTTTCGCACCGGCGATCGCGGTCGGGCTCGGGGCCTGCACGGGGGACTTCGCCTGGGCGCTCGGCATCGCCCTGGGCGCCGGGCGGATCGCCGAGCGGCCGGGCGTGCGCCCGGCGCTCGCCGCGATCAGCCTGGCGCTCCTGCTCTTTCTCGCCGCCTCCTTCCTCTCGGCGGCGGCGCGCAGCTGGCGGCGCACGCGGGCGGGGCTGCCGCTCGAAGCCCCGCGCCGGTTGGACGGCAGCCGCGGCGGCTTCCTGCTCGGCCTGGCGATGGCGCTGTCGAGCCCCTGGAACATCGCCTTCTGGCTGGCCGTGATCGGCCAGCA
>WYBK01000236.1 GCA_011525905.1 Acidobacteriota bacterium
GCCGCCGCCTCGGCTCCGCGGTCGCCGAGCTGGCGGGCGAGCGCCAGCGCCTCGTCGAAGCGCCTCTCCGCGGCGTCGAGCGCGCCAGCGTCGAGGTCGGCCTGCGCCAGCGCCGCGAGCGTCGCGGGCTCGCCCGCCCGCTGGCCGATCGCGCGGCGCAGCGCCAGCGCCTCCTCGAGCGCCGCGCGCGCGCCGGGGAGGTCGCCGCGCCGGCGCCGCACGCCCCCCAGGCTGGCGAGGGCCGAGGCGGTGCCCGCCGGGTCCTCGAGCTCGCGCCAGACCGCGAGCGCCGCGACCAGCCGCTCCTCGGCGAGCGGGAGCTCGCCTCCTTCGGCGAGCGTCGCCGCGACGTTCGACGCCGCGTAGGCGGCGGCGCGCCGGTCGCCGATCTCGATCGCCAGCGCCTCGGCCTCCTCGTAGAGCGCGCGCGCCTCGGCGAGCGCGCCGCGGCGCCGCTCGACCACCGCCAGGTTGTTCAGCGCGAGCGCCGTGCCGGCGCGGTCGCCGGTCGAGCGGGCCGTCGCGAGCGCCTCCCGATAGCCCTCGCCGGCGCGCTCGAGGTCGCCCCGGTCGAGCGCGACGCCCGCCGTCACCGAAAGCGCCACCGCCGCGCGCGAGCGGTCCCCCGCCGCTTCGGCCTCGGCCCGCGCTCGCCCCGCGACCTCGAGCGCCGACTCCCCCTCGCCCAGGTTGCGCAGCGCCCAGGCGCGCGCCACCAGCGCCTCGGCCGCCTGCCGGCGCGCGCCGATCCGCTCGGCGCCCTCGGCGGCGCGGCGCGCGGCCTCGGCCTGGCGAGCGAAATCGGCGCGGGCGCCGGCGGCCGCCGCCTCGGCGAGGTCGATGCGCGGGTCCTCGCCGTCCGGTGCGGGGAGCGCGCGCAGCGCGCCGATCGCCTCGAGCGCCGCTTCCGCCGCGCCGGCGCGGGTGCGGGCGCGCGCCACCGCCAGGCCATGGTCGAGCGAGTCGGGCGCCACCCGCCAGAGCGCCTGCCAGATCTCGGCGGCGCGTCCCCACTCGCCCGCCGACTCGTAGTAGCGCGCCTCGACGATCGAGCGCTCCGGCTCGGGCAGCGTGGCGGCGCGCTCGAAGGCCCGCCGCGCCTCCTCGGCGGCGCGCTCGCCGTAGCCGAGCGCGCCCCAGGCGAGCGAGAGCGCCGAGCGCGCCAGGGCGTTGTCGGGGTCGAGCTCGACGGCGCGCGCGAGCCGGTCGCGCGCCCGCTCGGGCTCGAAGCCGCGCAGCGCGTCGAGCCCCTCGGCGTAGAGGCGGGCGGCCTCCGGCGAGGCGGGCAGCAGGGGCTGGCTGGCACCGCCCCCCGAGGCGCCGAGCGCCTCGCGCAGCCCGGCGCCGGCGCGCGCGACCAGCGCGAAGAGCTCCGCCTCGCCGCCGCTCTCGGCGAGCGTCGTGACCGGCTCGGCCTGGCGCGTGTCGACCAGCCTCAGATCGAGTCGGAGGGCGCTGGCGACCGCCGTGTAGCCGCCGAGCACCAGGTAGTCGGCGCCGAGCCGGGCGCGCAGCCGCTCCCGCTCGGCGGCCGCGAGCGTCTCGCCCTCGGGCCGGCCGAGCTCGGCGAGGGCCTGCGCGACCGCCTCGCCTGGCAGCACGCGCAGCTCGCCGCCCCGGGCGAGCTCGGTCGCCAGCATCTCGGCGAGCGCGGTCGAGAGCCAGGCCGACTCGGCGCGACCGGCGAGGTTGCGGAAGCCGAGCACGGCGACGGCGCGCCGCGCCGAAGCGGGGCGCACCACCCGCCCCTCTTCGCGCAGCCGCGCGATGCGCCAGGAGGACCAGGCGGCCGCGACCGCGAGCAGCGCCAGCAGCGCGACGGCGAGGCGCCGTTTGCCCCGCTCGCCGCGCGCCGGCGGTGCGGCCGGCTCCGCGAGGACCGGCGGCGTCGGCTGCGCGGCGGGCAGCGGCCGTCCCTCGAGCGCCTCGACCAGGTCGGCGACCGAGGCGAAGCGCTCTTCCGGGCGGCGGGCGAGCGCGCGCTCGATCGCCGCCGACCAGGCCGGGTCGAGATCGGGCACGCGCGCGCGCGGCACCGGCGGCGGCTCGGTCAGCCGCTTGGCGGCGGTCGAGATCGGATTGTCGCCGCGGAAGGGGAGCTCGCCGGTCACCAGCTCGTAGAGCACGACGCCGAGCGCGTACTGGTCGACCGCCGCGGTGGCGGGCTCGCCGGCCACCTGCTCGGGCGCCATGTAGGCGGGCGTGCCGACGACCCCCCCGGCCGCCGTCAGCGTGAAGGCGAAGTGGTCCTCGGCGCCACCACGCGCGATGCCGAAGTCGGTGACCACGGCGCGCTCGCCGCCGCCCTGCGGCACCAGGAAGACGTTCTCGCTCTTGAAGTCGCGGTGCACCACGCCGGCCGCGTGCGCCGCGCCGAGCGCCGCGGCCGCCTGCCGGGCGATCGGCAACGCCTCCTCCGGGGCGAAGCGCCCGCGCCGGGAGAGGCGCGCCGCGAGCGTCTCCCCCTCGAGCAGCTCCATCGTCAGGAAGACGATCGGCGCGCCCTCGGCCGCCGCGTGGTAGCCGACGTCGAAGATCCGGCAGACGTTGGGGTGGGTGACCTTGCGCGCCAGGTGGATCTCGCGCTTGAAGCGCTCGACCGCGCCCGCCTCGCCGGCGATCGCGGGGTGGACGGTCTTCAGCGCCACCCGCTCGCGCAGCTCGCCGTCCTCGGCCTCGTAGACCTCGCCCATGCCGCCGCGCGCCAGGAAGCGGACGATCCGGTAGCGCTCGGCGATCCGGTCGCCGGGCGCGAAGAGCGGCGGCTGCGGCGGCGTGCCGAGGCTGCCGGTCGAGTCGGGGATGCGCCGGGTCGGGCCGCTCGGCGGAGTCGCAGCCGCTGCTGGCGACGCCGGCGCCGGCGACGGCGCGACGCCGGGGAGCTGGGCGCCGGTCGCGCCCGGGGCGCGGCGCGTGTAGCGCTGACCGCAGCTCGGACAGACCAGGGTGCCGCCGAGCGTGCGGTTCAGCTCGGCCGGGATCGGGATCGCCGACCGGCACTTGACGCAGGTGAGCGTGGCCGCCGCGCTCATCGGCCCGGACGCGCGCGCTCCGGACCGCGCGACACCCCCCTCGACTCGCTCGCCACGATGCCTGCAGATCTTAGTCGAAGCGGTAGACTCCGCCGCGGTCGAACTCGTCGCTGCCCCTCCCCCATTCCGCCCCCGTGACCCCCTCCTCCGCGCCCCTCCTCCGGACCGAAGGGGTCGTGCGGCGCTACCGCTCCGGCGCGAGCGAGGTGACCGCGCTCGCCGGTGTCGACCTCGAGATCGCCGCCGGGGAGATCGCCGTCGTGGCCGGACCCTCGGGGAGCGGCAAGTCGACGCTGCTCCACCTGCTCGGCGCCCTCGACGCCGCCGACGCCGGGCGCGTGCTCTTCGAGGGGGCGGACCTCGGCGCGCTCGCCGAGCGGCAGCGGACGCTGCTGCGCCGCCGCCGCCTCGGCTTCGTCTTCCAGGCGTTTCACCTGGTGCCCGTGCTCAGCGCCCTCGAGAACGTCGAGTACCCGCTCTTGCTCGACGGCGTCGGCCGCGCCGAGCGGCGCCGCCGCGCCGCCGAGATGCTCGACGCCGTCGGCCTCGCCGCGCGTCTCGGCCACCGCCCCGACCGCCTCTCCGGCGGCGAGCGGCAGCGAGTGGCGATCGCGCGCGCGCTGGTCCATCGCCCGGCGGCGGTGCTCGCCGACGAGCCGACCGGCAACCTCGACTCGCGGACCGCCGGTGCCGTGCTCGACCTGCTCGCCGACCTCAACCGGAGTCTCGGCACGACCTTCCTGATCGCCACCCACGACGCGGCGTTGATCGCGCGCACGCCGCGCCGGATCGTGCTCGCCGACGGCCGCATCGTCGCGGACTCGGGACGGGCGGCCTGATGCGCTTCGCCTGGCTCGCTCTGCGCAACCTGGCGCGCAACCGGCGGCGCACCGCGACGACGCTCGCCGTGGTCGCCGCCGGCACGCTGGCGCTCGTGCTGACCGCAGGCTTCGTCGCCTACTCCTTCGACGGCCTGGCCGAGGCGATGATCCACGGCGGCCTCGGCCACCTCGAGGTCGCGCCCGCCGCGGCGGTCGAGGCGCGGGGCGCCGCCGCGCTCGACCGTCCGCTCGAGCACGCGCTGGCCGGCTGGGAGGGGCTGCGCGAGCGGCTCGAGGCGCTGCCGCACGTCGCCGCGGTCGGCGCCAACCTGCAGGTGATGGGAATGGCGCAGGGGCCGCAGGGCGCTTCGGTCTCCTTCGTCGGCGTCGGCGCCGAGCCCGACCGGGCGCGGCGCATGGGCTTCGAGAAGAAGCTGCGCGCCGGCGAGCTGCTCCCCGAGACGGCGCCGCGCGAGGGCGAGGAGGCGGCGCTCGTCGCGCTCGGCCTGGCCGGCGCCCTCGGCGTGGCGCCCGGCGACATCGTCACGCTGCTCGCCACGGACGCCGGCGGCAGCCTGAACGCGCTCGACGTGCGCGTCGCCGGCCTCGTGACCACCGGCGTCCAGGAGCTCGACAGCCGCTACCTCGAGCTCCACCTGGCGGCCGCGCAGCGGCTGGTGGGCGCCGGGCTCGCCTCGAACCTGCTGGTCGGCCTCGACGAGACCGAGGCAACCGGCGAGGCGCTCGCCGCGGTGCGCGCGGCGGTCGCGGGCGAGCAGCCGCCGCTCGCGGTCGTCCCCTGGACCGAGCGGGCGCTCTTCTACGAGCAGGTCCGGAACCTCTACCGCGGCATCTTCTGGTTCCTCGGCACGATCGTCTTCCTGTTGGTCGTGCTGGCGACCTCGAACACCCTGGCGATGACCGTGATGGAGCGGATGCGCGAGCTCGGCACGCTGCGCGCCATCGGCACCGGGCGCGGCCAGCTCGCGGCGATGATCCTCGCCGAGGCGCTCTGGCTCGGCCTGCTCGGCTCGCTCGCGGGCTGCCTGCTGGGCGTCGCCGCGATCGCCGGGATCAACCGCGCCGGGGTGAAGATGCCGCCGCCGCCCGGCGCCGTCGACCCGATCGACTTGCGGCTCGCCTACGTCCCGGAGGCCTTCGCCGGCGCGCTGCTGCTGATGCTCGCCGTGCTCGCGGTCGCCGCCCTCGCGCCGGTGGCACGCGCCGTGCGTCTGTCGATCGTCGATGCCCTCGGCCACGTCTGATCCCGACCGCCGGCGACGGCTCCGGACCGCGATCGCGATCGCGGGCCTCGCCACGGCGCCACTCGCCGCCGCCGATTCGCCGAGCGCCGCCGAGGCGTTGCTCGTGGCGACCGACCTGTTCGCGCGCGCGCCGCAGGAGCTGCGGCTGCGGCTCGAGGTCGGCGCCGAGGGGAGCGAGCGCACGACCGCGCTCGAGATCTACCGCCGGGGAGCCGAGCGCGCGCTCGTCCGGATGCTCGACGCGCGCGACCGGGGGAAGTTCGTCCTGCGCCGCGGCGACGAGACCTGGTTCCTCGCCCCCGGCGCCCGGCCGGTGCGCCTGGCGCCGAGCTACCGCCTGCACGGCGGCGCGGCGCTCGACGAGCTGCTCGGCCTCTCGCTCGCCCGCGACTACCGGATCGCCGCCTACGAGGAGACGAGCGGCGTCGGCACCTTCGACCTCGAGGCGGCCGCCAGCGTCGCGCCCCATCCGCGCGTCCGCTGGGCGGTCGACGTCGCGCGACGGCTGCCGCTGCGCGCCGAGCTGCGGTCGCGCGACGGCCGGGCGCTGCGGGTGCTCGAGCTGCGCGGCTGGCTCGATCCGCGCGCCCTCGTCCCGGGCGAGGTCGCCGTCGCCGACCTGGTCCGCCGCGGCCCGAAGCTCGTCGCGCGCTTCCTCGAGGTCGACGCCGCTCCGCTCCCCGACGCCCTCTTCGAGCTCGACGGCGGCGCGGCGCGCGCGGCGCTTCCGGATGTCCCGGGCGCGCCGGTCAATTGATGTAGCCGAGGGCCCTCAGCGTCTCTTCGAGCTCGGAGTCGAGCTCGGCTTCCGAGGGCGCCAGCTCGGGGCCGAGCGCGAGCCGTTGGGCGCGCAGCTTCGATTCGAGCAGGGCCCGGCGCACCGGCAGCTCGGCCTCGCGGTCGCGCCGCTCGAAGGGGTCGCCGGCGAGCGCGAAGAGCTGCTCGAGCGGGCGCTCCCGGTAGAGGTCGCGGTCGGTGCGCCGGATCAGCTTGAAGCCCCGATCGTAGATCGACTCGTAGGCGTAGGAGAGGCGGTCGAGCAGCGCCGTCGACGGGCGCTCCTCGAGCGGCGCGCCGGCGGCCAGCGCGCGCCAGAGGCTGCGGCCGGGGAGAGCGGCCGGCACTTCGAGCCCGGCGGCCTCGAGGATCGTCGGCGCGACGTCGATCTGGTCGACCGGGGTCTCGAGCCGGCGGCCGGCGCCGGCGCCGCCCGGCAGCTTCCAGACCATCGGCACGCGCAGCTGCTCCTCGTAGAGCGTGCGGCCGTGCTCGGTCTTGCCGTGCTCGAAGAACTCCTCGCCATGGTCGGCGACGAACAGCAGCAGCGTCTCGTCCCAGAGCCCCCGCCGCTCGAGCCAGGCCACCAGCTCGCCGAAGGCCTCGTCGTTGCCGGCGATCTCGGCGTCGTAGAGGCCGAGCAGCTGCGCCATCGTCCGCTCGTCGGGGGGCCCCGGCGCGCGCTCTAGCCGGGCGAGCGAGCGGCGCAGACCGAGCCCGGCGTCGTCGAGCTCCGGCACGAAGCGCTCGCGCCAGGGCGCCTCGGGCAGGTAGGGGGCGTGCGGGTCGACGGTGTGCAGGTAGAGGAAGAACGGCGCGTCGTTCCCCTCCGCCGCCAGCCCCTCGAGCCAGCGGACCGCCACCTCGTTGACCCGGCGCGAATCGGCCTTGACCGGCCGCCCTCCTCGCCGGTCGGTCAGGTAGGCGAACATCTCGCTCCCCTGGCGGAAGCCGAACTTCCCCGAGACGTTGGCGTTGGTCGTGACGTAGCCGGTCCGGTAGCCGGCCGCCGCCAGCCGCTCGGGCAGCATCTCGACCTCCTCCGGGAGGCGCTGCAGCTTGTCCATCGTCCGGTGGGTGAAGGGGGAGAGGCCGGTGAGGATCGTCGCCACGGTCGGCCGCGTCCAGCTCGACTGCGCGCGCGCATGCGCGCAGACGACGCCCTCGCGCGCCACGGCGTCGAGCGCCGGCGTCGTCGGCCTCTCGTAGCCGTAGGCCCCGACGTGGTCGGCGCGCAGCGTGTCGACCAGGTAGACGATCACGTTCGGACGCCGGGAAGCGGGCGGCGGCGCCGGGCCGGGGTCGGACGCCGGGGAAGCCGGAGGGGAGACCGGGGGCCGCGCCAGCGCCAGGCCCCGGAGGAGCGCTCCGGACCCGCCGCCGTCGGCCGTTGCGGGGAGCGCGCGCAGCCGCAGCAGCACCGGCGCCTCGGAGGGCTCGATCCTCAGTCGGCCGCCGCGCGCCGCGAGCGGACGGAAGGGCGCCTCCGTCGCCCCGTCGCGCACCAGCGCGGCCTCGACCGCTCCGCCGGCGCCCTCGACCTCCTCCCAGAGCAGGTGCCCGCCGCGCGGCAGCTCGAGCGGCAGCTCGAGCGCCGTGCGCCAGGGAAGGCGGATGCCGCCGGCGGCGCCATCCAGCGCGGGGGCCGCGCCCCCCGCCACCCCTTCGAGGCGGAAGCCGTCCCAGGCCGCCGCCAGGTCGCGCCGCGCGCGCCCGCTGCCCGCCGTCGCGGACCGGGCGTAGCGCAGCTCGAGACGGTTCTCGCCCGCTCGGAGCGCCTCGGCCGGCAGCTCGAGCACCAACATCTCGGGCGCGGCGCCGAGCGCCGCCTCGCCGATCCGCCGCCCGCCCAGCCAGAGCTCGACCCGCTGGCCGCCGCCGTCGTCGAACGGGTAGGACCAGCCGCGCAGCCGCAGGCGCAGCGGCCGGGGCTCGACCAGGTCGAAGCGCAGCTCGCTGCGCTCCCCGAGGCCCCAGGCGAAGGTCGACCCGTCGCCCCCCTCGTCGGGACCGAAGCCGCTCGCGAGGTGCGGGCGCCCCGCCGGCGTGCCGGCGTCGATTCCCGCGGTCTCGACGATCGCCGCGGCGGTGGCCGCGAGCGGCGCGAGGTCGATCCGCTCGGCGTCGGCGGCGGGTCCCGGAGCGCAGGCGGTGAGCGCCAGCGCGAGACCCGCCACGAGCAGCGCCGGGAGCGCGGCGGCGGGCGGGCGGGCTAAGCGGCGGGGCAGGGGCATCGGGCAGGGGACCGAGTCGCGGAGCGCGGCAGTCTATCCTCCCCGGCCCCTTCTCGAACGCTCGCGGCCGCCTCCGGAGCGGGGCCCGCGCGATCACGCGGGTTAAGATCCCTCGATGCGCGCGCTCCGTCCGCTGCTCGCACTCCTCCCTCTGGCGCTCGCCTGTGCGCGCGCTCCCGAGCCGGCCGTGGAGAGGCCCGCCGGCATCCGCCTCGCGCCGACCCGCGGCTACGTCCTGATCTCGATCGACACCCTGCGCGCCGATCATGTCGGAGCGTACGGCTACGACAAGCCGACCACCCCCTTCCTCGACTCGCTCGCCGCGCGCGGCGTCTTGTTCGAGCGCGCCTATGCGCCGATCCCGGCCACGCTCCCCTCGCACCTGTCGATGTTCACCGGCCTCTACCCCGGCGAGCATGGCGTCTACCCCCCCTCGGGGATCCTCTCGCCCGACATCCCGACGCTGCCCGAGCGCTTCCGCGCCGCCGGCTTCCGCACCGCGGGCCACAGCGAGGGGGGCTACGTGATGGGCGGTTACGGCTTCGCCCGGGGCTTCGAGGAGTGGACCGACACCGAGTACACGAGCGACGCCGACGTCGACCGCACCTTCGGCCGGGGCGCCGAGTTCCTGGCGCGCGTCGGGAGCGACGAGCGCTTCTTCCTCTTCCTGCACACCTACGCCGTGCACGACCCCTACGCACCGCCCGGGGGCGCCGGCGGGTTCTTCGAGGGCGCCCCGCCGGCCGACGCCTTCGAGCCGACCGGCGAGAACCTCGCCTCGTTCAACCGCGGCCGGCTGCGCGTGGCGCCGGGCGCGGTCGACTGGTATCGCGCCCTCTACGACGCCTCGGTGCGCTACGTCGACGGCGCGCTCGAGCGCCTCGTCGGCGAGCTCGAGCGGCTCGGGCTCGCGGACGAGACGACGCTCGTCGTCACCTCGGACCACGGCGAGGAGTTCCTCGAGCACGGCCGCCTGGCGCACACGCAGATCTACCCGGAGAGCCTGCACGTGCCGCTGATCGTGATCCCTCCGGGCAACGGCGCCGCGGTGCGCGTGCCGGGTCTGGTCCAGCTGGTCGACCTGCCGACGACGCTCGTCGAGCTCGCCGGGCTCGAGCCGCTGCTGCCCGGCGGCGGCCGCAGCCTGCTGCCGCTCGCCGCCGACCCTTCGGCCACGCTCGGGCGCGACGCTTACGCCGAGGGGGAGATGCTCGGCGGCAGCGAGCGGACGCTGCTCGCCGATCGGCAGGATGGCTTCTTCCAGCTGCTGCACTCGCGCGCCGAGCAGGAGGCCGACGGCTTCTGGGTCTCGCGCGAGATCCGTTTCGACACGACCGCCGCGGAGCTCGCCTTCCGCGCGGTCGCCTTCCACGCGCCGCGCGCGGTCGAGGTCGCGGTCGACGGCGAGGCCGCCGGCCAGCTCGACCTCGCGACCGACTGGCGCCCCTTCACGCTCGCGCTGCCCGGCGCGGGCAAGCGCGCGGTGACGCTGCGCACCCCGGAGTGCACGACGCCCGCTTCGCTCGGCGGCTCCGACGACGCCCGCTGCCTCTCCTTCAAGCTGCAGGGGCTGCCGCTCGAGCGGCTCGAGCTCTACGACCTCGGCCGCGACCGCTTCGCCCGGGAGGATCTCTCCGGCCGGGACGGACGCCGGCTGCGCGAGCTGATCGCGGCGCTCCAGGCGATCCGTCACCTGCCGGTCGCCGAGGCGGGCCAGGCGGCGCTCTCGGCCGAGCAGGAGCGGCAGCTGAAGGCGCTCGGCTACCTGTGAGCGCACGGCGGGGGCGCGCGTTCGGCGGCCCGCTCGGCGCCCGGCTCGGCGGCCTGTTCGTCTCGATCCTCGCCGGCGCCCTCGCCTGCGCGCCCGCGGGCGACGCACCGCCCGCGACGCCCGCCTCCCCGCCGCCGCTCGCGCCGACCCGGGGCCTCGTCGTGATCTCGCTCGACACGCTGCGCGCCGACCGGCTCGGCGCCTACGGCCACCCGCGGCCGACCTCCCCGTTCCTCGACGCTCTCGCGGCGCGCGCCGTCCTCTTCGAGCGCCATTACGTGCAGGCGCCGGCCACTCTCCCCTCGCACATGTCGATCTTCACCGGCCTCTGGCCGCGCGAGCACGGCGTGGTGCCGCCGGCGCTGGTGCTCTCGCCGGAGATCCGCACGCTGCCGGAGCTGCTGCGCCACGCCGGCTTCCGCACGGCGGCCTTCACCGAGGGCGGCTGGATGGGCGAGGGGTTCGGCTTCGAGCGGGGCTTCGAGCGCTACGAGGCGCGCGAGCACGAGCGCGACACGCAGGTCGAGGAGACCTTCGCCCGCGGCCTCGACTTCCTCGCGCGCCTCGGGGAGGGCGAGCGCTTCTTCCTCTTCCTGCACACCTACTCGATCCACGACCCCTACGCGCCGCCGGAGCCGTTTCGCGCCGAGCTCGCGCCGGAGCCGCTCCCCGCCGGCGCGCCGGCGCCGACCGGCGAGACGCTCGCCGCGGTCAGCGAGGGGCGGCTTTCGCTTCCCGAGGGAACCCTGCCGCGCTACGTCGACCTCTACGACGCCTCGATCCGCTACGTGGACTCGGTGGTCGCGGAGCTCTTCGACGGACTCGAGAGGCTCGGGCTCGCCGGCGAGACGACGGTGATCGTCACCTCGGACCATGGCGAGGAGTTCTCGGAGCATGGCCGCCTGGCGCACACGCAGGTCTACCCGGAGACGCTGCACGTGCCGCTGCTGCTGGTGCACCCGGGGCTCGAGCGGGGAGTGCGGGTGCCGGCGCTCACGCGCGCGATCGACCTCGCGCCGACGCTGCTCGAGCTCGCCGGCGTCGTGGGCGCGCCGCCGATGTCGGGCGCCTCGCTGCTGCCGCTCGTCGGGCGGCCGGAGCCGGCGGCTCCGCAGGAGGCGTTCGCGGAGACCGACATCTACTGGGGCACGATGCGGACGCTGATCCGCCGGGAGGGCGACCGCTTCGAGCAGCTGGTCCACCAAGAGCGCCACCTGGTGCCGACCGGCTTCTGGGTGAGCCGCGCGCTCGCCTTCGACGCGACGGCGCCCGAGCTCGCCTTCGAGGCGATCGCCTACGGCGCGCCGCGCCGGGTCGAGGTGCGCGTCGACGGCCGAGTCGCCGGCGCGCTCGAAGTGCCGACCGAGTGGCGCCCCTTCCACCTCGCGCTGCCCGGCGCGCCGGGCACCAAGGTCGACGTCGAGATGACGACCGCCGGCTGCACCAGCCCGCGCGAGCTCGGCGAGTCGGCCGACACCCGCTGCCTCTCGTTCAAGCTGAAGGGCATCCCCGTCGACCGTCTCGAGCTCTTCGACCTCGCGCGCGACCCACTGGCCGCCAACGACCTCTCCGCCGCCGCCCTCTCCCGCGCCCGGACCCTGCGCGCCCGCCTCGACAGCTACCGCCACACCCCGCGCGCCGAAGCCTCGATCCGCCCCCTCACCGAAGAAGAGCAGGCTCAGCTGCGCGCCCTCGGCTACCTGCGCTAGGTTCCGGCGCGGAGGGAGCCGACCCCGATGGACAAGCTGGCCCTTCAGATCGCGGCAGCGCTGCTGTTCGTCTACCAGGCACGCATGGCAGATTGGCCCTGGTGGGGGATCGTCCTCGGGCTGGTCGTCGTCGCCCTGATCGTGCATCTCGTCTACGACATCGTCTATTCCCGCTTCTTCGCCGGGCCGCATCGGCACCTGGGGGCAGCGGCGATCTCGAACGACGATCCGCTGATGGTCGCTGCGATCGCGGAGGCGAGGCGCACCTGGCCTCGCTTCCTCGAGCTCTTCGCGCGCTACCCGAAGGACTCCCTCGTCAAGTTCCGCCTGCGCGTCGCGAGCGGCGAGATCGAGAACGTCTGGGGAGACCTGCTCGAGCTCGACGGGGATCAGGCGACCGCCTACCTGCGCACCCCGCCGGTCGGCAGGGCCTCTCTTCCTTCGCGGCAACTCACCTTCCCCGTCGAAGAGGTCGTCGACTGGCAGGTGATGGTCGAGGACGGCAGCCTGCGCGGCGGCTTCACCCAGCAGGCGACCTTCCGCATCCTCGAGCGCGAGAACGGCTCGCTCCACCCCAAGCTCGCCGAGCAGCTCGCCCGCTACCGCCCGCTCGACGCGCCGGCCGAGTAGCTCCCCCCGGCACCCTTCCGCTCCTCGCCGAACAGCAGCAGCAGGACGTGGGTGCGGTCGTGCTCGTAGGGGATCAAGAGGCCCCGGCTCGAGGCGATCAGGGTGGCGGCGGTCGAGCCCATCCGGCGGCCGCGCCAGGAGGACCAGCCGATGCGGCCGAGCGCCAGCACGTCGTGACCGGCGGTCGCGGCGAGGATCCGCTCGGTGACCTCGCCACGCTCGACGCGGAAGCTCCAGGAGAGACGGTGGCGGGCGGCGGCGCGCTCGATCGCCTCGCGGCCACGCGCCGCCTGGATCGAGGCGAGCTGCGGCGGCGTCACCAGCCCCGAGCCGCCGGCGGTCGTCGTCCACCCCGCCGCCCAGGCCATCTCCTCGACCCAGAGGCCGGTCAGCGAAGCGCCATGGCGCAGCGCCAGCTCGACCGCCGCGTCGATCGCCTCGCGGCTCGCCGGCGAGGCATCCCAGGCGATCAGGATCCGCCGGATCTCGCGCTCCCTTTCGGGCTCGCGCCGGCGGTCCGGTCGGTCGCCGGGCGCTCGTTGGCGTCCGCGCTCGCTCACTTCGGCGCCTCCCTGCTGCCGCCGCCCTCCTCGTCGCCTCTGCGGCTCGCCTCGCCCGCGCCCCCTTCACCGCTCGCCGGAGCTTCCGGCTCCCCTCTCTCGTCGCCCTCCTCGCCCAGCTTGCCCTTCTGGAAGGCGACCCGCTGCAGCGCGAGCGCCACGAGCCGCGTCTCGACCGCGGAGTTGACGCTCTCGTCCGGGAAGATGCCATCCTCGCCGCGCTCCCCCGCCGGGCGCCCGGTCAGGCGCGCCATCGCCTCGTCGACCGTCGCCACCGCCCAGACGTGGAAGCGGCCGGCCTCGACCGCCTCGATCACCGAGCGGTCGAGCATCAGGTGGGGGACGTTCGACTCCGGGATCAGCACCCCCTGAGAACCGGTCAGGCCGCGGGCGCGGCAGAGGCGGAAGAACCCCTCGATCTTCTCGTTGACGCCGCCGATCGCCTGGGCGTTACCGTGCTGGTCGACCGAGCCGGTGATCGCGATCCCCTGGTCGAGCGGCAGCTCGCCGACCGCCGAGAGCAGCGCGCAGAGCTCGGCCATCGAGGCGCTGTCCCCCTCGACCGGACCGTAGGACTGCTCGAAGACCAGCGTCGCGTGCAGCGAGAGCGGCAGCCCCGGGGCATAGCGCTGGCCGAGGAAGCCCTGCAGGATCAGCACCCCCTTCGAGTGGAGCGGGCCGCCGAGCTCGACCTCGCGCTCGACGTCGACCACGGTCCCCTCGCCCAGCCGGGCGCGCGCGCTCAGACGCACCGGATGGCCGAAGCGGAAGCGGTCGAGCGCGGCCACCGCCAAGCCGTTGACCTGGCCGACCGCGCTCCCCTCGGTCGCCACCCGGATCGTGCCGCGCTGCGTCTCCCGTTCGAGCTCCTCGCGCAGCCGGTCGGCGCGCCGGTCGCGCGCGGCGATCGCCGCCTCGACCTCGGCGCGCGATATGCGGGGCGCCTCGGCGGCGAGATGGTCGGCCTCCTGCATCACGTCGAGCAGCGCGCCGAGCTCGAGCGTGAAGCTGTCGGCGTCGCCGGCGAGCCGGGCGCCGTGCTCGAGCAGGCGGGCGACCGCGCCGGCGTCGAGCGCCCGCAGCTGCTCGCGCGCCGCCAGGCCGGCCACCAGCCGCGCGTAGGAGTGGACGGACTCGGGGGTGCGCTCGAGGCGCGTGGCGAAGTCGACGCCGATCTTGAACAGCTCCGGAAAGTCGGAGTCGAGCGTCGAGAGCAGGTAGTAGAGATAGGGCTCGCCGACCAGCACGATCTTGACGTCGAGCGGCGCCGGCACCGGTTCGAGCGTCACCGTGCTCGACAGCGAGAGCGCCTCGGCGGCCGACTCGATGCGCACCCGCTTGTTGCGCAGCGCGCGCTTCAGAGCGTCCCAGGCGAGCGGCTGGCGCAGCAGCTGCGCCGCATCGAGCACCAGGTAGCCGCCGCTCGCCCGGTGCAGGGCGCCCGCCTTGACCATCGTGAAGTCGGTGAACAGGGCCCCCTGTCGCGCGTACTGCTCGACCCGGCCGACCAGGTTGGCGAGCGTCGGGTGGGGCTCGATCACCACCGGCGCGCCGGTCTCGCCGGCATGGCCGACCAGGACGTTCACCCGATAGCGGCGCAGCGGCGAGCCCGGCCCCTCCTCCTGCGGCCCCTCCTCCCCCTCGCCGGAGAGCAGGCGCGCCAGCGGCCGGGCGCGCGCGACGGCGTCGTCCTCGACCGCGGCCAGATGCTCGACGACCGGCGTCCACTCGGCGTAGGCGGCGCGCTTCTCGGCGAACAGCGGCGCCAGCGAGCGGCGCGCCGTGTCGCGCTCGAGCTCCTCCTGCCGCCGGCGGCGCTCGCGCATCCAGCCCGGCAGGCGCAGCATGATCTTCTCGACCTCGCCTTTGAGCCGCTCGACCTCCCCTTCGAGGCGCGCGCGCTCCGCGGCCGGCAGCTTCTGGAAGTCCTCGGGCGAGAGCACCTTCTCACCGGCGAGCGGCGCGAACATCAGACCGACCGGCGATTGCAGCACCGAGAGCCCGCGCCCGCGCGCGTCCTCGGCGATTCGCTCCCAGGCCTCGCGCTGCCGCCCCTCGATCTCCTCGTCGAGCCCCTTCTTGCGGCTCTGGAACTCCTCGCTCTCGAAAGCCGCCGGCAGCACGGTGGCGAGGTCGCGCACCAGCTCGTCGAGGTCGCGTGCCAGCTCGCTCCCCTTGCCGGCGGGCAGCTCGACCAGACGAGGCCGATGCTCGTCGCGGAAGTCGTGGACGTAGCAGAGGTCGGGCGGGGCGGGACGCCTGGCGGCCCGCCGCGCGAGCGACTCGGCCACCAGCCGGTGCCGCCCCGTGCCCGGCGCGCCGAAGACGAAGAGGTTGAAGCCGTCGCGCTCGATGGCGAGCCCGGTGGCGAGCGCTTCGACGGCGCGCTCCTGCCCCGGCGGCACGGTCGGGCCCTCGACCCCGGCGGTCGTCTCGAACCCGATCTCCGAAGCGTCGCAGCGCCAGGCGAGCTCGTCTGGCGCGAGCGCGCGCGCCCCTTCCGGACGATCCGGCGATCCCATCGCACCTCCCCGTCCCGCGCGTCCCCCCGCGCCCTAGGTTAGGACGATCGGCCCCGGAAGGCGACTCCTGCCCACGCGGGAGAGTGCCCACCCGACGGGGCTGCCGCCGCACTCAGGGCGACGACGTCGCCCAGGCGGCGAGGGCGCCGGTCTCGAAGGTGTCGCGGAAGAGCAGGTGGGGGATCTCGGGCGTGCCGGCGCGCCGGAGCGAGCCGCGGCCGGTGCGCCAGAGGACACGGGCGCGCGCCGAGCCGGGCAGGTCGAAGGCGACCACACCCGAGTAGGCGGTCTGCAGGACCAGCTCGAGGTCGGGGTCGGCGTCGAGGTTGCCGAGCGTCGGCGCGGCGAGCGCGCCGTTCCAGGTCGGCACGCCGAGCGGCGCCGGCAGCGGCACCTCGTGGAGCAGCGCGCCGGCCGACGACAGCACGAGCAGCGCGCCGTTGGCACCCGAGCCCTTCTCGACCCACGTGCCGACCAGGACCTCGGCGGCGCCGTCGCCGTCGAGGTCGGCGACCGCCGGCTCGGAGGCGAAACGGAACGGGCCGGAACCGGGGTAGATCGCGTAGGGGAAGGCGCCGTGCGGCTGGCCGTCGAGACCGAAGGCGTGGAGCTTGCCGGCGAAGTCGGCGAAGAGGATCTCGAGCTCGCCGTCGCCGTCGAGGTCGGCGAGGGCCGGGTTGTAGCTCGCGCTCTCGATGACGCCGTAGTCGAGCGAGAGCGGCGCGCCCAGGTCGACGGGCGTCACGGTCCAGTCGTGGTCGGCGGTCACCCAGCGCGCGCGATCGGCGGCGAAGACGTAGACGCCGGTGTACTTCGTCGTCTCGCCGCCGGTGCAGTCGTAGGTGCGGCCGGTCGCGACCACCTCCGGCGCGCCGTCCCGGTCGAGGTCGGCGACGCTCGCGGGGCCGTCGGCGAAGTTGGTCCGGTAGCTCTCCGCGCGCACGCCGTTGCACATCCCCCAGCCGCGCAGCTCGGTGGCGTGGCTCTCCCAGACGCCGACCTCTCCCCAAGGGTCGCCGTCGTAGACCGCGCCGGCGGCAAGATGTCCGCCGTCCGCGTCGTAGGCGCAGATGTAGTGGACGTCCGACGGCACCACGACCTCGAGCGCGGCGTCGCCCACGAGGTCGGCGAGCGCGACGGTGTCGTTGTAGACCCCCCAAGCGTAGCCGACGCCGCCGTCGACCTGCGGCCAGCCGGCGCGCA
>WYBK01000237.1 GCA_011525905.1 Acidobacteriota bacterium
AGCAGGCGCTCGTCGCTGTCGAACAGCGAGCGGATGTTGGGGATGCCCCACTGGTTCATCGCCACGCGGTCGAGACCGAGGCCGAAAGCGAAGCCGCTGTAGCGGTCGGGATCGATGCCGCAGTTCTCGAGCACCCGCGGGTCGACCATGCCGGCGCCGAGGATCTCCATCCAGCCGGTGCCCGAGCAGGTCGGGCACCCGGCGCCCCGGCAGATCTGGCAGGTGACGTCCACCTCGCAGGAGGGCTCGGTGAAGGGGAAGAAGCTCGGTCGCAGGCGCACGCCGGTCTCCGGCGAGAAGAGCCGGTGCAGGAAGGCCTCGAGCGTCCCCTTGAGGTCGCCCAGCGTGACCCCCTCGCCGACGCACAGCCCCTCGATCTGATGGAACATCGGCGAGTGGCGCAGGTCGTTGTCGTTGCGGTAGACCCGCCCCGGGCAGATCACCCGGATCGGCGGCCGGCGCGCGAGCATCGTGCGGATCTGGACCGGCGACGTGTGGGTGCGCAGGAGCCGGCCGCCCGCGACGAACAGCGTGTCCTGGGCGTCGCGCGCCGGATGGTCGTCGGGGAAGTTGAGCAGGCCGAAGTTGAAGCGGTCCTCCTCGACCTCCGGCCCCTCCGCGACGGTGTAGCCGAGGCCGAGGAAGATCTCGGCGATCTGGCGGGCGACCCGGGTCACCGGATGGAGCGAGCCGACCGGCGGGCGGCGGCCCGGCAGCGTGACGTCGACGCGCGCCGCGCGCAGCCGGGCCTCGGCCTCCTGGCGCTGCAGCTCGAGGCCGCGGGCCTCGATCGCGCTCTGGACTCTCGCCTTGAGCTCGTTGAGCAGCTTCCCGGCGTCGCGCCGAGCCTCCTTGGGAAGCTCGCGCAGCAACGGAAAGAGGTCGTCCAGCAGCCGCCCGTACTGACCCTTGACGGCTTGCCAGGCGGAGATCGAACGAGCGCCGTCCAGGGCCTCCCCGAGGGACGCCTCGATCTCCCGCAAGCGCTCCGCCGTCGGCAACGGGGCCGGACCGACCTCCCCCTTCAACGGAGGCCTTTCCTAACCGCTCGCTGCGGCGCTCTGGCCCGACTTCTCGAGAGCCTGCTTGGCGAGGTCGACCAGGCCGGCGAACGGCTTGCCGTCCTCGGCGGCGGCGAGCTGCGCCAGCACCTTGCGGTCGAGCTCGCAGCCGGCGAGCTTCAGGCCCTGCACGAAGCGGTTGTAGGAGAGCCCGTGCTGGTGGGCGGCCGCGTTGATGCGGACGATCCAGAGCGAACGGAACTGACGCTTCTTCTGGCGGCGGTCGCGGGTGGCGAACTTGCCGGCCCGGTCGACCGCCTGCTTGGCCATGCGGTAGGCGTTCGACTTCGTGCCGAAGAAGCCACTCGACAGCTTCAGGACCTTCTTGCGCTTCTGAACACGCTTGTTCCCACGCTTGGCGCGCGGCATGACGAACCTCGTTGTCTCGTCCCGCCCCGGGCGGAACGGCCTGGCCACGGCCGGCTCGGCCGCGGCTTCCACCGCGCCGGACAGGTTCGCTCCGGCGCCGGTGGAGGTGGATTCCGAGCTCTAGGGCAGCAGCAGCGCGACCGTGCGTCCGAGGGCGCCGGTCTGCTCGACCTCGCGGCGCAAGCGGCGCTTGCGCGAGCGGGTCTTCTTGGTGAGGATGTGCCGCTTCATCGACTGGCCGCGCAGGATCTTGCCGGTGCCGGTCTTCTTGAAGCGCTTGGCGGCGCCCTTGTGGGTCTTCTTCTTCACGACGCGCTCTCCTTTCCTGCGTCTCGAGGACCGGCGGGAGGCGTCGCGGGCGGCCCGAGCCGCCCTGTCCCTGCCGTGTCCACGCCCCCGGGCTCCTGCCCCGGGGCCGGCGCGCTCGCGCGCGCCCTAGGCCTGCTCGGCGGCGACCGGCTCGCTGCCCTCGCCGCCTCTCTTCGCCGCGGCCTTGCGGCTCGGGCCGAAGATCATGTGCATCCGGTTGCCGGCCATCTCCGCGCCGCCTTCCTGGATGCCGCGCTCGCCGATGTCGGCGGCGAGCTTCTTCAACAGCTTCAGTCCCAGGTCCGGCTTCGACATCTCACGGCCGCGGAACTGAACCGTCGCCTTGACCTTGTCCCCCTCGTCGAGGAATCGCTGGGCGCGCTTCAGCTTCACGTCGTAGTCGTGATCGTCGATGTTCGGCCGGAACTTCACCTCCTTGACCTGGAACTGCTTCTGCTTCTTCTTCGAATCGTGAGCCTTCTTCTTCTGCTGATACAGGAACTTGCCGAAGTCCATGATCCGGCAGACCGGGGGGCGCGCCTGCGGAGCGACTTCGACCAGGTCGAAGCCCTGCTCGCGCGCCATGCGCAGCGCTTGGTCGGTCGGCACGATGCCGACCTGGGTTCCGTCGCCGTCGATCAGGCGAACCTCGCGAACTCGGATCCCCTCGTTGATGCGTGCCGTCCTGTCGATGCGCCGATCTCCCTTGGTCGTTGCCGTCCGGACCTGCGCGCCTCGTGCCGGACCGGACCTTCCGGCCGTACCGCGCGCGCCTCGGATCCGAAGCTGCCGAAGTCTAGCCGATCTCCCCGGCCGCCGGCAAAGCAGCGCCGCGCAGCTCCACCTGGCGCGCGAGCCGGGCGGCCAGCCCCTCGACCGGCAGGGGCCCCAGATCCTCGCCCGTGCGCAGCCGGATGGCGGCGGTCCCGGCCGCGCGCTCCTTCTCCCCCACCACCAGCATGTAGGGGACCTTGGCGAGCTGCGCGCGCCGGATCTTGTAGCCGAGCTTCTCGTTGGAGTCGTCGACCTCGACTCGCAGGCCGCGCGCCCGAAGCCGCCGCGCGACCTCTAGGCCGTAGTCGAGGAAGCGCTCGGAGAGCGGCAGCACCGCCGCCTGCACCGGCGCCAGCCAGAGCGGGAAGGCGCCGGCGGTGTGCTCGATCAGGATGCCGAAGAAGCGCTCGACCGAACCGAGCATGGCGCGGTGGATCATCACCGGCCGGTGCGCGGCGCCGTCGGCGGCGACGTACTCGAGGTCGAAGCGCTGCGGCAGCTGATAATCGAGCTGCACCGTGCCGAGCTGCCACTGGCGGCCGATCGCGTCGCGCACCCGGAAGTCGATCTTCGGGCCGTAGAACGCGCCGTCCCCCTCGTTGAGGCTGTAGGCGAGCCCGTTGTTGTCGAGCGCGCGGCAGAGCGCGGCCTCGGCGACGTCCCACTGCTCGTCGGCGCCGACCCGCTTCTGCGGCCGGGTGCCGACGCCGATCGCCACGTCGGTGAACTCGAAGGTCCGGTAGATCTCTAGGATGATGCCCACCGCGCGCAGCACCTCCGCCTCGACCTGCTCGTCCGTGCAGTAGACGTGGGCATCGTCCTGCGCGAAGGAGCGCACGCGGGTCAGGCCCGAGGTGACGCCGGAGCGCTCGTAGCGGTGCAGCCGCCCGAAGTCGGCGTAGCGGATCGGCAGGTCGCGGTAGGAGCGCTTGGCGGTCTTGTAGATCAGGCAGTGGGTCGGGCAGTTCATCGGCTTGACGGCGTACTGGCGCTCGTCGAGCTCGGTGAAGAACATGTTCTCGCGGTAGTTGTCCCAGTGACCGGAGGTGTGCCAGAGCTCGACGTCGAGGATCTGCGGCGTCACCACTTCGCCGTAGCCGTTCTTCTGGTTGAGCTCGCGCACGTAGTCGATGAGCCGCGTGTAGACCGCCGCGCCCTTCGGGTGGAAGAAGGGCGAGGCCGGCGCCAGCGGGTTGAAGCTGAACAGATCGAGCTCCGGCCCCAGACGGCGGTGGTCGCGCGCGCGCGCTTCGGCCGCCGCCTGCTCGTAGGCCTCGAGCTGCTCGGCGGTGACGAACGCAGTGCCGTAGATGCGCTGCAGCCGCTCGTTGCGCTCGTCACCCTTGAAGTAGACGCCCGAGGCCTCGAGCAGCTTGACCGCGCCGACCTGTCCGGCGCGCTGGACGTGCGGGCCGCGGCAGAGATCGACGAAGCCGCCGTGGCGGAACAGCGTGATCGTCTCGCCCTCCGGGATGTCGCGCAGCCGCTCGAGCTTCAGTGTGAAGCCCTTCTCGCGGAAGATCGTCTCGGCCTCGGCGCGCGACACCTCGACCCGCTCGAAGGGCGCGTCCTCGGCGGCGATCGCGCGCATCGTCTCTTCGATCCGCTCCAGGTCCTCGGGCGTGAAGGCGCGCGGGAAGCGGAAGTCGTACTGGAACTTCTCCGAGTGGTCCTGGCGGCCGGCGTCGTACTCCGACTCGGGCCAGAGCCGGCGCACGGCGTCGGCGAGCAGGTGCTCGGCCGAATGGCGCACGAACTCGCCCGCCTCGGGGCTCTTGGTGGTGAAGATGCGGAAGCGGCCGCCGCGCGCGAGCGGCAGGCGCAGGTCGACCGGGCGGCCGTCGAGCTCGGCGCCGACCGCGTCGGCGGCCAGGCGCTTGCCGATCGACGCGGCGACGGCGAGCGGCGTGGTGCCGGCCGGCACGCGGCGCTCGGATCCGTCGGGCAGCGTCAGCACGATCTCGTCGGGCGGCGTCATCGGGTCTCTCGCAGCAAAGGGATCAGGTGGCTGGGGTCGGCTCAGTTCAGCTTGTTCAGAACACTCGGGAAGGAGCCGCGGGTCTCGCCGGGAACCGCGCGGCCGCTCAGGCGACGGCGGTTCGGCCGAGATCCGGCGTCGAGGCGATCTGGTAGGCGCTCGCGGACTCGAACCGCGGACCTCTTCCGTGTGAAGGAAGCGCTCTAACCAACTGAGCTAAGCGCCTGGGCATCGCGACTCGCCTCCCGCTCCCGCCGGCCGTGAGGGGTGATGGTAGGCCCGAGTGGACTCGAACCACCGACCTCTTCGATGTCAACGAAGCGCTCTAACCAACTGAGCTACGGGCCTTTGAACGTGCCTCACCCGGCGGGTCCGGGACGGGGAAAGGTAGCAGAGGGCTCGAGCGCCTGTCAAACGCGTGGTGGGAGCTCCAGGGTCACCGGGGCGGGCGCAGCGCCGCCGTCCGAGCGAGCCAGCGCGCGGCGCGGCGCAGGCCGAGCGGCAGGCGCCGGCTCCGGCGGTTGGCCGCCGACGCCGCGAGCTCGGGCAGGCGGACGAAGAGCAGCTCCTCCCAGGCCCGGATGACCGCCGGCGGGTCGAACTCGGCGGCCCGCCGGCGGCCGTGCTCGATCCGCGCCCGGAATTCGGCCGGGTCGGCGGCCAGCCGCGCGATCGCCGCGCGCGCCGCGGCGATATCGGCGACCTCGAGGTAGTCGAGCGGGTCGCGGCGCAGCTCTCGGAAGGCGCGCTCGGGTCCGAGCAGCGCGGGCGCTCCAGCGAGCCAGGCGTTGACCAGCTTGGTCGCCGGCTTCGAGCGGGCGGTCTTGCGCTCCGGCGGTCGCACGGCCAGCAGCAGGTCGACCTCGGCGAAGTCGGCCCACCGCGCGGCGGCGACGTCGGTCGCCTCGCCGGCGAAGTCGATCGCGTCGAGGCGCCAGTCGAGCCCCCGGCCGGCGAGCCAGGCGGCCCACTCCGGGGCCAGGAAGTCGGGATGGAGGTTGGCGCGGAAGCCCTTGAAGGCGACCGTGCGCACCCGGGCACCGCGCGCCGGGTCGCGCGCCACGAGCCCCGGCTGCGGCCAGTGCGGCAGGAAGAAGCGCCGGCGCCCGTCGGCGAAGCAGCCGTTCTGCAGCACCTCGAACTCGGCCGCGAGCGGCTGTCGGTTGTCGGCCCGCACGCCGACCAGGACCTGCCGGCCGGCGCCCGGCAGGCCACGCACGGCCCGCTCGTGCTTGGCATGGAAGAGGAGCAGCCCCGGCTCGGCGCCGGCCGGCAGGCGACCGATCAGCTCGACCGGCCGACCCGCCGCGCGCAGCCGCAGATAGGTCTGGAGGATCCAGGCCCGCTCCCCGGTGACCAGCTCGCGCCACTCCCGGTCGGGATCGACGCGCGCCAGGCGGGCGAGCTGCGTCTCCTCGAGCGGCAGGAAGAAGCGGACCGGCAGCCGCACCGGGACGCCTCCGCTCAGCGCGGGCCCGCCGAGCGCGCCAGCCAACCCTTGAGGTACTCCCCCTCGAGATGCGCGACGTCGACCGGATGGTCGGGCGCCGCGCCCAGCGGCTCGAGCAGCTGCAGGGCGACCTCCGCCTCGGCCGCGGCGGCGAAGAGGATCTGGCGGAAGAGGCGGGCGTCGATCGCCGCGCTGCAGCTGAAGGTCATCAGGTAGCCGCCGGGCGCGAGGCGGCCGAGCGCCAGCCTATTGACGTCCTTGTAGGCGCGCGCGGCGCGCTCGGCGTCGGCTCGCCGCCGGGCCAGCGGCGGCGGATCGACGACGACGAGATCCGCGCCCTCGCCCGGCTCGCGCAGCCATTCGAAGGCGTTGGCGATCTCGACGCGCGCCCGGCCGTCGTCGAGGCCGTTGGCCGCGAGCAGCCGCGCCGCCAGCGACGCCAGGCGCGGGGAGGATTCCACCAGATGCGCCGAGGCCGCGCCGCGCGCCAGCGCGTTCAGCGCGAAGCCGCCGCTGTGGGCGAACAGGTCGAGCACGCGCCGGCCACCCGCCAGCTCGGCGCAGCGCCGCCGGTTCTCGCGCTGGTCGCAGTACCAGCCGGTCTTCTGTCCGCCGCCGAGCTCGGCGATCACCGACAGGCCATTCTCGCGGAAGGCGACCTCGGCGGGGACCTCCCCGCGCACCGTCTCGTCGGCCGCCGGCAGCCCCTCGCCGCGCCGCGCGGCGAGGTCCCCGAGGTGCAGGATCGCCGCCTCGGGCGCGAGCGCGGCGAGCGCGCCGTAGGCGGTGGCGCGCAGCCGCTCGAGGCCGGCCGCGGTGATCTGCGAGACGAGCACGGGGCCGAAGCGGTCGACCGTCCACCCCGGAAGGCCGTCGCCTTCCGCGTTGACCAGCCGGTAGCCCTCGCAGTCGGACGGCACCAGCGCGCGCCGCAGCTCGAGCGCCCGCTCGAGCCGGGCGCGGAAGAAGGCCGCGTCGACCGCGAGATCGGCGGCGCGGCCGAGCAGGCGCACCCGGATCCTCCCCTCGGGCGAGTAGAGGCCGACGCCGAGCACGCGGCCGTCGAACGCCTCGACCGCCGCGAGCGCCGCTCCTTCCGGTCCCTCCTCCCGCTCGACGGCGCCCGAAAAGACCCAGGGGTGTCCCTCCGCGATCGGGCGCTCGCGGCCCCGCCGCAGCCGGACGCGGGCCCGGGGCGCGGGCGCCGGCTCGGCGTCCTCGGGCCTCAACGGCCCCCTCCCGCGATCCGCTCGAGCAGGGCGCGCACGCGCGGCTGGTCGGGGTCGACCTCGAGCGAGCGCTGCAGCGCCTGTCGCGCTCCCGTCCGGTCGCCCAGACAGAGCGCGGCCATCGCGGCGCTGGCGTGGACCGCCGGGTCGTCGGGGGCGAGCGACGCCGCGCGCCGGAAATCGTCGAGCGCCCCGGCGCAGTCGCGCGCCTCGACCCGGTAGCGGCCGCGGAAGAGCCAGAGCTCCTTCTCCTCCGGCCGCACCGTCAGCGCCCGTTCGAGCAGGTCGAGGCTGCGCTCGACCTGGCGAGCGCGCTGATAGCCGATGGCGCGGCCGACCACGAACTTCACCCCCTCCGGCAGGCCGTGCTCGAGCGAGCGCACGAGCAGCTCGTCGGCGCGGTCGAGCTCGTTGCCGGCAAAGACCAGGTCGGAGAGGTTCCAGAGCGCGGAGGCCTGCCGGGGATCGATCTCCACGGCGCGCTCGAAGGCGGCGCGCGCTTCGGCCTTCTTGCCCTCGCCGAGCAGGATGACCCCCTCGTTGTTCCAGGAGCCGGCCGTGCGGGTCGACCCTTGCGCCACCTCCGCCTCCGGGGCGCGCGCCGGCTCGGCCGCACCCAGGTAGCCGAGCGCGCGCAGCTTGGCGAGCTCCTCCTCGGCCGCGCGGCCGTCCCCGGCCGGCTCGACGGGCGCCGCGCGGGCGCGCAGCGCCTCGAAAGCCCTGGCGTAGTCGAACGGCGGCGAGGGCGGCGAGGGCGCGCCGGGCAGTGGCGTCGACTCGCCGCGCGTCGCCGCCGGCAGGCCGGCGAGCGCGAGCAGGGTCGGAAAGACGCTGCGGATCCCCACTTCGCCGCCCCGGCCAGCGGCGATCCCGGCGCCGTGCACCAGGTAGATCCCCTCGCGCCGGTGCCATTTCGCCGCGGTGGCGTTGGCGAAGCTCGACAGGCGCTCGGGGCGCCCCTCGCCCCAGTAGAAACCATGGTCGGAGGCGACGACCAGGACGCCGCCCGCGGCGCGCACGAGCTCGGCGAGCGCTCCGAGGCGGCGGTCGATGTCGCGGAAGTAGAGCTCGGCGACCCCGGAGTAGCGCCGGAAGTCCTCCTCGGAGACCGCCGCCTGGCGCGGCGGGGCGTAGGGAGCGAAGACGTGGCCGATCGAGTCGGTCCCCTGGAGGTAGAGGATCGCGAGATCGGGTGCGAGCTCCCGCCAGCTCGAGACGAGCAGCCGGTCGTAGAGCTCGGTCTCGACCAGGATGCGCCGCAGCGCCGAGATCGGGTGCTCGTAGGGGCGGTCGGACTCGGCGTGCTCGCGGTACTCCGCCTCGCTCAGCCAGGGCAGGTAGGCGCGCAGCGCGACGTAGCCCGTCTCGTCCCAGACCTCGCGCAGCTCGGCGAGCGCGGCCGCCTGCCGCGCGGGCGGGTAGACCACGCCCGGCGGCGGCTCGTCCTCGATGTTGAGGAAGCCGAAGAGGCGATCGGAGACCAGGGTGCCGGCGACCGGCTCGGCCGGGTGGGTCGCCCAGAGCCCGAAGACCGCGACCCGCTTGCCCGCCCAGGTCAGGGCGTTCCAGATCGCCGGGGCCCGCCGCTCGTCGCGGGTGATCGGCTCGCGCACGCCGCTGCCCGGCCGGAAGCGGCTGAAGTCGAGCACGCCGTGCTCGAGCGGCGGCACGCCGGTCATCATGCTGGTCCAGAGCAGCGGCGAGAGCGGCGGCGTCTCGGTGGCGAGCGATCCCCAGGTTCCCTCGCGGCGGAGCCGCGCGAGGTTGGGGAGCTTGCCGGCGGCGATCCAGGGTTCGAGCAGCTCCCAGTCGCCGCCGTCGAGACCGACGAAGAGAACCGGGGGCCGCGCGACCGCGCGCCGCTCGAGCTCCCCCACCGTGCGCGGCCGTTCGAGGGGTGGCGAGCCCGGTCCGGCCGGCGGGTCGGACGCCACCCGCTCGCCGCCGCAGGCGGTGAGGCTCGCCAGCAGGAGCAGGAGGGCGGGATGTCGGGAGGAGATCGCTCGCACGCGCTGGAAAAAACGAGGGGCCCCGCCGTGGCGGGGCCCCGATCCTACCGGACTTCCGTGCGGCGCCTAGAAGCGGAAGCGGACGCCGACGCGGATGTTGCGCTGACCGGTGAAGGCGGCGTCGTTGCGCGCCTTCTTGAGGAAGCTCGGGTTGCTCGGCGTGAGCGCCGGCAGCTGCCCGATCGGACGGGTCGACGCGCCGTCGTGCTGCAGCGCGCCGCTGTCCGCGCACAGCCCGGCGGGCACGCCGCCGCAAGCGTCGCCGTTCTCGTTGTAGCGCTGATCGTAGTTGATGATCGCCTGACGGTCGAGCAGGTTGAAGACGTCGACCAGGAACTGGATCTCGTACTCGCCCACCTTGAGCGGGTAGTCGAAGTGCAGGTCCATCTCGTACTCGTCCGGGTTGCGGCCGACCGAGCCGCGCGGCGTCAGGTAGTACTCCCAGTTCTGGTAGCCGGGCGAGTAGCCGTAGGCGGTCTGCGGCGTGCCGCTGCGCCAGTAGGTCGAGAGACCGACAGTCAGGTCGGCCATCGGGCCGTCCTGGAAGGTGTAGCTGCCGCTCGCCTTGAACTGGTGCGTCCGGTCGTTCGACAGCTTGCCATCGGCGTTGATCATGAAGTCGGCGTAGTCGAACGCCGAGTTGATGTTCGGGTCGAGCTGGCCGGTCGAGGCCTGGAAGAGGCCGTCGTAGTTGCCCTCGAGCTCGCTCCAGAGGTAGCTGGCGTAGAGCTGCCAGCCGTTCGAGTAGCGCTTGCGGGCGTTGAGCTCGACGCCGGTGAACTCGCGTCGCGCCTTCGGCGCGATGGCCTCTTCGTAGTCGTAGAAGGTCATCTGCGAGCCGATGCCCTGACCCGGATTGGCGATGAAGTAGCCCGTGGTCGGCGAGATCAGGAAGTCCTCGATCACCTGGCCGAGCTCGCGGTAGCTCGCCTGGATGCCGACCGAGAAGTTGGGCATCACCTCGTACTCGTAGCCGAGCAGGATCTCGTCGATGTACTGCCCCTCGAGGCCGGGGTCGACCGGCGTCGCGCCGCCCAGCAGCGAGTTGCGGAAGCCGGTGAGCGACTGGTCGAGCGGCACGATGTCGTTCGGGCTCGGGCTGAAGTTGTACGCGAAGGCCTGGACCTCGCCGCCGAACGCCCGGATGTTGATGTCCATCGGGATGTTCTCGTAGTAGCGGCCGAAGGAGCCGAACAGCTTCGAGCGGCCGTTGGCCTGGGGGTCCCAGACGAACGCGACGCGCGGCGCGTAGTTGTCGTCGATGGTGATCGAGTTGTCGCCGAAGCGGTCGTTGATCTCCTGCTCCTCCCAGCGGAAGCCGAGGTTGAGCGTCAGGTTCGGCATCACCTTCCAGGAGGTCTGGGCGTAGAGCGCGGTCGAGAGCGAGTCCGGCTCGGAGACGAGCGGCGCCGCGATCTGCCAGGTCGTCGGATCGTCCGGGTCGAAGCCGGGCGCCTGATCGTTCACGTAGTAGCGGTGGCGGTAGACCGTCGGCCCGCCCTCCGGCAGGCGGTTGTTGAAGATGTAGATGCGCTGGCCGGCGCCGCCGTTCCAGTTGGCGTTGACCGCGCTGGTCTCCTCGCGATCGGCGCCGAACTTGAACTCGAACTTGCCGAGGAACTTCGAGACGTCGGCCTTGAAGACCTCGCGCTCGAACTCCTGGTCCTGGTGGAAGGTGAAGCCGCCGGAGAGCGCGTCGGGGCCGCTCGGGCGGGTGTCGATGTAGTGCGGGTTGCTCTTGCCGGGTCCGGAGATGAAGTCCTCTTCCTGGTGCAGGCCGGCGAGGCCCTCGATCACCCAGGAGCTGCCGAAGACGCCGTCGTAGCGGAGCACGAAGTCGTCGCTGCCGGTCTCGCGCGTGCCGTCCCAGGTCGAGGCCGGGCCGGAGATGTTGAACAGATTGCCCTCGCGCGAGGTCGGATCGCCGAAGATCGAGAAGGCCAGATTGTTGTTGCTGTTGATGCGCCAGGTCAGCTTGCCGGCGTAGAGGTCCTCCTCGATGTCGGCCTTGATCACCGAGCCGGGCACCGGCGAGCCGGGCGTCGAGATCTCGTTGATCACCGTGGTCGCGTCGGTGCGGTCGACCCGGTTGTAGGCGACGAAGAACCAGAGCTTGTCGCGCACCAGGAAGCCGCCCAGGTCGAAGCCGTACTCGGCCCGGCTGTCGGTGTCGACGATTTGGGTGGCGTCGTGCGAGCGGTCGCCGCGAGTCGAGTCGTCGCTCTGCAGGTCGCCGCCCTCGTAGAAGCCGAAGACGTCGCCGCTGAACTCGTTGCCGCCCGACTTGGTGATCGCGTTGATCAGGCCGCCGGTCAGCCGGCCGTACTCGGCCGGCAGGCCGCCGGTCTTGATCTCGACCTCCTGGATGAAGTCGAAGTTGAGGAGCTTCGTCTCGGTGCCGAGCTCGACGCCCGTGGTGTTCAAGCCCTCGATGACGTAGGCGTTCTCGGCGCCGGTCGAGCCGTAGACCGTGGTGCCGCTGGCGTCGGCGGCGGCGCCGGTGGCCAGCTGCGCGACCGCGTAGAAGTCGCGGGCCATCGGGATGCGCTCGAAGGTCTCGGCCGAGGCCGAAACGCCCGAGGTCGCCGAGCTGGTGTCGACCACCGGGGCCTCGCCGAGCACCGTCAGCTCGCCGGCGAAGGCGGCGGTCATCGTGAGCTCGAGGGTCACCGTGCGGTCGATGCCGACCTTGACGTCGCGCGACTCGACGGTGTTGAAGCCGTCGAGGTTGGCGGTGACCGTGTAGATGCCCGGCGGCAGGCTGAGCAACCGGAAGGTGCCGTCGTTGGCCGACACCGCCGTGATGTTGCCGGGCAGCACCGGCGCGGTCGCCGTCAGCGTCACCCCCGGCAGCGGCGCCCCGTCGGAATCCTTGACGGTGCCCTGGATTCGCCCGCTCGTCTGGGCGAAGCCGGCGGCGGCGGCAAACGCCGCGACTGCGGCGAGCGCCACGACCTTCGTCCACTTCTTCATCTACGACCTCCTTGGTTGATGTCACTTCGCCGGGATGGGACTCCCGGCGAGCACGACCCGATTCGACGGCGTTACGGACCGCCGAAGGTGCAACTCCCGTACCGCTCGGACCGGATCGCGGCGGATGAGCCAGATCACTGAATTTGCAACTAATTACCGATTCCTCCCGGAAGCCCGGCGCGCCTGCGATCCGGAATTCTGAATCGCCTTCACCCAGGTGGACCGCCAAAGTCCGGTTCGGACCGCCGCCAGCCCCGGCGGTCCCGCCCCTCCGGCGGCTCGGCACCAAGTTTGCGGTCCGGTCCCTCGAAGGGCGCGATACGACCTAGGATCGAACCGACCCGGAGGCCCCGCCATGTCCCACGTCCGCCGCTTGCTCGCCTCGCTGCTCCTCCTCGCGCCCGTCGCCACGCTGGCCCAGCAGC
>WYBK01000238.1 GCA_011525905.1 Acidobacteriota bacterium
CGGCCGAACCCTGCTGCTCATCGACGGCGCGCGAGTGACGACGGAGCGGCGCGCCGGCCCCTCGGCGACCTTTCTCGACCCGGCGAGCCTCGCCTCGCTCGAGGTCGTGCGCGGACCGGGCTCGGTCGCCTACGGCTCCGACGCCTTCGGCGGCGTGCTCAACGCGGTGACCCGGGACCCGCGGCCGGGGCCCTTCGGCCTGCGCTGGTCGGTCGACGGCGTCACGGGCGGGCAACCGCTGGCGAGCGGCAGCGTCGCCGCCTCGCTCGGCCTGGGTGCCGGCTCCCTGCTCGTCGACGTGCACGCCGTCGACGCGGACGACGGCGAGGCGGGAGGCGGCGAGGAGATCTTCAACTCCGGCTTCGCGTCTCGCGGCGGGGCCTTGCGCTACGTCGTGCCGCTCGGACCGGGGCGGCTGCGCGCCAGCGCCTCGTTCGAGAAGGTGGAGGACCTGGACAAGGCGGCGATCGATTCGCGCGAGATCCGCGCCTATTACCCGCGCGAGGATTCCGACCGCTTCCAGATCTCCTGGCTGGGCACGCCCGGCGGTGGTTGGGACGACCTCGACGTCTCTCTCTTCCTGGGCACCTACCGCGTCGTCCTCGACCGCGACCGGAGTCCCACGGCGACCTCGAGCCGCCGGATCGACCGTGCGGACACCGACGCGGACGACGCCTCGCTGCGCGCGGTCGGCGGGCGGACTCTCGCCGGTGGCAGGTTGCAGCTCGGTCTCGACCTTCATGGCCGATTCGGGTTGCGCGCGGTCACCGAGCGGGTCAGCTTCGCGGAAGACGGCACCACCGTCATCGGGACCGAGCGCGAGCTGTCGATCGACGACGCCGAGCAGCGGACCGGAGGCCTCTTCGCCGTCTGGTCGAAGCCGTTGGGCGACCGGCTGTCGCTCGGCGTCGGCGTGCGCGGCGACCAGGTGGAGAGTGAGAATCGAGGCGGCTACTTCGGAGACCGGAGCGAGAGGGCCGAGGCGCTCTCCGGCAACCTGGCGCTGACCGCCAGGCTCGGCGCGGGCTGGTCGGCGACGGGCCAGGTCGCCCGTGGCTTCCGCGCACCGACTCTGTCGGACCGCTACTTCCGTGGCCCCTCGGGGCGCGGCTTCGTCACCGGCAATCCCGAGCTCGACCCGGAGTCGAGCCTGCAGTGGGACCTGGCGCTCCGGCGGAGCACGACCGGCAGCGCGCTCGCGCTGTACGCCTATCGCTACGAGATCGAGGACCTGATCGAGCGCTACCGTGCGGGGAACGACTTCTTCTTCCGCAACCGGGGAGAGGCCGCGATCGAGGGGATCGAGGTCGAGGCTCAGCGCGCGCTGGCTCCCGGCTGGGACCTCGACGCCGGGGCGGCCTGGACGCGCTCGCGCGGCGGCGACGGCGCAGCACTCGACGACGCCCCGGCTCCTTACGCCTTCGCCGGCCTGCGCTGGACGGGAGAGCGCCTGTTCGCCTGGACGCGGGGAGCTCTCCACCGGGCGAAGGACGACCCGGGACCGACCGAGCTCGAGCGACCCGGCTTCGCGTTGCTCGACCTCGGCGGTGGCTACCGCTGGAGCGAGCGGCTCGAGCTGCGCCTCTCGGTGCGCAACGCGCTCGACCGGAGCTACACCGGCTCGCCCGACGAGGCCGCCGACCGGTCGCCCGGCCGGACCCTCGGAATCGGCCTGTCGGGGAGCTTCTAGCGCGGAGCCGCCTCGGTCTAAGTCGGGGTCGACGGCGCAGCGGCCTCCTCCGCGCGGACCCAGCCGCCGAGCGTGAGGCGCGCTTCGGCGTCTCGGCGCGCCTCGGAGAAGAGGGCGACCGCCAGTCGGTCCCCCCGGCGCGGCTTGAGCGAGGCTCCCATCGGCCGCGCTCGGCCGTCGCGGAAGAGCACCAGCGGCAGGTAGGAGGAGGGCGAGGCGGTCTCGGGGTCCCTCGGGAGGACCGGCGCCTCCCCCTCCGCCTGCCAGGTCTCGATCGTCGCCAGGCCGCGCTCGAGGCGCAGCGACCAGAGCTCGATCGCGCGCTCACCGTCGAACAGGATGTCGGCGCCGAGGGGCGCGAGCATGTCCGGGCGGATGGCGTCGTGATCGCGGCGCAGCGCCACCCAGACGTCTGCCTCGCGGGCCAGCTCGCGCACCCGGCCGGCGAACAGGAAGTTGACCTCCTCGTTGGGCGTCACGGCGAGGAATCCCCGGCGCTCCTCGAGGCCGGCGCTGCGGAAGGTGGATTCCTCGAGGGCGTTGCCGGCCCAGGCCACCAGCCCATCGCGGCGAGCGGCGCGGCAATGATCGGGATTGGCGTCGACGAGGGTCGTCGGCTGGCCGAGCAAGCGGGCGAGCGCGCGGCCGAGCGCATTGGCGCCGAGGATCCCCCAGCCGCGCGGCGCCGGCAGCGCCACGCCGAGGAGGCGCGCGACCGGCCCCCCGGAGAGCCCCTGCAGCGTCACGGTGGTCGCGATCACCAGGAAGACCAGGGCGCGCAGCTCGCGGCCGCCGGGAATGCCGGCGCCGCCGAGGACATCGGCGAAGTGCGAGGCGACCGCCGCGGCGACGATGCCGCGCGGCGCCACCCAGGCGAGGAAGAGCCGCTCCCGGGTGGCCAGGTCGGAGCCCGCGGTCGAGACGGCGACGTTGACCGGACGGATGACCAGCATCAGCGCCGCGACCACCAGGGCGCCCGGCAGGCCGAGCGCGCCCACGTCCGCGACGCGGACGTCGGCGGCCAGCAGGACGAAGAGGATGCCGATCATCAGGACCGTCAGTTCCTCCTTGAACTCGCGCAGCGCCCGCATCGGGCGCCCGGGCAGGTTGCCGACCAGCAGCCCGGCGACGATCGCGGTGAGCACGCCGCTCTCGCTCTGCAGCGCGTCGCTCGCCTGGACGAAGGCGACGAGCAGCGCCAGCACCGTGACGTTGCGCAGCCCCTCGGGCACCAGCCGGCGGACGCTCATCGCGCCGGCGATCGCGCCGCCGGCCACGAGCCCCGAGACCAGGCCGAAGCCGAGGCGGCCGAACAGGCCGGAGAAGGCCTGCTGCACGCTGGTCCCCGGGCTGGCGAGCAACACCTCGAGCGCGACCACGGCGACCGTGGCGCCGACCGCGTCTCCGAGGATCCCCTCGGCCTCGAGCACGGTCGCGACCCGCGGCTGGACGCGGATGCGGCGCAGGAGCGGCTGGATGACCGTCGGCCCGGTGACGATCACCAGCGTTCCGAAGAGGGTCGAGACTCCCCAGGACCAGTCGAGCAGGAACCGCGCGGCGAGCGTTCCGAGGACCGCGGTGACCGCGGCGCCGAGCGTGACCAGGCGGCGGATCGGCAGCGCCTGGTGGAGCAGGCGGCGCACGTCGAGCGCCATCCCGCCCTCGAAGAGGATGATCGCGACCGCGAAGGAGACGAACGCCGCCAGCCCCCCGCCGAGCGTTTCGGGCCGCAGCCACCCGAGCCCGTCGGGACCGACCGCGACTCCCAGGGCGAGCAGCACGACGATGCCCGGCACCCGCAGATGGCGCGCGAGGATCTGCCCCGCGATGCCGAGGCCGAAGGCGATTCCGAGCGCCAGCGCCGGGGAGTCGAGCGGGGCGTGGCTCAGCGCGAGCCCTCCGCCCCGGGATCGGGGAAGATCTTGCCCGGATTGAGGATGCCGCGCGGGTCGAAGGCCCGCTTGAGCGCCAGCGAGAGCTCGAGCTCGGCGGGCCCGAGCGCGAGCGGCAGGAAGCGGCGCTGGACCCAGCCGACCCCGTGCTCGCCGGTGATCCGCCCGCCGAGCGAAAGCACTTCGCGGAAGAGCTCCTCCTCGGCCGCGTCGCGCCGGGCGCGCCAGAGCTCGTCCGGAAGCTCGCCGCGCAGCAGGTTGACGTGGAGGTTGCCGTCCCCGGCGTGGCCATAGCAGATCGCCGTCAGCCCCTGCCGCTCGGCCGCCCGGCGGGCCGCCCGCACCAGCTCGGCGAGCCGGGACCTCGGTACCACGGTATCGGCCTCCTTGTAGGGCGAGATCCCCTTGACCGCCTCGCCGATCTTGCGGCGCACGCGCCAGAGACGCTGCTGGCCCGCGGCGTCGTCGGCGACCATCGCGTCGCCCGACCCGGCGTCGTGCGCCACGCTCTCGACCCCGGCGGCGTCCTCCAGCAGCGCCTCCGGGTCACGGCCGTGCAGCTCGATCAGCAGCATCGCGGCGCTGCCGACGAGCGGCGGCGGCAGCGTCTCGACCCGCGCCACCGCGGCCAGCGCGGCCTCCTCCATGAGCTCGCACGCGGCGACGTCGTAGCCGGCGGAGAGGATCCGCTCGACCGCGGCGGCGGCGTCCTCGAGGCGACCGAAGGGGAGTACCAGGGTCAGCGTCGCGGCCGGGCGGGCGATCAGCGCCAGCGTGGCCGCGGTCAAGACCGCGAGCGTCCCCTCCGAGCCGACCAGCAGCTGGGCGAGTGCGTAGCCGGTGGCGTCCTTGCGGTTGCGCCCTCCGGCCCGGATCCGCCGGCCGTCGGCGAGCACGGCCTCGACGCCCAGCACCCAGCGGCGGGTCGTGCCGTAGCGCAGCGAGCGCGGGCCGGCGGCGTCCTCGGCGAGGTTGCCGCCGAGCTGACAGCTCTCCCGGCTGGAGGGGTCGGGAGGATAGAAGAGGCCGCGCGCCTCGACCGCATCCTGCAGCGCCGCGGTGGTCACGCCGACCTCGACCTCGGCGACCAGGTCGCGCTCGTCGATCACGCGGATCCGGTCGAGCCGCTCGAGGGCCAGCACGATGCCGCCGCAGACCGGCAGCGCGCCGCCGGACAGGCCCGTGCCGCCGCCGCGCGGCACGACCGGCAGGCGCTCGGCGTGGGCGAGGCGCAGGACGGCCTCGACCTGCTCGACGCTCGCCGGCCGGACGACGACGTCGGGCGGAAAGCGCAGCGCCTCGGTCTCGTCGCGCGCGTAGGGCTCGAGGCGCTCGGGGTCGTCGAGAACCGCCTCGTCGCCGGCCGCCGCGCGCAGCGCCGCGACGTGGCGCGGCTCGATCCGGGCGAGGCCGAGGCTCTCGGGCGGCACGGGGGTCCGAGGGGGGGGCATCGTCTCAAGCTCCGACGAGCGGCAGCAGGAGGGCCGCGGTCCCCAGGAAACAGAGGAACCCGATGACGTCGGTCGCGGTGGTGACGAAGATCGCGCTGCCCAGGGCGGGGTCGAGCCGCAGCGCCCGCAGGCCGAAGGGGACCGCCGCGCCGAACAGGCCGGCGACCGCGGTGTTGGCGGTCTGCGCCAGGAAGAGGATGAGCGAGAGCGCGGCGTTGCGCTCCCAGGCGAAGGCGGCGAGCGCCAGCACGGAGCCGGTCACCAGGCCGTTGACCAGGCCGATGGCCATCTGGCGCAGCACCACGCGCGAGCTGCGGGAGAGGTCGGCCTGCTCGAGGGCGAGCGCCCGCACGACCACGGTCAGGGTCTGCGTTCCGGCGTTGCCGCCCATGCCGGCGACCACCGGCATGAAGACCGCGAGGACCACGTACTTGGCGATCGTCGGCTGGAAGAAGGAAACGACGCCGGCCGCGAGGAAGGCGGTGGCCAGATTGACCAGGAGCCAGGGGAGGCGCAGGCGCACCGAACGCAGCGGCGCCGTGGTCACGCCGTCCTGGACGTCGAGATTGGCGAGGCGGTAGATGTCCTCGGTCGCCTGCTCCTCGACCACGTCGAGCACGTCGTCGACGGTGATCGCGCCGACTAGGCGGCCATCCTCGTCGACCACCGGCATCATCAGGAGGTCGTAGCGGCCGAACCGGCGCGCGACCTCCTCTTCCGGCGTGTCGACACGCACCGCGACCACTTCGGGGCTCATCAGCTCGCGCAACCGGCGCTCCGGGGCCGCCGAGACGATCTGCCAGAGGCTGGCGATACCCAGCAGGTGCCCGCGCTCGTCGACGACGTAGAGGTAGAAGAGGCGGCGGCCCTCCGCGAGGCGCCGGACCCTCTCGAGCGTCTCCGCCACCGTCTCGTCGGCCGGGAAGCGGGGGACGTCCGGGTCCATCAGCCCGCCGGCCGTCGCGGGGCCGTAGCGCATCAGGTTGCGCAGGTGGGTCGCGTGGGCCGGCGGAAGCTGCGCAAAGAGCGCCTCGACCCGCTCGCCCTCGAGGCTCTCGAGCAGGTCGACGGCGTCGTCGGAGCTCATGCGGCGCAGCATCACCGCCAGACGCTCGTCCGGGATCCGCTCGACCACGGCGGCGAGCGGCTCGGGCGCGAGCTCGCGCAGCGTGCGCGCCGCCAGCCGCATCTCGAACAGCACCTCGAACAGAGCGCTCTGCTCGGCGGGCGTCAGCAGCGGCACCAGCGGCGCCAGGTCCGCCGGGTGCAGGCGCGCCAGCAGTCGCCGCGCCGGACGCTCGGCGGGACGGCGCAGGAGACGCAGGATCAGCCTCTGGCGCTGCCCTCGGGGGAGAGCGTCGGCGCGGCGCGCCACGAGCGGGACGGGCATCCGCCGAATGTTAGGATGAATCGCGATGATTCAGGAGCTTTTCCGCTTGGGTCCGATCGTCATCAGCCCGTTCGGCGTGATGCTGGTGCTCGCCTTCGCCGCGGGCTACTGGCGTCTCTCCTGGGGCCTCGGCCGGCTCGGCGCCGGCGACGCGGAGGACGCCAGCGCGATCGTCTTCGCGGCGGGGTTCGGCGGCATCGTCGGCGCCAAGCTCTACTACGCGCTGCTCTACGGCGACTGGCGCCTGCTGTTCGAGCGCTCCGGTCTGGTCTGGTACGGCGGTTTCGTCCTCGGCACGGCGGCGGTGCTCTGGACGATGCGCCGGCGCCGGCTCGCGCCCTGGCCGACCCTCGACGCGGCCGCGCCCGGGCTGGCGCTCGGCTACGGCGTGGGGCGCATCGGCTGCTTCCTGGTCGGCGACGACTACGGGCGTCCGACCGATCTCCCGTGGGGCGTCGAGTTCGCCAACGGCCTGCCGCCGACCACCGCGTACTATCTGCGTCGAGAGTTCGGCATCGACCTGCCGGCGAGCGTGCCCGACGACCGGCTGCTCGCGGTCCACCCGACCCAGGTCTACGAGACCCTGGCCGCGCTCGCGATCTTCGCGATCGGCACGGCGCTGGTGGCGCGGCGAGCGCCGACCGGCCGGCCGGCGCTGGCGGTCTTCGGGTTGCTCGCCATCGAGCGCTTCCTGGTCGAGTTCCTGCGCGCCAAGGACGATCGGTTCCTCGGGCCGCTGACGCTGGCGCAAGCGATTTCGCTGCTGATCCTCGCCCTGGTCGCCGGACTCGCCTGGCGCCACCGGCCGTCGCGGGCCTCGGCGCCGGCGGCGCCGGTGGCGCCCAAGGCGACCTCGGCGGGCGGAGGGCGGCGGTGAGTCTCGGCGGAGAGGAGAGTCCGCTCGACCTCCTGGTGGTGGGCGCCGGCCCGACCGGGATCGCGCTGGGGGCGGCGGCGCGCGGGCGGGGGCTCTCGGCGCTGCTCGTCGACCGGGGACCGCTGGTCGCCTCGATCGTCGACTATCCGGTCGACATGACCTTCTTCACGACGCGCGACAAGCTCGAGATCGCCGGCGTGCCCTTCGCCGTCCCCGAGGACAAGCCGAACCGGCGCCAGGCGATCGCCTACTACCAGGCGGTCGCCGAGGTCCACCGGCTGGCGGTCGCGACCCACGAGGAGGTCGTGGCGATCGAGCCCCGCGAGGGGCGTTTCCGGGTCCGAACGGTCGGACGCGGTGGCCCGCGGACCCGCTGGGCGCGGGCGACCGCGGTGGCGACGGGCTACTTCGGCCATCCGCTGCGTTTGAACGTACCGGGGGAGGAGCAGCCCTGGGTGCGGTCGCGCTACCGCGAGCCCTGGGAGCATCATGGCGAGGACGTGGTGGTGATCGGCGCGGGCAACTCGGGCGCCGAGGCCGCTCTCGACCTCTATCGGCACGGTGCCCGGGTGACGCTGATTCACCGCGGAGAGGCGCCCAAGGCGACGGTGAAGTACTGGCTGCGGCCCGATCTGGAGAACCGGATCGAGGAGGGCGCGATCCGGGCGCTGTTTCGCGCCCGGGTCCTGCGCTTCGGCGAGCGCTGCGTCGAGGTCGAGGTCGGCGGCGCGGTCGAGGTCGTGCGGGCCGACGCCGCCTACGTGCTGGTCGGCTACGCTCCGGACACCTCGCTGCTGCGCGGCGCCGGAGTGGCGGTGGACCCGGTCTCGGGCGTGCCGTCCTTCGATCCGGAGACCTTCGAGACCGGAGTCCCCGGGCTCTACGTCGCGGGTACGGTCCAGGCAGGAAGAGAGACCCACCGGATCTTCATCGAGAACTCCCGCGACCACGGCGAGCGGATCGTGGCGCACCTCGCCGCTCGGCTGCGCGGCGCCGCCGCCGTCCGGCCGGCCTGACCCGGGGACCGGAACGGGGCTTGCACGGGGCGGCAGCAAGTCCGCCGCGTCCAGCGGCGGTTTCGGACAGGAGCAGACCATGACGTCTCGTCGCCTCGCACGATTCGCCCCGATCGCCGTCGCCGCCCTGGCGCTGGCGCCGCCGGCCCGGGGGCAGGAGCCCCCGCTCCCGGTCTTCGGGGAGACCCTGGAGGTCAGGGTGGTCAACCTAGAGGTCGTGGTGACCGACCGGGATGGCCTGCCGGTGACCGGTTTGGCGCCGTCCGACTTCCGTCTGACGGTCGACGGCGACGAGCTGCCGATCCGCTACTTCACCGAGGTTCGCGGCGGCGACGCCGTGGCCGTGGAGCCGGCCGTCGAGGGACGAACGGTGCCCTCGGTGCCCGAGCTGGTGGCGGGCGAGCCGGTCGGCACCTCCTACCTCGTCTTCGTCGACGACTACTTCACGCTCGCCCGGGACCGCGACCGCGTCCTGCGCGCGATCGCCGGCGACCTGTCGCGCCTCGGGCCCGAGGACCGGATGGCCATCGTGGCCTACGACGGCAACCGGCTGGAGATGCTGTCGAGCTGGTCCTCCTCGGTGCCCGAGCTCGAGCGCGCCCTCCGCCGGGCGGAGGCGCGGCCGGCGCTCGGCCTGCAGCGCCGATCGGAGCGGCGCAACCTCGCCGCCGACCAGCGGCTGCGGCGCGACGTCGGCGCGATCAGCGCCCGCAGCCCGCTCGACGGCCGCCTCGAGGTCACCGAGCGCTGGTATGCCGAGCTGCTCCAGCAGCAGGTGGGCAATGCCGTCTCGGCTGCGGCCGCCGCGCTGCGCGGCTTCGCGAGTCCGCCGGGGCGCAAGGTCCTGATCCTCCTTTCGGGCGGCTGGCCCGGGGATCCGGCCGAATTCGCCGCCAACGACTTCTCGCGCGTGATGTTCGAGCCAGGGCTCGCGCGCGGCAGCGAGCTGCTCGAACCCCTGGTCGATACGGCCAATCAGCTCGGCTACACCATCTTCGGCGTCGACGTGCCCGGCATCGACGACGACGGGCTCGGCGACGCCGAGCTCACCGATCCGGCCGACCGCGAGGGCGGGACCCAGAGCTTCCTGCGCGAGTCGAGCGCCCAGTGGTCGCTGCAGTTCGTGTCGCGCGAGACCGGCGGCCGGGCGCTGCTCAACGCCCAGCGGCTCGAAGCGCTCGCCCGCGCCAGCGCCGACACCCGGAGCTACTACTGGATCGGCTTCGTGCCGGACTGGCAGGGCGACGATGCCCGCCACGAAGTCCGTCTGCAGGTGCTCCGCGAGGGCCTCGAGGTGCGCAGCCGGTCGGGCTATCTGGACAGCTCGCAGCGGCGCGAGGTGTCGATGGCGGTCGAGAGCGTGCTGCTCTTCGGCAGCGGGCCGAACGTGCGGCCGTTGCCGATCCAGGTCGGGCGGCCCAAGCGGGTCTCCGCGGGGGTCATGCGCGTCGACCTGGCCTTCGCCATCCCGCTCGACGGGCTCACGCTGGTGCCCGCCGGCGGTGGCTACGCCACCCAGCTCGAGCTGCGGGTCGCCGCGCTCGACGAGCGCGGCGGGCGCTCCGAGATCCCGGTCGTCCCGATCCGCCTCGACTTCGCCGAACGCCCGGCACCGGGGCGCTACGCCCGCTACGAGACGGCGGTCGAGCTGCGCCGGGTGCGCAACCAGGTGGTCGTGGCGGTGTACGATCCGGCGAGCGGCGTGATCCACTCGGCTTCCCTGGAGATCGCGCCGTGAACTTGGAGGCTCTCGACTTGCATCCCCGCCGCCGATCGACTCTCGCCCTCGTCGCCGCGCTCCTGACGCCGCTCGTCCTCGTCGCGCAGCCGGCGCCCCCCGCCGAGAGCGCGGGCGCCGACGACCCGGCCGCCGACCAGCCCGGCGCCGTGGCCGAGGGCCCCGAGTTCTTCGAGTCGATCGACGTCAACGTGGTCAACGTCGACGTCTACGTCACCGACAAGAAGGGGAACCGGATCACCGGCCTGGCGCGGGACGATTTCGAGCTCTACGAGGACAAGAAGCCGGTCCAGATCACCAACTTCTACGCGGTCGAGGAGGGCCGCGCCGTCTCGGCCCCCGCGGCGGCGGCGCCCGGCGCGCCGCCGGAGGCCGGCGTTCCGCCCGGCGCGCCCGATGTGCTCGAGATCCCCGAGGACCAGCGCCTCCACCTGGTCGTCTACATCGACAATTTCAACATCAAGGTCTTCGACCGCAACCGGGTGTTCGCCGGCCTGCGCGAGTTCCTGCGCACGTCGCTCTCGGACGGCGACCGGGTCATGCTGATGACCTACGACCGGGAGTCGCACGTCCGCCGGCCGTTCACCAGCGACGGCGCGACCATCGCCTCGGCGCTCTTCGAGATCGAGCGGATCTCGGCGATGGGCAACAGCGCCGAGCGTGACCGCCAGGACGTCCTGAAGGAGATCCAGGAGGCCGAGGATCCGACCTACGCCACCCTGCGCGCGCGGACTTACGCCGAATCGGCGTTCAACGACCTGACCTTCAGCCTGAACGCGATCAAGAACACCGTCTCCTCGCTCGCCGGGCTGCCCGGCCGCAAGGCGATCCTCTACGTTTCGAGCGGCCTGCCGTTGGTCGCCGGCGAGGACGTCTTCCACGCCATCCAGGAGAAGTGGACGAGCGCTTCGAGCGCGATCATGGAGGCGCGCCAGTACGACGCGACCCGGCGCTACCAGGAGATCCTCGCGCAGGCCAACGCCAACCGGATCACCTTCTACACGATCGACGCCGGCGGGCTGCGGGTCTCCACCTCGATCTCGGCCGAGCACGCCCGCGCCAACGCCACCGGTTTCGTCGACTCGATCTACTTTGCCAACCTGCAGGGCTCGCTGCAGATGATGGCCGAGCGCACGGGCGGCAAGGCGATCTACAACACCAACGACCCGACCAAGGGTCTCGGACAGGTCGCCGACGACTTCCGCACCTACTACTCGCTCGGCTACCAGCCGGCGCACAGCGGCGACGGCCGCTACCACGACATCGAGGTGCGCACCAAGCGCAAGGACTGGGTGGTGCGCCATCGCGACGGCTACCGCGACAAGACGGTCGAGGCGCGCATGGCCGACGGCGTGCTCTCCTCGCTCTACTTCGACGTCGAGAACAACCCGCTCGAGGTGGCGATCGACCGGGGGCGCGCGACGCCGCGCGACGACGGCCACTACCTGGTGCCGGTGGAAGTGCGCATCCCGATCGGACGTCTGACTCTGCTGCCGCGGGGCGAGACCCTGGCCGGGCGGATGCGGCTCTACGTCGCCGCCATGGACACCCGCGGAGGGATCTCGGAGGTCCAGGAGATCCCGATCAACGTCGAGATTCCGGCGGGGGAGATCGACCGGGCCCGCACGCAGCACTACGTCTACCAGGCGCAGCTGCTGATGCGCAAAGGGGCGCAGAAGCTCGCCGTCGGCGTACGCGACGAGCTCGCCTCGGTCTCCTCCTTCACCGTGCGCACCATGAACATCGGTGCCGGATGACCGCCGCGCGGAAGGGCTGGACCGGTTCGGTGCGCGAGCTCGGCCTCGCGGCCGGCGACCTGGTGCGGGCGGAGATCTCGGCGCTCGCCTCGGACCTGGGGGCGTCGGGCCGCGCCCTGGTCTCGGCGCTGCTCGTCGCGGCGGTGGGCGGTGCGGTCGCCTTCTGGGCGCTCGGCCTTCTCGTCGATCTCGCGATCGAGCTGCTCGCGCTCGTCCTGCCGCGCTGGGGCGCGGTCGCGGTCGTTTTCGGGGTCTTCGCCGTCACGGCGGCGCTGTTGCTGCTCTGGGCCCGGGCCCGATTGCGCAGGATCGAGGCGCCCGACGCCACCGTCCGCCGGCGGCTGGCCGACAGCCGGCGCTGGTGGGCCGAACGGGTGGCGCCGGAGCGGGAGGTCCTGGCGGACGACCGGCTCGACTCGGAGGAGCCCTCGTGAGCGATTCCCTCGAGAGGAGCCGGCGGCGTTTCGAGCGCAGCCTGGCCTCGCTGCAGGATTCGATCGAGAGCGAGATCGGCTGGGCGCCGCGCGCGGCGCCCTGGGCCGGCATGCTGGTGGCGGCCGCCGCCGGGCTGGCGCTCGCGCTCGGCCTGCGACGCAAGCTCCCCGAGTGGCGCGCGCGGCGCCGGCTCGGCGACGGACGCTGAGCCCGGCGAGCTCGTCCCGGCGGCCGCGCGCGGCGGTGGCCGGCGGGGACTACAATCTTGCCGTGCTCACGTCCATCGAGGTCGGGTGATGAGGATCCTCGGCACCGCGGAGTCACGGGCCTTCGATCGGCGTGCGATCGAGGAGCTGGGCGTCCCCGGCCCCGTCCTCATGGAGAACGCCGCCCTGGCGGTGGTCGAGGCGGTGGCCGAGCGCTTCCCCCGGGCGCGACGGGTCGGCATCGTCTGCGGTCCGGGCAACAACGGCGGGGACGGCCTCGCGGTGGCCCGCCATCTGGAGACGCGCGGTTACGAGGTCGCCGTCGCTCTGGACCGGTTCGGCGGCCGCCTCTCCGACGACGCCGAGCTCCAGCTCGGCATCTGCCGCGGGCTCGGTCTCGAGGTGCGCGAGCTCGAGCCGGAGCAGGAGGACGAGCGCTTGGCCGACGTCGATCTCCTGATCGACGCCCTCTTCGGCACCGGCCTGTCGCGCCCGCTCGCCGGCGCGGCGGCCCGCAGGGTCGAGGCCCTCGCGCGGCTCGCCGCGCCCCGCCTGGCGATCGACCTGCCGAGCGGTCTCGATGCCGATAGGGCGCGTCCGTTCGGGCCGGTGCTCGCGGCCGACCTGACCGTGACCTTCGTCGCCCCGAAGCCGGCGCACGTGCTGCCGCCGGCCTGCGACCTCTGCGGGGAGCTGGTGGTCGCCGACCTGGGCGTGCCGGCCCCGCGGGAGCAGGCCCCGGGCGCGCTCCACCTGCTGCTCTCCGAGGAGGTGGGCGGCTGGCTGGTGCCGCGCGATCGCGATGCCCACAAGGGGCACTTCGGCCATCTGCTGCTGGTCGCGGGATCGCGCCGCCTGCCCGGCGCGGCGATCCTCTCGGCGCGCGCGGCGGTGCGCGGCGGCGCCGGCCTGGTCACGGTCGCCGCGCCCGCGGAGCTCGCCGCCGCTCTCGCTGCCGCCTCGCCCGAGTCGATGCAGCTGCCGCTGCCGGTAACCGCGACCGGGGGGGCGGCCCGGTCCGGCCTCGAAACGCTGCTCGCCGCCGCCGCCGAGCGCACGGTGGTCGCCGCCGGGCCGGGGCTCGGCCGCGATCCGGAGACGCTCGCCCTGGTCGAGGAGCTCGCGCTCGCCACCGACCGGCCCCTGCTGCTCGACGCCGACGGGCTCGCACCGTTCGACGGCGCCGCGGAGCAGCTCGCCACCCGGCGCGCGCCGACGGTGTTGACGCCGCATCCGGGCGAGCTCGGGCGGCTCCTGGGCCGCCCGACCGCAGAGGTGCAAGGGGACCGGCTCGCCGCGGCCCGCGAGGCGGCCGCGCGCGCCGGCGCCATCCTGGTGCTCAAGGGTCGCCGGACGCTGATCGCCGCGCCCGACGGCGAGGCCTGGGTGAACCCCTCCGGGGGGCCCGAGCTCGCCTCGGGCGGGAGCGGCGACGTGCTCACTGGCCTGATCGCCAGCCGCCTGGCCCAGGGGGACGACCCGGCCGTCGCCGCGGCGCTCGGGGTACACTTGCACGGCCTGGCCGGCGACCTGGTCGCCGAGCGCCGTGGCGGGCCTGCGGTCCCGGCGGCCGAGCTCGCCGAGGCGATCCCCGAGGCCTATCGGCGGCTCGCTCCAGCATGAGGCGCTGGCGCAGCACGAGCGAAGCGGAGACGCGGGAGATCGGCCGGCGGTTGGCCGAGGAGCTCGCCCCGGATCGGGCGCTGCTGCTCACCGGCGACCTCGGCGCGGGCAAGACCGTGCTGGTCCGCGGGCTCGCCGAGGGTCTGGGAGTCGATCCGGCCGAGATCCAGTCGCCCACCTTCACCCTGGTGCGCGAGCACGACGGGCGGAGCGTGCGGCTGCTGCACTTCGATCTCTACCGGCTCGAGCCGCACGAGGTCGAGGCGGCGGGCCTCGTCGAGGCCCTCTTCGGCCCGGGAGTCAAGGCAGTGGAGTGGGCGGAGCGGCTCGGCTTCGAGATCCCCGGGGCGCTCCGCCTCGAGGTGCGCGCGCGGGAGGGGCGGCGCGAGGTCGTGGAGCTGGAGCAGGCAACCCAGGATTCGGAGGAATCGATGGCGATTCGCAAGGTGGGAGTTCTCGGCTGCGGCCTGATGGGCGCGGGCATCGCCGAGGTGGCGGCCAAGGCGGGGTTCGAGACGGTGGTTCGGGAGGTCGGACAGGAGTTGCTCGACCGCGGCATGAAGCGCTTGCGCGGCTCGCTCGACCGGGCGGTGGAGAAGGGCAAGCTCGACGGCGCGGCGCGCGACGCGACCCTGGCGCGGCTGACCGGCACGACCGAGCTGGAGCCGTTCGCCGACTGCGACCTGGTGATCGAGGCGATCGTCGAGAATCTCGACGAGAAGAAGCGGATCTTCGGCGCGCTCGACGCGCTGGTGCAGAAGAGCGCCCTGTTCGCCACCAACACCTCGTCGCTCACGGTCACCCAGCTCGCGATGGCGACCGAGCGTCCCGACCGGGTGATCGGCCTCCACTTCTTCAACCCGGTGCCGGTGATGAAGCTGGTCGAAGTCGTGCGCACGCTGATGACCGACGAGGGCGTGCTCGCCGAGGTGACCGCCTGGTGTCGCGCGGTGGGCAAGACGCCGGTCGCCTGCAAGGACAACTCGGGTTTCATCGTCAACCGGCTGCTGGTGCCCTACCTGCTCGACGCCATTCGCGCGCTCGAGGAGGGGGTCGGCACGGTCGAGGACATCGACGAGGCGATGAAGCTCGGATGCGGCTACCCGATGGGGCCGTTCACCCTGCTCGACTTCGTCGGTCTCGACACGACCTACTACATCGCCGAGATCATGTTCGAGGAGTACCGCGAGAAGCGCTTCGCGCCGCCGCCGCTGCTCAAGCAGATGGTCCAGGCGCGCCGCTTCGGCCGCAAGAGCGGCCGCGGCTTCTACGACTACGCCGGGAAGTGAGCCGGCGCTCTGCTAGGATCGAGGCGCCTTGAGGCCGGCCCGACCTCCCGCCCCCGCGCTCCGAAGATGACCGAGCTCACCCTCGCCGAGGAGGGCATCGACCTCCTCTTCGGCACCCGCGACGAGAACCTGAAGCGGATCGAGGCCGCCTTCGGCGTCCAGCTGGCGGCGCGCGGCAACCAGGTCTTCATCGAGGGGGAGGAGGTCGCAGCGGCGACCGCCCGCACCCTGGTCGAGCAGCTCTCCAAGCTGCTCGAGAAGGGCTACCGGCTGCGGCCCGAGGACGTCAACACGGCGATCCGGGTGATCGGGGAGGACCCCGCGACCTCGCTGATCGACTTCTTCCTCGCCGAGGGGCAGATGTCCTCGGTGCGCCGGCTGATCTCGCCGCGCAGCCTGAACCAACAATGCTACGTCAAGGCGATGGCCGAGTACGACATGGTCTTCTCGATCGGACCGGCCGGGACGGGCAAGACCTACCTGGCGGTCGCCATGGCCGCGGCGGCGCTGGTGGAGAAGCGCGTGAAGCGGCTGATTCTCGCGCGGCCAGCCGTCGAGGCGGGCGAGAAGCTCGGCTTCCTCCCCGGCGATCTGGCCGAGAAGGTCAATCCCTATCTGCGTCCGCTCTACGACGCCCTCTACGACATCCTCGGCTACGACAAGGTCGGTCGGATGCTCGAGCGGGGGATGATCGAGGTGGCGCCGCTCGCCTTCATGCGTGGGCGCACGCTCAACGACGCCTTCGTCATCCTCGACGAGGCGCAGAACACCACCAGCGAGCAGATGAAGATGTTCCTGACGCGCATCGGCTTCCACTCGAAAGCGGTGATCACCGGCGACGTCACCCAGATCGACCTGCCGAAGACCGTGCAGTCGGGGCTGAAGCACGCGGTCGAGGTGCTCGAAGGGGTCGAGGGGATCAAGTTCGTCCGCTTCGACGAGCGCGACGTCGTCCGCCACCCGCTGGTGCAGAAGATCGTCTCCGCCTACGATCGCTTCCCGGCGCGCGCCGAGAGCGAGCCGTGAGCTCCGCGGCCGGCTCTCCTCCGGCGCCCGCCGGCCCCGCCGTCCAGCTCGCGGGGCTCGGTCGCTTCCCGGCCGCCGCCGATCCGTCGCTCGCCGCCTGGCTCGAACGCGTGGTCGCCGAGCTCGCGCCGGAGCACGCCTCGCTCGCCGTCCGCTTCGTCGGCGACCGGACGATGCGCCGGTTCAATCGGGAGTTCCGCGGCAAGGACCGGACGACCGACGTGCTCTCCTTCCCCGGGGAGGCCGGTCCGGAGGGGGCCCATCTCGGCGATGTCGCCGTCTGCGTGCCCCAGGCGGAACGGCAGGCGCGCGAGCGCGGGCGAGCGCTCGCCGTCGAGCTGAGGACCTTGCTGCTGCACGGCGTGCTCCACTGTCTCGGCCACGACCACGAGACCGACGACGGCGAGATGGAGCGCCTCGAGTCTCGCTTGCGCCGCCGGTACCTGCGCCATGGCTGAAGGCGGGGGGAGCAGCTCGCTCGCGACCTGGCTCGCGGTGGCCATCTTGCCGCTGGTGCCGATGCTGTCGATGCTGACCGCGCTGCTCGAGAGGTCGGGTCCGATCCGCATGCGGCACTGGGTGGAGGAGGCCGGCGGACGGCTGCGTGGGCTCTACGAGGTCCCGGCCCGCTTCGAGGTCTTCCGCTACCTGCTCAACCTGCTCGCCAAGCTCGCGCCGCTCGGCCTGTTCATGGCGCTCGTCGTCGCCGGCGAGAGCGTCGGTCTCGAGGCGGCGGCGCCGCTCGCCCTGCTCTTCGTCGCCATCGCGGTCGCGGCGACCGAGCTCGCGAGCCGGGGGCTGCTCGGGCGCGACCCGGAGCGGGCGCTGCGGCGCGCCACCGGCCTCTACCGCATGGCGCTCGGCGTCCTGCTCCCCCTGGTGGTGCTGTTCGCCCCGCTGGTGCGCCGACGGCAGGAAGAGGAGCCGATCGCGGCGATCGAGGGCGCCGACGAGGAGGCCTCGGAGGAAGAGGTCGAGGCGTTCATCGACGTCGGCACGCGCGAGGGGATCCTCGAGCCCGAGGACCGCGACTTGGTCTGGGGCGTCGTCGACTTCGGCGACACGCAGGTGCGCAGCGTCATGACGCCGCGCGTCGACATGGTCGCCGCTCCGGTCGACTCGCCGCTCGAGTCGCTCGCCGACCTGTTCGCGGCCTCCGCCTTCTCGCGCATCCCGCTCTACCGCGGATCGATCGACCAGGTGGTCGGCGTGCTGCACATCCGCGATCTGCTCGCCGCGTTGCGCGGCGCCGAGCCGCGTCCGGCCGCGGCCGAGATCGCCAAGCCGCCGATGCTGGTGCCCGAGACCAAGCTCCTCGGCGACCTGCTCAAGGAGTTCCAGGAGCGCCGGCAGCAGCTGGCGGTGGTGATCAACGAGTGGGGCGGCACCGAGGGCCTGGTGACCGTCGAGGACCTGGTCGAGGAGATCGTCGGCGAGATCTCCGACGAGCACGACGAGGGAGCGCCCGAGAACCGGATCCTCGAGGACGGCAGTCTCCTGCTCGACGGCCGGGCGGAGATCGACACGCTCGACGAGTTCTTCTCCTACCGCCCCGCGGAGACCCAGAGCGAGACGGTCGGCGGGCTGATCACCACGCTGCTCGGGCGAGTCCCGGAGGCCGGAGAGCTGCTCGAGCACGACGGCCTCGCCTTCGAGATCGAGCGCGCCGACGAGCGGCGCATCCTCGCGGTGCGCGTCCGCCGCCTGCTCGCCGAGGAGGGCTGAACGTGCCCCGCTCGGGCACCGTCGCCCTGGTCGGGCGGCCGAACGCCGGCAAATCGACGCTGCTCAACCGGCTGCTCGCCGAGAAGGTCGCGATCGTCTCGGACAAGCCGCAGACCACGCGCCAGCGCATCATCGGCGTGCTGACCGCGCCCGCGGGGCAGATCGTCTTCCACGACACTCCCGGCATCCACAAGCCGCTGCACCAGCTCAACCGGCGCATGGTGCGCGAAGCGACCGAAGCGCTCGAGGAGGCCGACGTCGTCTGCCTGCTGGTCGACGTCGCCCAATCCTTCGGCCATGGCGATGCCTTCCTGCTCGACCTGGTGACGCGCGTCCGACAGCCCAGAGTCGCCGTGCTCAACAAGATCGACCTGGTCGCCAAGCCCAAGCTGCTGCCCGAGATCGCACGCTACGCGGAAGGCGACCGGTTCGCCGCGATCGTGCCGATCTCGGCCACGACCGGCGACGGCTGCGACCGCCTGCTCGACGAGCTCTGGCGCCTGTTGCCGGAGGGCGAACCGGCCTTCGACGCCGAGCTGCTGACCCCGCACAGCGAGCGTTTCCTGGTCACCGAGCGGATCCGCGAGAAGGTGCTCGAGGCGACGCGCGACGAGCTGCCGTTCACCACCGCCGTGTTGCTCGAGCGCTGGGAGGACCCGGGCGAGCCGCGCGCGCTGCGTCTCTACGCCGCGATTCTGGTCGAGCGCGAGTCGCAGAAGCGCATCCTGGTCGGCAAGGGGGGCGCCACCATCGGCGCGATCGGCAAGGCGGCGCGGCTCGACCTCGAGGAGTTCCTCGAGCGCAAGGTCTTCCTCGACCTCCACGTCCGCTGCGAGCCCGACTGGCGCGAGAACCCCCGCCTGCTCGCCGAGCTCGACCGCGACCTGCACGCCGCCGCCGGAGAGCTGCCGGCCCTCGGCGAGGACGACTAGCCGGCCGCGTTGGCCGCGACCAGCTCGCGCAGGAGGGCGATGTTGTCGCGGTGGCCGGTGAGCTCGGCGTCGACGCGGCCGCGGATCGGATAGCCGAGCAGGTAGAGGTCGCCGATCACGTCGAGGATCTTGTGGCGGACGAACTCGTCCGGGAAGCGCAGCTGGGTGTTGATCACCTCGTCCTCGCCCACCAGGATGAAGTTGTCGAGCCGGCCGCCCGAGCCGAGCCCGAGCTCGTTGAGCATCTTCAGGTCGCGCATGAAGCCGAAGGTCCTCGCCGGCGCGATCTCGTCCCGGTAGGCCGCGAACGAGGTCAGCTCGAACTCGTAGTACTGCTCGCCGATCGGCGGCGGGTAGCGTAGCCGGTAGCTCACGGAGAAGCCGTCGAATGGGGAGAGCGTCAGCCGCTTCTCGCCCGAGCCGACGCGGTAGTCCCGGTCGACCACGAACTCGAGCCGGGGTGCGGGCTGGTCCTCGACGCCGATCTCCTCGAGCGTCCGGCAGAACTCGATCGACGAGCCGTCGAGGACCGGCACCTCGCCGTGGACCTTGATCAGCAGGTTGGTCACGCCGGCGGCGTGGAGCGCCGAGAGGATGTGTTCGACCGTCTTGACCGAGGCGCCGCCATCCCCGAGCAGGGTGGTCGCGTACTCGGTGTCGCCGACCGCCGAGACGTGCGCCGGAATCGAGCTGCCGGAGGGGAGCGAATGGAAGTGGATGCCGCTGTCGGGGGGTAGCGGCTGCAGGACGAGGCCGGTGCGCCCGCCCGAGTGCAGGCCGAGGCCGTAGAGGACGGTGGCGTGCCGGAGCGTGCGCTGCGGCACCGCGGAGGGGCGCAGCTGGCGCAGCCGGGCCGGCGGCCGGCGTGCCGGATCGCGGCTGGCCGGAGGCGCCGCCCGGTGCTCGGCGCCGGCGCGACGGGCGGCGAGCGCGCCGCGAGCGGCGGCGAGCACCTGCTCGTAGGAGACGGGCTTCTCCAGATACTCGAAAGCGCCCATCTTGATGGCGCGCACGGCGGTCGAGGTGGTGCCGTGCCCCGAGATCATCACCACGGCGGCGGCGGGGTCGAGCTCGCGCAGGAGCTGCAGCGTCTCGAGGCCGTCCCGGTCGGGGAGCCAGACGTCGAGGAAGACCACGTCGGGGCGCCGTTCCCGGTAGAGCTCGACCGCGGCCTCGCCCGACTGAGTGGCTACGGTCTCGAAGCCGTGGTCCTCGAGCACCCCGGCCAGCGTGGCGAGGATTCCCGCTTCGTCGTCCACCAGCAGCGCGAGCGCCATCATCGAGAGTTTATCCGTTCGCGGGCGCCGGATCGGCGTGCTAGCTTCCCCGCCGTGGAGACCCCGACCGAGACCCCGCGCCGCGCCGAGGTGCTGGCCGAGACGCTCGAGCGCTACCTCGAGCGGGGCGCACGCGCCAACGTCTCGAAGCTGCTCGGCCGGGCCCGCCCCGAAGACGTGGCGCCGGTGCTGGCGGGCCTAGAGCTCGAGCGCCAGATCGAGGTCTTCCAGATCCTGATCGAGGAGTACCCGGACGCCGCCGGGGTCGTGCTGACGTCGCTCGAGCCCTCGGCGCGGCTGGCGCTGCTCGAGCGCCTGCCTCCCGAGCAGACCGCCGGCCTGCTCGAGCAGGTCCCGGTCGACGACGCCGTCTACGTCGTCGAATCGCTGCCCGAGTCGCTGCAGGAGCGGGTCCTCGAACTGGCCGACCTGAAGAATCTGACGGACGTCCAGGCGCAGCTCGCCTATCCCGAGGGGAGCGCCGGCCGCCTGATGGACACGGAGCTCTTCGCCCTGCCGGAGAGCGAGACCGTGCGCGCCGCGATCGCTGCCATCCAGGACCAGCGCGACGTCGAGATGATCTTCTACCTCTACGTCGTTGACCGCGACGGCCACCTGGTGGGCGTGACCTCGCTGCGCCAGTTGCTGCTCTCGAAGCCCGACCGCCAGCTCTCGGAGATCATGCAGCGGTCGGTCATCAAGGCGCCCCTCGACGCCGACCAGGCCGAGGTGGCGGGACTGGCGGCGCGCTACGACCTGCTGGCGATTCCGGTGGTCGACGAGCAGAACCGGCTGGTCGGCATCGTCACGGTCGACGACATCATCGACGTCGTGCAGGAGGAGGCGACGGACGACCTCTTCAAGGTCGCCGGGACTTCCGAGGACGAGCTGCTCTACCAGGAGCGGACCCTCAGAGTCGCCGGCCTGCGGCTGCGTTCTTTGCTCGGCAGCCTCGCCGGCCTGCTGGTCACCGGCCTGCTGCTCTGGTGGTTCCAGGTGCGCTTCCAGGACGCGCTCTTCCTGCTCGCCTTCGTCCCGGTGATCACCGGCCTGGGCGGCTCGATCGGCGGGCAGGCCTCGGCCGTGGCGCTGCGTGGCCTGGCGAGCGGCCGGGTCGGCGGCGAACCGGGAGGCGTGGCGCTCTTCGTCGGCCGGCAGGTGCGGGTGGGTGGCGTGGTGGGGCTGGCGTGCGGGGCGCTCGCCGGCGGCGCCGCGCTCGCCTTGCAGCAGAACTTCTACTGGGGCCTGGTGGTCGCCGGCGGCGTCTTCGTCGCCACGCTGCTCGCCTCGGTCCTCGGAGCGAGCGGGCCGCCGCTGTTCGACCGCCTCGGGCTCGATCCGGCGCTCGCCGCCGGTCCGCTGATCGCCATCCTCGCCGACATCGTGGGCATCCTGGTCTACTTCGGCCTCGCCCACGCCCTGCTCGCCCACCTGCGCAGCTGAGAGCCCGCCGGCGTGGCGCTCCACCAGGACGAGGCGATCCTGCTCGCCGTCACCGACCTCCAAGAGGCGGACCGGATCGTCGAGTTCCTGACCCGGCGCGAGGGGAAGCGGCGAGGCGTGGCGCGCGGCGCCAAGCGGCGCTTCAGCCGCTTCGCCGGCGAGCTGCAGCCGCTCGCCAAGGCGCGCATCGGCTGGTTCGAGAAGGAGGGGCGCGACCTGGTCCGGATCTCCTCGGTCGAGCTGCTGCGGGCGCCCAAGGGGCTGACCGGCGACCTCGAGGCGATCCTGCTCGGCAGCTGCCTGGCGGAGCAGATGGCCACCTTCGCCCAGGAGGGGGAGCCGGCCGAGACCCTCTTCCGGCTGCTCGACAGCACGGTCGAGGCGCTCGAGCGCAGGATCGACCGGGCGCTGGCGGCGCGGTACTTCGAGGCCTGGTTGCTCCGGCTGGCGGGTCTCTTTCCCGCGCCCGCGGAGTGTCCGCGCTGTGGCCGGCCGCTCCGCGAGGGGGCCGCGCTCGAGGCGAGCGGCGAGAATCTGCTCTGCGCCGGCTGCGCCGGACCGGGTGCCCTGCCGGTCTCCGCCGGCGCGCTCTCGTTCCTCGAGCGGATTTCGCGAGAGAATCTGGCCCGCCTGAGCGAGCGGCCGCCCGCGCCGGCGACGCTCGCCGAGGTGGGGGAGATCGCCGGCAGGATCCGGCGCCACTTTCTCGGTCACGAGCTGAAGAGCTACGTGGTCGCGAGCCAGACCTTGGCCCGGCTCTCTGGCCAGCCGGAGCGAAGAGAGGGAAGATGAAGAGCTTTCAGGAGTTGATCCTCGCCCTGTCGGAGTTCTGGGCGAGCGCTGGCTGCGTGCTACAGCAGCCCTACGACCTCGAGGTCGGCGCCGGTACCATGCATCCCGACACCTTCTTGCGCGTCCTGGGGCCCGAGCCCTGGAACGTCGGCTACGTCCAGCCCTCGCGGCGGCCGGCGGACGGACGCTACGGCGACAACCCGTTCCGGCTCTACAAGCACACCCAGTTCCAGGTGATCCTCAAGCCCTCGCCGCTCGACGTCCAGGCGCTCTACGTCAGGAGCCTCGAAGCGATGGGCATCGATCTGCGGGTCCACGACCTGCGCTTCGAGGAGGACAACTGGGAGGCGCCGACGCTCGGCGCGTGGGGCGTCGGCTGGCAGGTGATGCTCGACGGCATGGAGATCACCCAGTTCACCTACTTCCAGCAGGCGGGGGCGCTCGAGCTCGAGCCGATCTCCTGCGAGATCACCTACGGCCTCGAGCGCATCACCATGTTCCTCGGCCTCGAGAAGTCGATCTACGACATCCGCTGGGTGCCGGGCGGCGTCGACTACGGCCAGGTGCGCTGGCAGGACGAGCACGAGTTCTCCAAGTACAACTTCGAAGTCGCCGACGTCGAGTTCCTGCGCGCACAGTTCGAGGGTTACGAGCGCGAGTCGCGCCGCTGCCTCGAGGCGGGGATCGTGTTGCCCGCCTACGAGTGCGCGCTCAAGTGCTCCCACCTCTTCAATGTGCTCGACGCCCGCGGCGCCGTCTCGGTGACCGAACGGGTCGGGCTGATGAAACGGGTGCGCGACCTGGCGATCGGCTGCGCCCGCGAGTACCTGGCCAGCCGCGAGCGCCTGGGCTTCCCGCTGCTCCACGCCCCGGGAGCTCCGCGCGAGAAGCGCTCCGCCGCCGCGGAGGTGCCCGGTGAGTGAGTCGGCGAAGGCCCCGCTCGAGCTCCTCCTGGAGGTGCGCGCCGAGGAGATCCCCGCCCGCATGCTCCGGCCGGCGATCGAAGAGCTCCAGAGCTCCGTGCTCTCCGAGCTCGTCCGCCGCGGCCTGACGCCCGAATCGATCGACGCCGGCTACACCTGCCGCCGGCTCTGGCTGGTGGTCCGCGGCTTGCCCGCGAAGCAGCCCGATCGCGAAGCCGTCGAGATCGGACCGCCGGCGAGCGTCGCTTTCGATGCCGAAGGGCGCCTCACGGCCGCAGGAGAGGGCTTCGCCAAGAAGGTCGGCGTCTCTCCGGCTTCACTCAGAAGAAGGCTTTTCTCGAAGGGGGAGACCCACTTCACCGAGGTCGTCTCCGGCGAGAGCATCGAGCGCATGGTCCAAGTGAAGGCGGACGGCGAGAGGGTCTACGCGGTTCGTTCGTACGCGGGGAGCTCGGCCGCGAGCGTGCTGGCCGAGCTCCTGCCCAAATCGCTCGCGCAGATCTCCTGGGCGAAGACGATGCGCTGGGGGACGAACAGCGGACCCTGGGTGCGGCCGGTGCACGGCGTCGTCGCGCTGCTCGGAGGCGAAGTGGTGCCCTGCGACCTGTTCGGCGTCGCTTCGGGGCGCGAGACCCGCGGGCATCCGACCCTCTCGCCCGAGCCCTTCGAGGTCGCCGGCAGCGCGGACTACTTCGACCGGCTCGCCGAGCGGGGCATCGTCGCGAAGCCCGAGGAGCGCAAGGCGGCTCTGCGCCGGGGAATGGAGGAGCGGGCGCGCGCCGCGGGCGGCAACCTGGTCCCGGACGAGGCGCTGCTCGACAAGCTCGCCGCGATCTGCGAGATCCCCGGCGTCATGGAAGGGGCCTTCGCCGAGGAGCTGGCCGAGCTGCCCCGCGAGGTGCTCACCGCCTCGCTGCGCGATCACCAGAGCGCGCTCACCGTCGAGCGCGATGGCCGCCTGCTGCCCCTCTTCCTGACCGTGATGGATCGTCCCGACGACCCCGCCGGGCGCGTTCGGGCCGGCAACGAGTGGGTCGTGGCGGCGCGTCTGGCGGACGCACGCTTCTTCTGGGAGAAGGACCGCTCCCGGCCGCTGGGCGAACGCGCGGGAGCGCTCGCGTCGCTGACCTTCCAGGAGCGGCTCGGCAGCTACGCCGAGAAGAGCGAACGGCTCGCGGCGCTCGCCGCGGAGGTGGCCGGGGCGCTCGGTCTCGACGCCGCGCGCGCCGCTGCCGAGCGCGCCGCGCGGCTGGCGAAGATCGACCTCGTGACCGAGATGGTGCGCGAGTTCACCACGCTCCAGGGAGTGATGGGGGGGCTCTACGCCCGCGCCGACGGCGAGCCCGACGAGGTCTGGCAGGCGGTCTACGATCACTACCAGCCGGCGGGCGCCGACGACTCGCTGCCACGCGGCACGGGCGGCCGGATCGTCGCGCTCGTCGACCGCCTCGACACGCTTTCCGGCTTCTTCGGGCTCGGTCCGAAGCTCTGGCCGACCGGGAGCAAGGACCCCTTCGGGCTGCGCCGTGCGGCGCTCGGCGTCGTCCGCCTCGCTCTCGAGGGGGGGCTCGATTGCGATCTCGCGCCCCTCTTCGCGCGCGCCGCCGCGGCTTACCCGGAGGGCACGCTGACCCACTGGAACGAGGCGTTCCGCCTCGAGCCGGGACCGGACGGCGCGCGCGCCGCGGGTCCGCTGGTCGACTTTCTGCTCGACCGCCTCGACTACCTGCTCGGCCGCGAGGGCCTCGCACACGACGAGATCGCCGCGGCCCTCGGCGCGGGCCGGGTCGGCCTCGAGGTCGGCGCGATCGCGGCGCGGGCCCGCGCCCTCGCGCGCGTGCGGGGCGACCGGGACTTCCTGGCGGTCGCGCTCGCCGCCAAGCGGATCTCGAACATCCTCGAGGGCGCTCCGGAAGGGAGCGTCGATGCCGGGGCGCTCGCGCAGGAGGCCGAACGGTCGCTCCATGCGGCGGCCGAGAGCTTCCGATCCGAGGTCGATCGGGCCCTCGCGGCGAGCGACTTCGAACGCGGCCTGCGCGCGGTGCTGCCGCTCGCCGGTCCGCTCGACCGCTTCTTCGTCGAGGTCCTGGTGATGGACCCCGACCCGGGCGTGCGCCGCAATCGGCTGGCCCTGCTGGCGACGTTGCGCCACGCGATCTCGCGCCTGGCCGACCTCTCGGCGCTGGTCGTCGAGAAGGCCGACTACCGCTGAGGTTCCAGGACCGAGCCAGGCCACCCCGCCGAGTGGCTGGCGGCTCCGGACCCGACGATAGACTCGCGCGGGCCTGGCCGCGACGAGCGCGGCGCGGGCGGTCGGGAGGAGGCCTCATGGCGCGCAAGTGGGTCTACGGGTTCGACGAGCTGGCCGCGGCCCACGCGGCGGTCGGCGGGAGCTGGGACGGGGTCCGAGCGCTGCTCGGCGGCAAGGGTGCGAACCTCGCCGAGATGACCCGTCTCGGCGTGCCCGTACCCCCGGGCTTCGTCGTCACGACCGAGGCCTGCAACGCCTACCTGGCCGAGGGCGAGCGCCTCCCCGACGGGCTCTGGGAGGAACAGCGCGCCGCGCTCGAGCGGCTGGAGCGCTCGACCGGCAAGCGCTTCGGCGACGCGGCGAATCCGTTGCTCGTCTCCTGCCGCTCCGGCGCCAAGTTCTCGATGCCCGGCATGATGGACACGGTCCTGAATATCGGCATGAACGACGCGGTGGTCGAGGGGCTGGCGAAGCTCGCCGGAGACGCCCGCTTCGCCTACGACAGCTACCGCCGCCTGGTCCAGATGTTCGGCTCGGTCGTTCTGGGCATCGCCGACGAGCCGTTCGAAGAGGTGCTGGCCGCGGCCCGCGAGCAGGCCGGCGTCGAGAGCGACTCCGACCTTGCCGCGGCCGACTGGCAGCGGGTCACCGCCGAGTTCAAGGCGATCTTCGCCCGCGCCACCGGTCGCGACTTTCCCCAGGACCCGATCGAGCAGATCCGGCTCGCCACCGAGGCGGTGTTCAAGAGCTGGAACGGCAAGCGCGCTGTGGACTACCGCAAGGCCGCCAGGATTCCGCACGACCTCGGCACGGCGGTCAACATCTGCACCATGGTCTTCGGCAACCTCGGCAACGATTCGGCGACCGGCGTCGCCATGACCCGTAGCGGCGCCACCGGCGAGCACCAGATCGAGGGCGACTACCTGACCAACGCGCAGGGCGAGGACGTGGTCGCCGGTATCCGCCTGACCAAGCCGATCGAGCAGCTGAAGGAGGAGATGCCGGCGGCCTACGCCGAGTTCGCCGAGATCTGCCGCAAGCTCGAGCTGCACTACAAGGAAATGCAGGACGTCGAGTTCACGATCGAGCGCGGCAAGCTCTGGATGTTGCAGACGCGCGACGCCAAGCGCACGGCCCAGGCCGCCGTCCGCATCGCCGTCGACATGGCCGAGGAGGGGCTGATCACCCGCGAGCAGGCGGTGCTGCGTGTGACGCCGGAGCACGTCGACTTCTTCCTCCACCCGCAGTTCGACAAGGCGCGAGTGAAACGGGCGGCCGATGCCGGCGAGCGGCTGGCGACCGGGCTCAACGTCTCGCCGGGCGCCGCGGTCGGCCAGATCGCGCTCGACGCCGACACCGCCGAACGCTGGGCGAAGCAGGAGGGACGAACGGTGATCATGGTGCGTCCGGAGACCAAGCCGGACGACGTCCACGGCATGCTCGCAGCCGAGGGGATCCTGACCAGCCGCGGTGGGCGGACGAGCCACGCGGCGCTGGTCGCCCGGCAGTTCGGCAAGCCGGCGGTGGTCGGCGTCGCCGCGCTCGAGGTCGACCTCGAGGCGCGCGAGATCCGGGTCGGGGAGAGGAGGATCCGGGAGGGGGAGTGGGTCTCGATCGATGGCACCTCGGGCGAGGTCTTCGCGGCGCGGCTCGAGACGGTCGTCCCCGACATCCGCGATCCTTACCTGATGAGGCTGCTCGGCTGGGCCGACGAGGCGAGGCGGCTGGAGGTCTGGGCCAACGCCGACTACCCGGCCGACGCGCGGCGGGCGCGCGAGTACGGCGCCCAGGGAATCGGGCTCTGCCGCACCGAGCACATGTTCTTCGAGACGCACCGCCTGCCGCACGTCCAGCGGATGATCCTGGAGAAGGAGAACCCGGAGATCGTCGCCGAGTGTCTGGCGGCGCTGCTGCCCCACCAGCGCGCCGATTTCGACGGCCTGTTCCGCGCGATGGACGGCCTGCCGGTGATCATCCGGCTGATCGACCCACCCCTCCACGAGTTCCTGCCGGGGCAGCTCGAGCTGGCGATGGCGGTCGAGGCCCTCGAGCGCAGCGGCGACGACCCCGAGGCGCTCGCCGAGAAGCGGCGGGTGCTCGCGGCCGTCGAGAAGCTGCACGAGGCCAATCCGATGCTCGGTCTGCGCGGCGTGCGGCTGGGCATTCACCTGGCCGCGCTCACGCGGATGCAGGTGCGGGCGGTCTTCGAGGCCGCCTGCGACTGCGCCGCCGACGGCGTCGACGTCCATCCCGAGGTGATGATCCCGCTGGCCGGGCACTGGCGCGAGCTCGAGGTGCAGCAGCAGGCGCTCGAGGCCGAGGCCGAGAAGGTGATGGCCGAGCGCGGCCGGAAGGTGGACTACAAATTCGGCACGATGATCGAGATCCCGCGCGCCGCACTCACCGCCGACCAGCTCGCGCGCTTCGCGCAGTTCTTCTCCTTCGGCACCAACGATCTCACCCAGACCACCTACGCCATCTCGCGCGACGACGCCGAGAAGGGATTCCTCCTGGAGTACTTGGAGAAGAAGATCCTCGCCGAGAACCCCTTCGCCTCGATCGACGAGGAGGGCGTCGGCAAGCTCATGGCGATGGCGGTCGAGCTCGGCCGCGGGCAGCGCCCGGGCATGGAGATCGGCATCTGCGGCGAGCACGGCGGCGATCCCAAGTCGGTCGCCTTCTGCCACCGGATCGGCCTCGACTACGTCTCCTGCTCCCCCTTCCGCGTCCCGATCGCCCGCCTCGCCGCCGCCCAGGCCGCGCTGCGCGAGCGGGGCGTGACCCCGAAGTAGCTCCGGCAGCGGCCGAGGCGCGCGTTCGCGCTTCCCAGCCGGCTGCGCCGGTCCGGCGCAAGTGGTCGTGCGCACGCTCTCGGGCAGCTAAGGGGCGGGTCGTTCGCGCGCCCCGGCGCTGCGCGATCGAAGCTCGGCTTGCTCGGCGACGAACCGCCGAGGCGCGTGTGCGCCCTGTCGCGAGGCCGGAATCCCACTCCCCATAGATGGTCTTTCTGGAGGCAGCGTGCGATCGAGGCGCCGCGGGAATGCCGCGTCGAGCCTCGCTTCCGTCGAGAACCGATGAAAGCGCGTCTCAGGCCGGCGCCGGGCCGGCGCCTGTGCCGAGCTCGCCGGGGCCGCCGCTGCCGCGGCCGCGGCGCAGCAGGACGAGGTTGCGGAAGTAGAGGAAGGGGAGGAAGCAGAAGGAGAGGATGACCGGCAGCTTGTCGATGTGCAGCGCGTAGATCAGGGCGATCGCGCTGCCCCAGAAGGAGAGGTGCCAGAAAACCGGCGGCACGAGCAGTTGCTTCTTCTTCTCGGAGTAGAGCCACTGGACGACGAAGCGGGAGCTGAAGATCACGTTGCCCAGCAGGCCGAACGCGGTCCACAGGTAGGAATCGACGTAGAGCCAGGGGAGCGCGGCGCCGAGGAGGGGCTGCAGGAAGCCGGAGGACTCGCTCATGGCCGCCATTCTCTGCGATCCCGGCCGGGCAGGGGGAGCGCGGCGCGCGAGCGAGCCGAGCCATGAAGAGAACGGCCCGGCGCTCGCGGGAGCGCCGGGCCGTCGCAGGCTCGACCGACTGTTGCCCGCCGCTCAGGGCGCCGTCGCGTCCCAGAAGAAGGGGCCGCCGCTCTCGTAGTCGTCGGCGAAGATCAAAGCGCTCGCACCGCAGACGTCTCCCTGGGCGTCCGCCACCTGGGCGGTCAGGTTGGTGACAGTCACCTGGTCGAACCAGAAGCCGGCCAGCACCTCCGCAGGGTCGGTGGCGTAGGTGACCTCGAGCTGGACGAGCTCGCCGGCGGGAGCGAGCGCGCCGAACGCGCCGGCGCTCCAGGAGCTGGTTCCCCAAGAGGCCTGGGACGCCGCCCAGCCGGGCTCGCCGGTATTGCAGCCGGAGTAGTCGCCGGCGCCGCTGGCGTTGTAGGTGCGGCCGCCGGTCGGGCTGACCACCGTGCGCGAGCCGTCGAGACGGCGGATCGCGACGTTCGCCCGGTCCCACCAGGTGCCGCCGGAGAAGGCCTCGATCTGATAGTTGTTCCACAGCCCGAGCGTCGAGGTGGGGGAGAGCTGCATGAGCGGCGAGCGGACGCGGTCGCACTGCAGATCCAGGAACGAGGAGGAGCGCAGCGAGAAGGTGGTGCCGTCGCCGCCGCCGGCACCGCTCCGGTTGAACGTGCCCTCGGCGACGGTCCAGCCGTCGTAGCCCGACTCGAAGCTGAAGGTCTGGCTCGCCAGCGCCTGCAGGTCGCTCTCGACGAAGGGCACCTGGATCGTCGCCCTCTTGGTCTGGCCGGGGAGCTGCGCCTCGAGCTCGTCGCTGGTCACTTCGACCTCGAACTCGACGACCTCGCCGAAGGCGAGCCCGTTGCCGCGGAAGTCGAAGCCGGCGATCGCCCGGCTACAGGCGGGGAGCGAGGGGGCGAAGGCCGCCGGGAACGAGATCGACGGATCGAGCGCCGGGTGGCTCGGCGAGGAGACCGCCACGATGCGCGCGTCGGTGAGCGAACCGGTGCCGATGTTGTCGACCTCGAAGTAGACGCGCGAGCTCTCGCAGTTGTCGACGAAGCCGTCGCCGTCACCGTCGAGGTCGACCGCCGCCGAGCCCGCGAGCAGGGCGAGGTTCGGTCCGGCCGCCGGCGTGACGTCGGTGCAGGCGCTCGCCGGCCCGAAGCAGGTGTCGCCATTGCCCAGGGCGAAGACGACGTAGGAGTACTCGCGTCCGTTGGCCAGGCCGTCGCCGTCGAGGAAGGACGTGCCGGTGGTCTCGCCGACCAGCGTCTTGCCGAAGGCGCAGCCGAACTCCCCCTCCGTGCGGTAGACGCGATAGGAATCCGCTCCCGCCACGGCGGCCCAGGAGAGGTGGGTCGCCCGGTCGAGCGCGGTCGCCGTCACCGAGGGCGCCAGCGTCGGCCGGCCGGCGCAGCCCGAGGCCTGCACCGTCGGCGTGCCGCAGGCGATCTCGTGCCGGTCGAAGGCCGCATGGATCGCGGTCATGTGCGGCGTGCCGTTGGCGAGGTTGCCGTCGTCGTCGTCCGCCGCGAGGAAGTTCAGGTAGCCATTGGTCGCCGCGCAACCGCCGCTGGGCGGGCTCCCGGAGAACCAGGTGCCGACGCCGCCGGCGCCGACGAAGGTCATCCGCGTCACGACCTCGTGCGCCGTGTCGTCGGACATGCCGAACAGGTTGGGCAGGTCGCGCTTCCAGAGGTCCCAGATCGCCTCGGAGTAGACCGCGCCGCGGCAGTGGACGCCGCCGCACAGCGGATTCGACAACGCCCACGAGTAGGTGTGTGCCGCTCCCGACTGGCGCTTCGCCCAGTCGATGTCGCGCACGCCGTCACAGCTCGTGCAGGGATCGCCGTAGCCACCGCAGTTGGTGCCCAGGCGGAAGTTCCGGCCGATGCACGAGGTGTTGAGGCGGAGCGCCGCGTAGATGTCGGCGATCCCCTCGCCGGGGTTCGAGATGCCTGGCGTCGCGTCGGCGCCGTCCATGCCGTGCCCCCACTCGTGGTCGAAGACGCCCGCGAGCTCGCCGGTGTTCGCGCAGCCGCCACCCGACTTGAAGAAGTTGACTCCGCCCGGGCCGCCCGAGGCGTTGCAGACGTCGTCGATGTTCATGGTGGCCGGCAGCTGCTGGCGGACCCAGGTGTTGTTCGGCAGGTGGCTGCGTCCCATCTCGATGATCCGGTTGATCTCGTAGAAGCCGGAGCGGGTCGCGTGGGTGTTGCCGGCGCCGCCGAAGCCGGGCGTCGTGCAGTCCGTGCCCCCGGAGGTGCCGAAGTCGAGGGTGCCGCCCGAGGTGCTGTGCGAGACCGCGCCGCACAGATCGATCATCTTCAGGTAGGGGCCGGCGAGGGTGCTCGAGATCGTGCCGTCGACGCAGGCCTGGACATTGCCCCCGGAGTCCGTGAAGAGCGTCTGGCCGCCGGCCGTGACATCGGCGAACGGGAGGGGGTAGACCTGCTCGATGCCGTCGGGCGCCACGCCGTCGTTGCTCACCGGGTAGACGCCGCCGATCACCTTGCGGGTCGAGGCGTAGTGGGTCTTGTCCTCGAAGGCGAGCAGCTCGCCGGTCACCGCGTCGACCAGCGCCTCCCAGTGCGCCAACGTCCCCGCGTAGCGCGGGCGGACCGCCCAGGCGAGGCGGTACTCGAGGCCCTCGCCGAGCGCGGCCCGAGCCGGGTCCTCGCCGACCGCCAGCGGGATCAGCTCGAGCGCCGGCTTGGCGTGACCCCGGTCGAGCTCGAGGCCGCCGAGGTGCTGCTGGGTGCGCTGGAAGGCCTCCTCGGCGGTCAGCGCCGGAACGGGCACGTCGTCGATCGCACCCCAGTTGTGCACGCCGAAGAGCACCAGATTGCCGTGGTTGATCACGGCGGTCAGGTAACTGTCACGCACCGGGTAGGCGCCGACGACGCGTGGCGCGTGAATCTGGATGACATCGCCCCCGCGATGCACGGTGACGTGGCCGGGCTCGCGCAGCTCGGCCGGATCGATGCGCAGCGCGCCCTGGTGGCGGGCGACCCAGTCGCGCAAGGCTCCCCAGGCCGCCGCCTCGAGGTCGGTGGAGCCGGCAGCGGCAGCGGCCGGGACCAGCGGTTCGGCCGGCAGGAGGGTCGCCCAGCGCTCGGTGCGCCGGTCGAGCAACGACTGCCCGTCGCCGAGGCGCAGGTCGAGCAGGTCCGCCGCCGCGCGGGCGGAAGCGGACGACGGCAGCTCGCCCGGAGAGAGGTAGAGCGTCTCGATGGTCAGCCGCGGATCGCGGAACTCCCGCTCGCGCACCGGATCGGGGTCGGGCTGGCGCACCGCGGCGAGCGGCGCGGTGAGCGCGAGCAGCAGGGCGGACGCGATGCTCGGGACGAGCGCCGGCTTCTTGGGATCGAAGGGCATCGGAAGGCTCCATGAACGCCGCGCAGGGCCCTCTCGGGCGGCGATTCCGGGTCGGGTCGCCGTCTCCCAGGGTGCGGCGCGGCTTGGTTCTGGTTGGTCGAGCAAGCTAGCACGAAACGGTCGCGGGCGCAGCGGCCTGCCCGGTAGAGTGCGCAAATGAGCCGGCGCGATCTGGGTCTCGACGTCGCGGCCTTCCTGCTGCTTACCGCGATCTGGGGAACCACCTGGGCGGCGATCCGGGTGGCGCTCGTCGACATCCCGCCGCTCACCGGCGTCGCGATCCGCTTCGCGCTCGCCGGCGCCCTGCTCGTCGCGCTCGCCCGGGCTCGGCGCGTCGCTCTCGGCCGGACGGCGCGCGAACGCCGCCTTTGGCTGCTCAATGCCGGCACCACGTTCGCGGGTTCCTACGGCCTGGTGTACTGGGCGGAGCAGTGGGTCCCCTCGGGGTTGGCGGCCGTCCTGTTCGCCACCTTCCCGCTCTGGGCGACGCTGCTCTCGCGCTGGCTGCTGCCCGGGGAGCCGGCGCCCGGCCCGGCCCGGTTGGCGGGCCTCGTGGCGGGCTTTCTCGGGGTGGCCCTGCTCTTCTCCGAGGACCTCGAGGCGCTCGCCGGGGGCGGCGCCCGGCGCGCCGCGGCCCTGCTGCTCCTGGCGCCGCTCCTCTCCGCGCTCGGCTCGGTGGCCATCAAGAGGTGGGGGAGCGGGATCTCGGCGCTGTCGCTCTCGGCCGTGCCGATGCTGCTGACCGGCGGCGCAGTCGGATTCCTGGCCGCTCTGGTCGAACGCGGCCGGCCGATCGGCTGGGGCACCGGCCCCTGGCTGGCGACGCTCTACCTGGCGTTCGCCGGATCGGCGCTCACTTTCACCCTCTACTTCTGGCTGCTGGCGCGGCGCAGCGTCCTCGCGGTCGGACTGATCTCCTACACGGTCCCGGTCGTGGCGGTCGCCGTGGGGCACTTCGCGCTGCAGGAGCCGCTCACGCCTCGTCTGGCGGCCGGCGCGGGGCTCGTCCTGGGGGGCGTGGCGCTGTCGCTCCGGCCTCGCCGGGTCGGCTGAAGCCGGAGACGCGGCGCTCGTTGCCGCTTTGCGGTAAAATTATGCCGCAGTGCGGAAAGTTCTGCGGGAAGGTCCGACCACGGCCGACGATCTTGTACATTTCGGAGGGGCGACAGACCCCCAGGAGGAGGCCCGATGAGCCACGCGTCCGGCACCCAGGTGAGCGAACAGGAGGCCCGAAAGGTCGCCGAAGCCTCCCGCGAGACCGAGTGGGCGAGCCCCAGCTTCCTCAAGGAGCTCTTCCTCGGGAATTTCCGTCTCCACCTGCTGCACC
>WYBK01000030.1 GCA_011525905.1 Acidobacteriota bacterium
CAGGGCGGCGCGCCGGAGGGGGACTGCCTGGCGGGCGGCGACCCGGTCGTCAACGAGGCGACGGTGGCCGAGGACCGGGGGCACGACGTGACGATCGTCGACCAGGCGACCTGGAGCTCGATGACCCGGGAGGAGTTCGCCGCCTACGACGCCATCGTCATCGGCGACGCCGGCTGCGACTTTTCCGACGGCGAGGACCTCGACGCGGTCGATGCCAACAAGGAGGTCTGGTCGCCGGTCGTGACCGGACACGTGACGCTCAATACCTTCGACGGCTTCTGGCACATCTTCCAGAGCGAGTCCACGGAAGAGGGGATCCGCGCGCTCGCTGGCTCGGGTATCGACTTCGCCGCGAGCGGTGAAGGGACCGGTCTCTACTACAGCAACGGCTGCCGCGGCTTCGAGGACTGCGCGACCGAAGGCTGCCTCGCCGGCGCGCGCATCACCGCGCCGGAAGGAGGGGCCTCCTACGTCGTCCTCGAGTTCCTGAGCGAGCTCGGCGAGTTCCAGATCCTGACCGAGAGCCGGAACGCGATCGAGATCGTCGCGCCGGAGCACCCGGCGATGCTCGGCACGACGGAGGAGAACCTCAGTTTCTGGAACAGCTCGACCCACGCGACCCTGGAGGTTTTCCCCCAGGAGTTCGAAGTGACGGCGATCGGCGGCGGTGAGGAGGAGGGCGGCGGAGGAGGGCCTCCGGCTCCGGTGGTCCTCGTGCGCGGCGCCGCGCCCCTGCCCGACTGGGTGGAAGTACCGACGCTCACGCCCGGGCCGCTCGCCTTGCTCGCGATCGGTCTCGGCGCTTCCGCTTTCGTGGCGCTGCGCCGCCGCCGAGCCTGAGCCCGCGCGGGAGCGGCCTCGACGGCCCCGCGGCGTCGCGCCCGGGGCCGTCGTCGTCTTGCGCGGCGCTCGCCGCTAGAATCGACCGTCGATGCACGTCCCCGAGATCACCGCCGACGACCTCGCGGAACGGTTGGAGCGCGGCGAGCAGCTGCAGGTGCTCGACGTGCGCGCGCCGGGCAGGGCGGCCGCGGGGCACATCGAGAGCCCGCGCTACTTGAACGTCCCGAACTTGAGGCTGCTCGCCTCGCTCGATCCGGAGGCGAGCGGCCTGACGCGCGACCTGCCGGTGGCGGTCGTCTGCGACCGGGGGGTGTCGAGCCGGATGACCGTCTTCGCCCTGCGCCAGCTCGGCTACGACGCGCACTCGGTGGCCGGCGGCATGCTCGCCTGGTCGCTCGCGTCGGTGGCGCGGCCAATCGCCGAGCGTGGCCCGCTCGACGCCTTGATCCAGTTCGACCGGCTGGCCAAGGGGGCCCTCGCCTACCTGCTGGTGCGCCGCGGCGAGGCGCTGCTGGTCGATCCCGGCCGCGACCTCACCCCCTACGGCGAGGAGCTCGAGCGGCTCGGAGCGCGCCTGGTCGGCGTCGTCGACACGCACGCTCATGCCGACTACCTCTCGGGCGCCGCCAACGCGGCGGAACGTTGGGGGGCGCCCTACTACCTCCACCCCCGCGACGCGGTCTCCCCCTACGACGGCCGCCGCGGCCGGCTGGCGACCAACCCCTTACCCGCGGCCGGCGCGCTCCGGCTCGGCGATCTCGAGATCGCGGTCGAGTCGACGCCGGGCCACACCGAGGGGAGCGTGACCCTTCGGCTCGGCGACGAGCTCGCCCTCACCGGCGACTTCGTCTTCGTCGAGTCGATCGGCCGCCCCGACCTCGGCGATCGCGCCGAGCCCTGGACCGCGCAGCTCTGGGAGAGCCTCGAGCGGGCGCGCGCGACCTGGCCCGCCGGGACGAGGATCCTCCCCGCCCACTACGCCGCGGAAACCGAGCGCAATCCGGATCGCACCGTCGGCCGCCCCTTCGGCGAGCTGCCGGAGCGCAACGTGCCGCTTTCCATCCGCGACCGGCGGCGCTTTCACGCCTGGGTCGCCGCCCGCTGCGGCGGCTCGCCGGACGCCTACCGCGCGATCAAGCTGGCCAATCTCGGCCTGCTCGAGCCGAGCCAGGAGGAGGCCGCCGTGCTCGAGGCCGGGCGCAATCAGTGCGCGCTGGCCGGCTGATCGGATTCAGGTGACGAAGCGGTCGGCGAGCGGGCCGGCCAGCACGATCTCCGGCTCGAGCACGACGCCGAAGCGGTCGGCGACCTCGTCGCGCGCGCGCCGCATCAGGCCGAGGACGTCCGCGGCCGTGGCGCCGCCGGTGTTGACGATGACGTTGGCGTGCTTCGGGCTGACCTGGGCGCCGCCCAGCGTCGCGCCCTTGAGGCCGCAGGCCTCGATCAGGCGGCCGGCGTAGTCCCCGGGCGGATTGCGGAAGATCGAGCCGGCGTTCGGCTGCCCCGAGGGGAGTGCCTGCCAGCGCCGCGCGTTGAGCTCCTCGATACGCGCGACGAGCGCCGCCGGATCCCCCGGCGCGAGCACGAAGAGGGCGCGCGTCACGATCGCGCCGCCGCCGCGCAGGTTGGTCCGGCGATACGCGGGCTCGAGGTCGGCCATCGACTTGCGGCACCGCCCCCCCTCCGCCGTGACGAGGCGGACCGAGCAGACGACGTCCTTCATCTCGGTGCCGTAGCTGCCGGCATTCATGTAGACCGCGCCGCCGACGGTCGAAGGGAAGCCCGAGAGCGCCTCGAGGCCGGCGAGCCCGGCTCTCGCTGCGCGGCGCGCGACCTGTCCCAGGGGCGCCCCGCCCCCGGCCGAGACCGTGCGCCCGCGGATGCGGATCGCGCGCAAGCGCCCTCCGAGACGCGCGACGACTCCGCCGACCCCCTCGTCGGGGAAGAGGACGTTCGAGCCGAGCCCGAGCAGGTGGAACGGCACCCCTGCGCGGCGCGCCGCCGCGAGCAGCGCGAGCAGCGCCCGCTCCTCCTGGACCTCCGCGAAGAGCTCGGCCGGGCCGCCGATCCGGAAGGTCGAGAGGCGAGCGAGCGAGGCTCCCCGCCTCAGCTCGAGCGCGGGGGTCCCGGAGAGTTGGTCGGCGAGTCGTTCGGTCGCGCCAGTTGACAAGCTCGGAATCCGACTCTGGAGAGAGTGCTCCGGGTTTCCGCAGCCTCCCGCGGCAGGAACCCGGGGTAGTATAGCGGCGTAAGTCGGACGGAAAAACTACCAGGAGCGCGATTCATGGCGGATGCGAAGGCGGAGCGGCTGAAGGCGATCGAAGGGGCCCTCGTCCAGATCGAGCGGCAGTTCGGCAAGGGGTCGATCATGAGGCTGGGCGCGCGCGAGACGCTGGCGCTCGAGACGATTCCGACCGGCTCCCTGGCGGTCGACGCGGCGATCGGCGTCGGCGGCTTCCCGCGCGGCCGGGTGGTCGAGGTCTACGGCCCGGAGTCCTCGGGCAAGACGACCCTGGCGCTCTCGGTCGTCGCGCAGGCGCAGAAGCGCGGCGGGGTCGCCGCCTTCATCGACGCCGAGCACGCGCTCGACGCCGAGTACGCCAAGAAGCTCGGCGTCGACATCGACAACCTGCTGGTCTCGCAGCCCGACCATGGCGAGCAGGCGCTCGAGATCGCCGAGATGCTGGTGCGCTCCAACGGCGTCGACGTCGTCGTGGTCGACTCGGTGGCGGCGCTGGTGCCGCGCGCCGAGCTCGAGGGCGAGATGGGCGACAGCCACGTCGGCTTGCAGGCGCGGCTGATGTCGCAGGCGCTGCGCAAGCTCACCGCGATCGTCGCCAAGTCGAAGACCTGCCTGGTCTTCATCAACCAGATCCGCGAGAAGATCGGCGTCATGTTCGGCAATCCGGAGACCACCACCGGCGGCCGCGCGCTCAAGTTCTACTCCTCGGTACGCATCGACATCCGGCGCATCTCGGCGATCAAGGAGGGGGAGACCGTCACCGGCAGCCGGGTCAAGGTCAAGGTGGTCAAGAACAAAGTCGCCGCCCCGTTCCGCCAGGCCGAGTTCGACATCGACTACGGCGAGGGGATCTCGCGGGTCGGCGAGCTGATCGACCTCGGCATCGAGCACAAGGCCGTGCTCAAGAGCGGCGCCTGGTTCGCGGCGGGCGACGTGCGGCTCGGCCAGGGTCGCGAGAACGCCAAGCAGTTCCTGCGCGACAACCCCGAGCTCGCCGACGAGCTCGAAGGGAAGTTGCGGGCGGCGTTGCACCTCCCTGCCCTCAAGGCCGCGGAGGAAGCTGCGGCGACGAAGTGAAGCGGCCGGCGGCGGGCCGAGCGGTTCGCACCACGCTCGCCGGCCTGCTGCTCGGGCTCGCGCTGGCCCCGGCGCCGCTGCGGCCAGCGGCGGCGCCGCTCGAGATCGAGGTCCTCGGTCCGCGTTTCGCCGGCGGTGAGCTGGTCGTCGAGGTGCGCCAGAGCGGCGCGCTCGCCGGCCGGAAGCTGGCCGTGCAGCTGGCGGTCGACGGCGCCAGCGTCGGACGCTTCGAGCTCGCGGGCGAGGTCACCCGGCTGCGCGCGCGAACGGAACGGATGGCCGCCGGGTCGCACGAAGTGCTGGTCAAGAGCGGTACGCTGCGCGCGGTCGCCACGCTGCGCGTCTGGCCCGGCTGGTTGCCCTGGGCCGGCGGCGGGTTCCTGGCCGCGCTCGGGCTCGCCGCCTACCTCCTGCGGCGGCGAGGGTCGGCGGCGGCGAGCGCCTGACCCTCCACCCTCCCGAGAAGCCCCCTACCTCTTCGGCACGAGCCGGCGCCACCATCGCTCGGGCGGCTCGGCTCCGGCCTCGCCCGCGGCCGCTTCGAGGGCGCCGAGCGGCGCCGGCAGCAGGGCGAGCGCCCCCTGCCGGAGACTCAGAACCAAACGGTCCATCCGGGTCGCGCGCTCCTCCGGCGAGGCGTCGCCGAGCAACTCCGCCAGCGGCGTCTCGCCGTCGATGCGCGCCAGGAACTCGCGGACCCCCGAAGGCTCCCGGGCGGCGCTCTCGGGCTCGCGGGGCCGGACCCAGATCGGCACGCAGCGCTCGATGGCGTCGTAGGGGATCGCGAGGTGGTGGCGCAGGAAGACGGCCTGCTCCTCGGTCACCTGCTCGATCAGCAGGTCGGCGAGGCGCAGCTCGGTCGAGCCGGAGTCGGCGTGGTCCCCCACCGCCACGATGTCGAGCGCCTCGATCGCCGCCAGCCGGTACGCCGCCTCGAGGAAGCGGAAGTGGGAGCCCCGCACCTCGTTGTAGAGCTCGCCGATCGACATCCGGTGGTCGAGCGCCGAGAGGATCTTCAGCTCGAGCGGGCTCGGATCGTCGGGCACCACCCGGCCCCGCGCCACTTCGACGTTGTCGTGGACGAAGATCCGGCGGATCTGGGCGTGGATGTCGGCCCAGCGGCTCCCCTCCATCGCCACCGCCACCGCCGGCAGCGCCTCGGGCAGCATCTGCTCGGCGCGGGGCGTCTCGGTGGTGAAGTAGAAGATGCCGTGGCGCCAGAGGAAGATGTCGCAGACCTGGTCCTCGACGTGCTGCCGCAACGCCTCCGCCACCCGATCGGCCGACAGGATGCCGAGTTGCTCGAGCGCGCGGCCGAGCAGGACGCCCTTGGCCTGGCAGTGGGTCAGCGCGCGGATCAGCGCCTCCTCCCGGATCAGGCCCTGGACCAGGAGGTGCTGGCCGAAGAACTCGGCGGCGTCGTCCGAGAGCGCGGCGACGATCGCGCCGTCGCGGAAAAAGATGTGCTTCTCGCAGCTCGAGCGCCGCACGACCAGGGCGCCGTTGCGCCGGTCGTTGTGCGCCCACTGGAGGATGTCCCCGATGGGAAAGGAGGTGAGGCGTCCGGAGAATTCCATGGGCGCGTTGGTATGTTACCTGCACTCGCGGTCCGCCGACAGGACCACGGAGGTCAGATCCCCAGCCATGACGTCCCGACGACTCGCCGTCGCCTCGACCCTCTTGACGCTGCTGCCCGGAGCCTCCGCGCTCCGCGCGGCGACCCCTCCCTGCAACCCCTGCGCGGGCCTCTCCCTGGCCGACCCCTACGCCGCGCTCGACGCGCTCACGTCCCCGCCCCGCCTCCACGAGGAGGCGCGGCTCTACGTCGCCTGGGACGTCGCGCTCGACGAGACTGCGACGCCGGCGGCCGCCCACGCCCTGGCCGGCGCCGGTGCGACCCCCTGGATGCGGCTGCGCTTCGCCGCGCCGCCGCCGCTCACCGGCAACGGGCCGGCGCTCGAGCGCGAGCTCGAGGTGGTCGCCGCGCTGGCGGCCACCCGACCGACGCGCGCCCACTACCAGGTCTCCTGGGTGCCTCCGGGCGACGGGGCGACACCTCCGTCCGCGCGGGAGTACGCCTTCCTGGTCAAGCGCGCCGCCGTCGCCATCTCGGGCGTCGACCCCAGCGCGCGCATCCTCGCCGGGCCGCTGCCCGCCGACCCCGAATGGCTCGAGGCCTTCTACGGCGAGGAGGTCGCGGCCTATCTCGACGGCATCGCCTTCGCCCCCGGCGAAGCCCGTCTGAAAGGCGCCCTCGCGGTGGTCGCCGAGGCCGATCCGGGCAGCGGAGCGCTGATCGACGGCGCCGCGCTCCCCGAGCCCGCCTCCCTGGCCCTGGCCGAAGCGGCGCGGGCGAGCGCCGCCGGTATCGCGCTCACGCTGTTCGCCGCACCCACCGCCGACGCCGCGATCGTCGAGCCGTTGAAGCTGCTCGCCGACGAGTTCCGGGGCGAGCTCGCGCTCGACCCGGCGACGGCGCCCGCGGGTGCGGTCGAGGCCTGGAGCTTCGTGCGCGGCAGCGATCTCGGGCTGCGCGTCCTGGCGGTGGCGCCGGCGGGCAGCGACGAGCTCGCCCTGCGTTTCTCCGACTCCCAGCTCAAGGAGCCGGCGCGCGTGCTCGCCGCGCCGCGCGAGGTGGTGCCGCTCGCCTCGGCGCGCCGGAGCGCCTCGGGGCTCTCCGTGCCGGTCGCCAGCCCCCGGCCGGTCGAGGTGCTGCGCGTCGAGCGGGCCACCATCCAGGAGCTCGAAGGGGTCGCCGAGGAGGTCACGGTCGCCACCGACCGGCAGATCCCGGTCGAGGAGATCCTGCGCCGCCTGCAGGCCTTCGAGGACGGCCAGGCACGCCGCTTGCGCCACTACCAGGCGATCAACTCGACGACGCTCCGCTTCCAGGCGGCCGCCGGCGTCCAGGCGGTCGAGGCGACCTTCGAGGGCGAGGTCTTCGTCCGCCAGGGGGAACCGTTCGACTGGGCCTGGCAGAGCTTCTACCTGAACGGCGTGCGCTGGCGCGGCAAGACCATCCCCGAGATCCCGCTCATCCAGCCGGAGAAGGCCGCGGCGATGCCGCTCGAGATCCTCTTCTCCAAGGAGTACCGCTACGAGCTCG
>WYBK01000239.1 GCA_011525905.1 Acidobacteriota bacterium
CTTCGAGGAGAACAACGACACCCTCGGGCTCGGCTTCGCCAAGACCTCGGGCAAGTGGGCGTTCGACCTCAAGGGCACCTACAACGAGTCCGACGGCCTGGCCGACTTCTTCAGCCCGCCGGGCGGCACGCCCGACGGCGCGCGGGGCTTCGACGACTACGAGGACATCGAGATCCTGTCGGCGCGGGTGAGCGTCGGCTACGAGCTGACCGAGTCGATGTCGGTCGGCTTCGACTACTGGTACGAGGACTACACGCTCGAGAGCTTCATCACCCGGGGCCTGACCAACTACCTGCCCGGCGCGCTGCTGCTCAACGCCAACTACGGCGACTACACGGCCAACGTCCTCGGCATCCGCTTCAAGATGGAGTTCTGAGGCAGGCCTTCGAGATCGTGGCGGGGCACGCCGGTGCCCCGTCGATTCCGGACCGCCGCTCCCCCGAGGACCGGCGGTCCCTTTCTTTCTGAGAGAATCGGGCCGGAGGCCGAGCGAGTGTTCCGACGCATCCTGGTGCCGGTGGACTTGACCCCGAAGAACCGCGTCGCGGTCGAGAGCGCCTGCCGCGTGCTCGGGCCGGAGGGCGAGATGCTGCTGCTGCACGTCGTCGAGGCCCTGGGCGACGACGCGCCCGAGGTCGAGGCCTTCTACCGGATGCTCGAGACCCGGGCGCGCGAGGAGCTGGAGACGCTGATGGCCCTGGCGCGCGAGCTGGGCGTCGCGGCCCGCTCCGAGGTGCTGCTCGGGCAGCGCGCGCAGGAGATCGTCGAGGCGGCCGAGCGCGAGCAGGCGGAGCTGGTCGTGCTCGCGTCGCACCGCGTCGACCCCGAGCGGCCGTTCGCCGAGGGGCTGACGCTCTCCTACCGGATCGCGCTGCTCGCGCCCTGTCCGGTGCTGCTGGTCAAGTGACCCTCGGGAGCGACGTGCGGACGGAACGATCGGGCGGGACGCGAGGCAACGGCCCGACTTCGTGCGAGGATTCCGCGGGACCATAGTGGCGATTGGGAGGAGTGGCATGACGGAGACGACGACGGGGCGCCCGGAGCGGCGCTTGAAGCCGATCGAAGAGGTGGCCGCGGGGCTCGGCCTCGGGCACGACGACTGGGAGCCGTTCGGGCGGTCGATCGCCAAGGTGTCGCCGGAAGTGCTGGCGCGGCCGCGCCAGCGCCCCGGCAAGGGGCGGTTGGTGCTGGTCTCGGCGATCACGCCGACGCCCGCCGGCGAGGGCAAGACGACGACCTCGATCGGCCTGGCGCAGGGGCTCACCCGGCTCGGCCACTCGGCGGCGCTGGCGCTGCGCGAACCGTCGCTCGGACCCTGTCTGGGCGTCAAGGGGGGCGCGATCGGCGGCGGCGCCGCCACCGTGCAGCCGGCCGAGCGGATCAACCTGCACTTCACCGGCGACTTCCATGCGATCACCACCGCCAACAACCTGCTCGCGGCGGCGGTCGACAACCACCTCTATTGGGGCAACAAGGTCGGGCTCGATCCGCGCCGCGTCCTCTGGCGGCGCTGCCTCGACATGAACGACCGCGCGCTGCGCCGCGCGGTGATCGGACTCGGCGGCCACAAGCAGGGCGTGCCGCGCGAGACCGGCTTCGACATCACCGCGGCCTCCGAGATCATGGCGATTCTCTGCCTGGCCGAGAGCGCCGACGACCTGCGCGCGCGTCTCGACCGGACGCTGGTCGGCTTCACTTACGACGGCGCGCCGGTCACCGCGCGCGACCTCGGCGTCTCGGGCGCGATGGTCGCCCTGCTCGCCGACGCGGTGAAGCCGAACCTGGTGCAGTCGATCGAGGGAGTCCCGGCGTTCATCCACGGCGGGCCGTTCGCCAACATCGCCCACGGCTGCAACAGCGTCATCGCGACGCGCCTCGCCCTGCACCTGGCCGACTGGGCGATCACCGAGGCGGGCTTCGCCTTCGACCTGGGCGCCGAGAAGTTCTTCGACATCAAATGCCGGGCCGCCGGGCTCGACGTCGCCGCGGTCGTGCTGGTCGCCACGGTGCGCGCGCTCAAGTACCACGGCGGCGCCAACCTCGACCAGCTCGGCGGCAACGACCCCGAGCGGGTGCGCGCCGGGCTGCCCAACCTCGAGAAGCACGTCGAGAACATCGTGCACTTCGGCGAGCAGCCGATCGTGGCGTTGAATCGCTTCGGCAGCGATTCCGACGAGGAGATCGAAGTCGTGCGCGCGCGCTGCGGCGAGCTCGGCGTGCCGTTCGCGCTCTCGGACCACTTCGCCCGCGGCGGCGAGGGGGCGCTCGAGCTGGCCCAGGCGGTGATCGACTTCGCCGAGAGCGAGCACAAGCCGTTCCGGCCGCTCTACGACCTCGAGGCGACCGTCCCGGAGAAGATCTTCCAGGTGGCCAGCAAGATGTACGGCGCGCGCCGCGTGGTGCTGACCAAGGAGGCGGAGAAGGATCTCGAGGACATCCGCCGGCTCGGCTTCGAGAAGCTGCCGATCTGCATCGCCAAGACCCAGAACTCGCTCTCGGACGACCCCAAGCTGCGCGGCCGGCCGCTCGATTTCGAGGTCACGGTGCGCGAGCTGCGCGTCAACTCGGGCGCTGGTTTCGTGGTGGTGCTGACCGGCGACATCCTGCGCATGCCCGGGCTGCCGCGCAAGCCGCTCGCCGAATCGCTCGACTTGGTCGACGGCGAGATCGTCGGCCTGCTCTGAGCGACGGGCGCGTGGCGCGCGGCCGGCTCGGCGGATCGCTCCTGGCTCTGGGGAGCCTGCTCGGCTCGGCCGGCTGGGCCTCCTCGGCCGCGCCCGCCGCGGGCTCCCCGCGCGCCGCGGCCGCTCCCGCGTTCGCGAAGCTCGGGCCGGCGGCGCGCGCAGCCCTTCCGGCGCGCGAAGACCGCTTGCTCGTGCGCCTGCGTCCGGGAGCGCCGGCGGCGGCGCTCGGCGCCGCCGCCCTTCCGCTGTTCGGCGACTGGTACCGGCTGACGGTCGAACCGCCGCGGCGCTCGTTCGAGCTCGAGCGCCTGGCCGGGCTCGAGGCGGTCGAGCGGATCGAGGTCGACGTCGTCCACTCCTTCGAGGAGCCCCGTGCCGCGGCCCCGGCGGGTGCCGCGCGCGGCGAGGCGTTCACGCCGGACGATCCGCTCTTCCCACAGCAGTGGCACCATCGGGCCGTCCAGGCCGAGGCGGCGTGGGAGATCGCGCGCGGCGACGGCGCGGTCGTGGCGGTGATCGACAGCGGCGTCTCGCGCGGCGGCGAGGACCTCGCCTGCGCACCGTTCGCGGCCGAGTACGACGCGGTCGGAGACGTCGAAGGCGACGGTGCGGCCGCCGACGTCCACGGCCACGGGACCTTCATCGCCGGCATCGTCGCGCAGTGCACGGACAACGGGCTCGGCGCCGCCGGCCTGGCGCACGGCGCCCGGCTGATGGCGATCCGCGCCTGCACCGAGGACGCCGAGTGCGCCGCCTCGGACGTCGCCCGCGCCATCGACTGGGCGGCCGCACGCGGCGCCGGCGTGATCACCCTGTCGCTCGGCTTCGCCTGCGGCGGCCTCGACTGGCCCGACTGCTCGACAGCGATCGAGAACGACGCCATCGCCCGCGCGGCGGCGGCGGGCGCGGTGATCGTGGCGATCGCCGGCAACGCCGGCGAGGACCACGTCGGCTTCCCGGCCAATCACCCCGAGGTGATCGGCGTCGGCGGCGTCGACGCCGCCCTGGTCAAGGCCAGCTACTCGAGCTGGGGCGCGGCGCTCTCGCTCGCCGCGCCGTCGGGCGACCCGGACGCCGACCGCGACCACGACGGCCACCCGGACGGCATCCTGCAGGAGACTCTCGGCCGGATCTGCGTCGCCTTCACCCACTACGCTTACTGCCGCTGGTCGGGGACCTCGTTCGCCGGGCCGCACGTCGCCGCGGCGGCGGCGCTGCTGCGCTCGCGCCAGCCGCTGGCCACCCGCGGCCAGGTGCGCCGGGCGCTCGAGGAGTCGGCGCTCGACCGCGGCGTGGCCGGCTTCGACCCGGTCTACGGCCACGGCGTCGTCCAGGCGGCGGCGGCGCTCGCGCGGCTCGACGAGATCGTCGCCGCCGAGCCGCCGCCCCCCTGCACGCCCTCGGCCACGCGCCTCTGCCTGCTCGGTGGCCGCTTCGCCGTCGAGGTCGACTGGACCGACTTCTTCGGCGGTTCGGGCAGCGGCCGCGCGCTGCCGATGACCGGCGACAGCGGTCTCTTCTGGTTCTTCGCGCCGTCGAACCTCGAGATGCTGGTCAAGGTGCTCGACGGCTGCGGCGTCAACGGCCGCGTCTGGGTCTTCGCCGCCGGCACCACCGACGTCGAGTGGCGGCTGACGGTGTCCGACACCGAGAGCGGCGCGAGCGTCGCCTACGCCAACCTGCTCGGCGTCGCCTCCCCGGCGGTCACCGACACCGGCGCCTTCGCCTGCGACCCGGCGCCCTGAACGGCCCTCACCCGGGCTCGCGCTCGACCGGGCCCTCCTCCAGAGGTGGCAAGAGCCGGATCAGTACCCAGAGGACGAGCAAGGGGAGGACCATCACGAGGAGCGCGGGCAGCAGA
>WYBK01000240.1 GCA_011525905.1 Acidobacteriota bacterium
CCGCCTCGCCGACCCAGCTCGACTACCTCGAGCGGGGTCTGCGGACGACGCGCGCGGCGCTCGCCGAGCTCGCCGCGCTGGTTGCCGCCGAGCTGCCGCCGGTGCGCTCGGCCGCCGAGGCGCTCGGAATCGCGATGCAGCCGACCCCGCCGCCGGTCGAGCTCGAGCTCTAGCGGAGCGTCCGGGCCCGACTTTCCCTGCCCGCGGCCGGGCGAGCGAGCGCCCGCAGCCATCCGCCGAGCCACTGGCCGGCGGCGAAGGCGGCGACGTAGAGGGGCAGCGTGCTCCAGCGGAAGGGGAGGCCGAGGGCGAAACGGAGGCCGATCGCGAGCGGCACCGGCGCGTGCACGGCGAGGAACCAGGGTGCCGAGAGCTTGCGCACCCCCGCGCGCCAGTAGCCGAAGGGGAGGTTGAGCGCGAGGATCAGCGCCGCGGCCGCCCAGATCATCGGGGCGGCCGCGGCGGGCGGCGAGGGCTCACCAGATGACCACGCGCTCCTCGTCGGGGCGCGCCATCGGCTGGCCCGCCTCGCAGCCGAAGGCGGCGGCGAACGCCGGCAGGTTGGAGGGCGCGCCGATGGCGCGGAACTTCGCCGGCGCGTGCGGGTTGGAGGCGACCAGCACCTGCAGCGTCTCGGGGGTCATCTGCGCGCGCCAGGCCGTGCCGAAGGCGAGGAAGAAGCGCTGGTCGCGCGTCAGGCCGTCGGTCCTCGGGTCGGGAGTGCCGGCGGTGGCCGCCACCATGGCGTCGTAGGCGGTGGCCAGGCCCCCGAGGTCGGCGATGTTCTCGCCGAGCGTCAGCTTGCCGTTGACGAACAGGCCGGGCAGCGCCTCGTAGGCGTCGAACTGCTTCACGAGCTTCTCGGAGCGCGCCGCGAAGCCGGCGGCGTCGGCCTCGGTCCACCAGTTCTCGAAGTTGCCGGAGGCGCCGAAGCGGCTCCCCTGGTCGTCGTAACCGTGGGTCATCTCGTGACCGATCACGGCGCCGATCGCGCCGTAGTTCGTCACCTCGTCGGCCGCGGCGTCGAAGAAGGGGGGTTGGAGGATCGCGGCGGGGAAGACGATCTCGTTCTGCAGCGGGTTGTAGTAGGCGTTGACCGTCTGCGGCGTCATCCCCCACTCGGTCTTGTCGACCGGCTTGCCGATCTTGCCGAGCTGCCAGCGGTAGTTGAACTCGTTGGCGGCGAAGACGTTGGCGAAATAGCTCTGGCGGCCGGTGGACAGGCCCGAGAAATCGCGCCACTTGTCCGGATAGCCGATCTTCGGGGTGAAGGTCGCCCACTTGGCGAGCGCTTTCTGCTTGGTCTCGTCGCTCATCCAGTCGAGCTTCTCGATGCGGGCCTTGAGCGCCGTGCCGAGGTTGCCGACCAGGGTCTCCATCCGCCGCTTCGACTCCGGCGGGAAGGCGACTTCGACGTAGAGCTGCCCCATCGCCTCGCCGGCGCTCTGCTCGATCGCGTCGAGCACCCGCTTCCAGCGCGCCTGGATCTCCTTCTGCCCCCGCAGGGTCTTGCCGTAGAACTCGTAGTTGGCCTCGACGAAGGGGGACGAGAGATAGGGCGAGGCGGCGTCGACCAGGTGGAAGCGCAGGTAGGCCTTCCAGGCCTCGGCCGGCTCGTCGCCGAGCATGGCGTCGACCTCCTGGTGGAAGCTCGGCATGGCGAGCGAGAAGCGCTCGGGCAGCGCCACCCCCTGCGACTCGAAGAATCGGCTCCAGGGGAAGCGTGGGGTGAGCCGGTCGGCCTCGGCGGGGGAGACCGGGTTGTAGTAGAGCGCGACGTCGCGCGACAGCTCCTCGCTCGACTTCGAAGCTCGGGCCAGCCGGGTCTCGAACGCGAGGACGACCTCGGCCTGCTCGGCCGCCGCCGCGGCCGGCAGGCCCGAGAGCTCGAGGACGCGGGCGACGTGCTTCTGGTACGCCTCGAGCTCGTCGCGCTTGTCGGCGTCGAAGTAGTAGCCCTTGTCGGGCAGCCCGAGGCCCCCCTGGATGGCGTAGGCGATGGTCATCGAGGAGCTCTGGAAGTCGGCCTCCGGCCCGAAGGCGAAGAGCGTCCCCTCGCCCCGCGCCGCGGCGGTGCGCAGATAGGCCGCGATGCTCCCGGCGTCGGTCAGGGCGTCGATCTCGGCCAGCCGGCCGGCGAGCGGCGCGATCCCCTGCGCCTCGATCGCCGCCTCGTCCATGCCGGTCGCCCAGAGGTCGCCGACGATCTTCTCGATGCCGGCGGCGTCCGGGTCGGCCGCGGCGCGCTCGGCGAGCTGCCGCCGGATCGCGAGCGAGCGCTCGGCGAGCATCGCGCCCGGCCCCCAGCTGCTGCGGTCGGCCGGGATCGGATTGGCGGCGAGCCACTTCTCGTTGACGTGGCCGAAGAAGTCGACGCAGGGGTCCTTCGACGGGTCGAGGTCCGCGGCGGCGAAGCGCATCGCCGGCGGCAGCTGGCTCTCGTCGATCGCGAGCGCGGCGCGCGGCTCGGCGGCGGCGTCGGCCGCCGGCCGCGGCGCGGCGTCGCAGCCGGCCAGGGCGAGCGCCAGGGGCAGGGCGAGGTGGGACAGGGACGGCTTCGAACGGGGCATGGGCACTCCTCCAGAGATGGTCGGGCCGATTACGGAGCGGGGGGTCGCCGGGTTCTCCCGGCGGGGACGCGGCCGGAGGATACCGGATCCGGAGCGGGGGCGCCCGCTCAGGCGCCCCCGCCGAGCGCCTTGTAGAGCTGGATCCGGTTGGCCTGCTCGGCCACTCGCAGCTGGACGCTCGCCTTCTGCACTTGGAACAGCGCCTGCTGCGCGACCAGGACGCCGAGGTAGCCGTCGATTCCCGCCCGGTAGCGCGCCTCGGAGAGGCGCAGGGTCTCCTCGAGCGCCGCGATCAGCCGGTCCTGCGCCGCGCGCTGCTCGGCGAGCGTCGTCGCGAGCACCAGCGCGTCGGCGACCTCGGCGAAGGCGGTCTGGATCGCCCGCTCGTAGCTCGCCAGCGCGATCTCGCGCTCGACCTCGGTCGCCCGCAGATTGGCGCGCAGGCTGCCGCCGGCGAAGATCGGCGTCTGCGCCAGCGGCTCGACGCGCCAGCTGCGCGTCCCCGAGGCGAAGAGGTCCGAGACGCCCGGCGCCAGCGTGCCGAGCGCGGCGGTCAGCGCGAGGCGCGGGAAGAAGGCGGCGCGCGCCGCGCCGATGTCGGCGTTGGCCGCGCGCAGCCGGTGCTCCGCCGCCCGGATGTCGGGGCGCGCGAGCAGCACCTCCGAGGGGATGCCGGCCGCGATCTCGGCGGTGCCGGCGAGCGCGTCGAGCCCGGCGGGCTCCAGCTCGGTTCCCAGTGGGCCGCCGAGCAGCAGCTCGAGCGCGTGGCGGTCGACCGCCAGCGCGCCGGCGAACTCGGCGCGCGCCAGCCGCGCCACCTCGACCTGGCTCTCGGCCTGGCGCAGCTCGAGGTCCGAGGCGAGGCCGGCGTCGCGGCTCGCGCGGACCAGGTCGAGCGTCGCCGCCTGCGCCGCCACCGTCGCCTCGGCCAGGCGCAGGCTCTCGGCGTCGGCGGCGAGCCGCAGCCAGCTCGAGGCGGTGGCCGCGACCAGCGCGCTGCGCACCGCGCGCTCCCCTTCCTCGGTCGCCAGGTAGCGCTCGAGCGCGGCCGCCGAGAGGCTGCGCAGGCGGCCGAACAGGTCGATCTCCCAGGAGAGGAAGCCGATCTCGACCGCGTACTGCGCGCGCGTCTCGGCCTCGCCCGATTCGGTCATCTTCTCCGGCAGCCGCGACCGCTGGCCGGCGCCCTGGACGCCGATGCTCGGGGTCAGGCCGGCGCGTTGGATGCGCAGCAGCGCCGCCGCCTGCTCGACCTGGAGCGCGGCGAGGCGCAGATCCCGGTTGCCGGTGAGGGCGCGCTCGACCACGGCACGCAGCCGCTCGTCGAGCAGGAAGTCGCGCCAGTCCAGGGCGGCCGCGGCGGGCGCCTCGGCGCTCGCGCCTCCCGGCGCCTCGGCCGGAAAGGCCTCGGGCACCGGCGGCGCTGGCGCCTCGTAGTCGGGGATCAGCGTGCAGCCGACGAGCGCGAGCGCGCCGAGCAGCGGGATCGGGGCCCTCATCGCGCCTCCTCCTCCGCGGCGGCCGCCGGCACGCCGGGCGCCGTCTCCTCGGAGCCGAGGGCCGCCTCCCCCGGCGGCGTGCGCCGGCCGAACAGCCGGACGATGATGACGAAGCCGAGCGGGATGAAGAGGACGGCGAGGAAGGTGCCCGAGAGCATGCCGCCCAGGACGCTGGTGCCGATCGCGACCTGGGCGCCGGCGCCGGCGCCGGTGGCGATGGCGAGCGGCAGCACGCCGAAGCCGAACGCGAGCGAGGTCATGACGATCGGCCGCAGGCGGACGCGCGCCGCGGTCAGCGTCGCCTCGACCAGCCCCAGGCCCTGCTCGAGGTAGGCCTTGGCGAACTGCACGATCAGGATGGCGTTCTTGGTGGTCAGCCCGAGCACCGCGAGCAGGCCGATCTGGAAGTAGACGTCGTTGGCCAGGCCGCGGGTCGAGGAGGCGACGATGCCGCCCAGCACGCCGAGCGGCAGCGCGAGGACGATCGAGATCGGCACCGTCCAGCTCTCGTAGAGGGCGGCGAGCACCAGGAAGATCACCAGCACCGAGAAGGCGTAGAGCAACGGCGCCTGCGCCTCCGACATCCGCTCCTGGTAGGAGAGCCCCGTCCACTGGTGGTCGATGCCCACCGGCAGCCGTCCGATCAGCTCCTCGATCGCCGCCATCGCCTCGCCGGTCGAGTGACCGGGCGCCGGCTCGCCCTGGATGTTCATCGCCGGCACGCCGTTGTAGCGCTCGAGCCGCGGCGAGCCGTAGACCCAGCGCCCGGAGGCGATCGCCGACAGCGGCACCAGGCCGCCGCGCGCGCTCGGCACGTGCAGCCGGTCGAGATCGCTCGGCTTCATGCGGAAGGGGGCGTCGGCCTGCGCGTAGACCCGCTTGACGCGCCCTCCCTGGACGAAGTCGCCGACGTAGGTCGACCCGAAGGCCGCGGAGAGATAGCGCTGCACCGAGCCGATCGGCACTCCGAGCGCGCCCGCCTTCTCCCAGTCGAGGTCGACCTTGTACTGGGCGACGTCCGACATGCCGTTGGGACGCACGCGCATCAAGCGGGGGTCCTGCGCCGCCATGCCGAGCAGCTGGTTGCGCGCGCCCATCAGGGCGTCGTGGCCGAGCCCGCCGCGGTCCTGGAGCATCAGGTCGAAGCCGGTCGCCACCCCCAGCTCGGGGACGGCGGGCGGCGGAAAGGCGAAGACCATCCCCTCGCGGATCGCCGCCAGCACCGGCGCGGTGCGCCCGGCGACCGCCTTGACCCGCAAATCGGCGCGGTCGCGCAGCTCCCAGTCGCGCAGCTTGACGAAGGCGATCGCCTGGTTCTGCCCGCGGCCGGCGAAGCCGAAGCCGACCACCGCGGTGCTCGCCTCGACCGCCTCGGCCTCGTGGTCGCGCAGGTGCTCCTGGACGCGCCGCATCACCGCGTCGGTCTGCTCGAGCGTCGAGCCGGAGGGCAGCTGCCCCATGACCAGCAGCGATCCCTGGTCCTCGTCGGGGAGGTAGCCGGTCGGCATGCGCAGGCCGAGCAGGACCATGCCGGCGACCACCGCGAGGTAGGCGAGCGACCAGCGCAGGCGCCGGCCGAGGATCCGCTCGACCGTCCGCACGTAGAGCGCGCGCAGGCGGTCGAAACCGCGATCGAACCAGAGGAAGAAGGGCCGGAGGAGCCGGAAGCCGGTCTCGGCCGCCTCGTGCCCCTTGGCGACCGGCTCGAGCAGGGAGGCGCAGAGCACCGGCGAGAGGATCAACGCCACCACGACCGAGAGCAGCATCGAGGCGATCATGGTGATCGAGAACTGGCGGTAGATGACGCCGGTCGAGCCGGGGAAGAAGGCCATCGGCCCGAACACCGCCGCGAGCACCAGGCCGATGCCGACCAGCGCGCTCTGGATCTCGTTCATCGACTTGCGCGTCGCGGCGCGCGGCGGCAGCCCCTCCTCGCTCATCACGCGCTCGACGTTCTCGACCACGACGATGGCGTCGTCGACCAGCAGGCCGATGGCGAGCACCATGGCGAACATGGTCAGCATGTTCACCGAGTAGCCGAACAGGCCGAGGACACCGAAGGTGCCGAGAATCACCACCGGCACCGCGATGGTCGGCACCAGCGTCGCGCGCAGGTTGCCGAGGAACAGGTACATGATGAGGAAGACCAGGACGATCGCCTCGATCAGGGTCTCGACGACGCCGCCGATCGCCACTCGGATGAACGGCGTGGTGTCGAAGGCGTAGATCACCTCCATCCCCTCGGGGAAGAACTTCTCGAGGTCGGCCATCGCGGCGCGCACCGCGTCGGCGGTGTCGAGCGAGTTGGCGCCCGCGGCCTGGCGGATGGCGAGCGCGGTCGCCGGCTGGCCGTTGTAGTTGACCTTGAAGTCGGCGAACTCGGTGCCGAGCTCGGTGCGGCCGACGTCCGCGACGCGCACGATCGAGCCGTCGGCGTGGGTGCGGATCGGCACCGCCGCGAACTCTTCGGGCGTGACCAGCAGCGACTGGACCAGGATCGAGGCGTTCAGCCGCTGCCCGGGAACCGCCGGCGCGCCGCCGAACTGGCCGGCCGAGACCTCGACGTTGTAGGAGCGCACGGCGGCGACGACGTCGTCGATGGTCATGCCGTACTGGGTCAGCTTGTCCGGGTCGAGCCAGATGCGCATCGAGTAGCCGGTGCCGAAGACCTCGACCTCGCCGACGCCGGGCACGCGCGCCAGCACGTTCTCGACCCGGGTGATCAGGAAGTCGGAGAGATCCTCCTGGGTCCAGCCCGGATCCGAGGTGGTCAGGCCGACGATCATCAGGAAGTTGCGGGTCGACTTGCTGACCCGCAGGCCCTGCCGCTGCACCGCCTCGGGCAATACCGGCATGGCCAGCTGCAGCTTGTTCTGCACCTTGGCCCAGGCGAGGTCGGGGTCGGTGCCGGGCGCGAAGGTGAGCGTGAGCTGCCCGGAACCGGCCGAGTCGCTGGTCGCCTGCATGTAGATCATCTGGTCGAGGCCGGTCATCTTCTGCTCGATGATCTGGACGACCGAGTCCTCGACGGTCTTGGCCGAGGCGCCGGGGTAGAAGGCCGAGATCGAGATCGAGGGGGGCGCGATCGGCGGGTACTGCGCGACCGGCAGGTTGTAGATGGCGAGCGCGCCGCCCAGCATCATCGCGATCGCGATGACCCAGGCGAAGACCGGACGGTCGAGGAAGAAGCTGGACATCGAAGCGCTCCGCCCGCTCCGGCTAGGCGCCGCCGGCCGGGGGCACGGTCGTCTCGACCGGCGAGACCGCCATGCCCGGCCGCACGGCGAGCAGGCCGTCGACGATGACCCGGTCTCCGGCGGCGAGCCCGCGCGTCACCCGCCAGCGGTTGCCGAGGGCCCGGTCGATGCCGAGCTCGCGCGTCTCGACCTGGTTGCCGTCGCCGACCACCAGCGCGAAGGCGTTGCCGCGCGGGTCGCGCTGCACTCCCTGTTGCGGCGCCAGGATCGCCTGCTCGTCGACCCCCTCCTCGACGATCGCGCGCACGAACATCCCCGGCAGCAGCAGCGTCTCGGGGTTGGGGAAGACCAGGCGCAGCGTCACGGCGCCGGTGGTCGGCGTGACCGTCACGTCCTGGAACTGGAGCGTCCCCTCGTGCGCGTAGGGCGTGCCGTCCTCGAGCAGCAGCCGCACCCGGCTCGCCGACCGCTCGTCGCGCGTCAGCGCGCCGCTCGCCAGCACCCGTCGCAGCCGGAGCAGATCCGCCGACGACTGCTGCACGTCGACGTAGATCGGATCGAGCTGCTGGATGGTCACCAGCGGCACCGGCTGGTAGGCGGTCACCAGGGCTCCCGGCGTCACGCTCGAGCGCCCGGTGCGCCCCGAGATCGGCGCCGGGATCGGCGTGTAGGCGAGCTGGATGCGGGCGCTCTCGACCGCGGCGCCGGCCGCCGCCACGCTCGCCTCGGCCTGGGCGAGGGCGGCCTCGGCGTCGATCGCGTCCTGCTCGCCGACGGCGCGGCTCGCCACCAGGCCGCGCAGCCGCTCGGCGCGCGAGCGTGCCGCCGGCAGCGCCGCCTCGGCCACCTGCAGCGCCGCGCGCGCCTGCTCGTAGGCCGCCCGGTAAGGCGCCGGGTCGATCTGGTAGAGCTGCTGGCCGGCGCGCACCTCGGCGCCCTCGGTGAACAGTCGCTTCTGCAGCACGCCGTTGACCTGGGGGCGAACCTCGGCGACCAGGTAGGGGGCGGTGCGGCCGGGCAACTCGGTGGTCAGCACGACGCGCTCGGGGGCGAGGGTGACGACGCCGACCTCCGGGGGAGCTCCTCCGGTCGGGTGCTGCGAGGGCGCGCCGCAGGCGGCGGCGAGCAGCGCGAGCGATGCCGGCAGGAGCGCCGCGACCGGGCGGCGCCCCGGGGCGGGACGGTTCATTGCGGGGTTCCTTTCTCGGGAGGAGGGAGGAGGGGGACCGGGGCGAGCCCGGTGAGGACGACGTCGAGCATCGCCTCGAGATGGGGCACGACCTCGGCCGTCTGCCAGCCCAG
>WYBK01000241.1 GCA_011525905.1 Acidobacteriota bacterium
ACCGAGCCCTTCCGCCGCCGCCTCTACGTGCGCTGGGGCGACCTCGATTCGAACGCGCACATGGCCAACACCGCCTACCTCGACGCGGTGGTCGACGTCCGCTTCTCCTGCTTCGCCGAGCACGGCTACCCGCTGTCGGAGTTCGCGCGGCTCGGGCTCGGGCCGGTGGTCTCGCGCGACGAGGTCGACTACTACCGGGAGCTACGGCTGCTCGACCCCTACGACGTCACCTTCACGATCGGCGGGCTGGCTCCGGACGGCTCGCGCATGCGGCTGGTCAACGAGTTCTTCCGGCCGGACGGCAGGCCCGTGGCGCGCGTCGTCTCTTTCGGCGGCTGGCTCGACCTCGCCCGGCGCCGCCTGGTGGCGCCCCCCGCCGCGCTCGCCGAGCTGCTCGCTGCGCTCCCCCGCTCGCCCGACTTCGTCGAGCTCGACCCGGTCAGCGCCTGACCCGCCCCGTTGTTCGTTCGGGGACATGTTCCCGGCGCAGCCGGGTCCGTGTCCCCGTCCCAGCGAGGGCCACCGGAGGGACGGCGAGACGAAGCCGAGCTTCATGTCCCCGATCGGGCGCCTCGACGCCCGTCCAGGGACACCGCATCCGCTCGGGGACAGGACATTCGCCCGGGGACAGGACATCCGCCCGGGGACATGGTCCCAGCGCAGCTGGGTCCGTGTCCCCGTCCCGACGTTCGTCCTCGCGGTTCGCCGGCCCGCAGCTCGTTTCGACGGTGCTCTACCGGATGGGGGGAGAAGCTCTCCTGCGCGCGGACCTGTCGGTCCGTGCTCGGAGACTTCCCCCGGTGACGGATCGATGGACCGGCCTCGATTCCCAGCGTTCTACCGGCGGGCCGGCGCGGCAGGCGCCAAGCTCCCCTCGGGGACCGGCTGCGCTACGTGCTCCTCCTGTGTGTCCTCGGCGTGTGTCTACCGTCGAGACTTCGGAATGCTCGCACTCTCGGCGACAGCAGAGCCCAAACGCCGAACGGACACTGCGCGCCCCCCGCGATGCTCGTGCTAGTTGATGACCGTGCAGGTCTCGATCAGACACGGGGTTGGTGTTCCCTGGCAGTCTAGTGGGCTGTACGAAAACATGGGGTAGCAGTAGAACACTGTCTCGCGAGCGAGGTATCCCATTCCGCCCGGGTCCGGATTCAGATTGAATGGACCGTAACCAGGCCGGCCACCGCGAAGTGCGAGTGGAAGTGCCTCGTCGCACGCGCCGCATTCCACCGAGAATTGAACCTGGCCGTCCCACAGTTCATTGGGCCCCGAGTAGCTGGCGGTAATCGAGAAGACGCCCACGCTGAAGGAGACTGTGCCACCCGTTCCGCATCCGAGGGGCCACGGGCACTTCTGAATGAAGCAGCCGACGGTACCCATGGGACGCGCCCCTGCAGTCAGCGCGTTGTGGACAACGGACGATTGAATCATCTGCGACATTCGCGGGTTGTGGGTCCACAAGCCACCAATGCTGCCCGAGTCCGTACAAGTTGTCTCCACCCAAGCGCCATTGCCATAAGACGTACAGTTCGCCTGGCAGGCACAGGTGTAGTTGAGTTTCCCCGCTCCGCGGTGCTCTCCGCTCGAGTGGCCAAGGTTGTTGTAGTTGACGCTTCGAGGATAGGTGTACTCTTTCGACGACTCGACACACACAGCCTCTACACTCTCTTCTCCGGTCCGGTCCTGTGCCAGCCGTGCCCGCTCGAGCTTTACGGTCGAGCGCCTGAGCAGCTCCCACTGAGACGACAGAGGACAGGCTTCACCCTGTACGACCATGAGGTCGGGCAGCACCATGTCATCGATTCTGAAATCGACGGGAATACTCGCCGCATCACCGATCCAGAACAGGAGCACCGAGTACTCTTGCGCGAACGCGTCGAGACGAATGTGAACCTCTGCCGTGGAAGCGCCAACGAAGTCGCGCCCCTCCAGGCCGAGGTTTTCTCTTGAATGAACCTCGAGCGCCTGTTCGATGGTCCCAGCGAAGGACATCACCTCGGCGGGAACCCCTTCGAGAGTTTCGTCTCGACGCAGGAGATAAGTGCAGTCGAGTTCGCTGCCGCTAGCGTCGCTGTGACTGGAGCGTGAAGCAAAGAGACGCCAGGCCGGCGCCGTAGTGGCCACGTCGCGGAGGCGGATCCGGCCGAATTCCGAAGCGAGGAACGTGTCGCGCACGGTCACCCGGATCTCGAGGTCGTGGCCGCTAGCGGTCATGATGCGCTGGTATTCAGAGTAGAGCGATGCGAGGGTCAGTGTAGACCTTTCACTCAGAAGCGCTCGAGTCCTACTCTCGCTGGCGCCGCTCGCTGGAGCCACGAGCAGCAGAGCGGCTACTGCGACGAAGGTGAGGCGGACCGCCTCGCCTGGGGTGAGGTTGGAGAATCCAATGCGGACGCGCGGCTTCGGCTTTGCTTTCATATCGCTCCCCAGATCGCAAGCTAACTTCGTGCACTGCAGGACAACAGGAGACTGCAGTTGATTCTAGACGGGGGGGGGCCACGTCCGGTCAAGCGGCGTACGAGGGTGGCGGCGCAGCACGTGGCAGGCCTCAGGCTGCGGGTAGGAGCTGAGGCTGCCGATCGTCGGGCGGCAGGGTGTTCAGCTCGGGATTGCGTTGCGCGAGCGACTCGAGGGAGAAGTAGCGGCGACCGAAGGCCCATTCGTGGTGCTGTTCGGCGAGCAGCCGAGTCGGCTGCCTCCGACGAGATGTCGAGCGACTGCCCAGACCTCAGCTATCGCGACACCCAATCTCACGACCGTAAGGAGTCGGGCCGGTCGCCGGGTGAGGATCTCCACACGTGAGTGCTCGCCGAAGGCGCCGAAGCTGAGTCTGGATGCCCGAATCACGATTCCCCCTAGACGGACCGGCCTCGATTGCCGGCGTTTGCCGGCGGGCCGGCTCGGCAGGCGCCGGGCTCTCCCCGGGGGCGGACCCCGCCGAGATAGCCGCGCCTGTGTCCCCCGAAAGTGTCCCCGGTGTGTGTCCCCCGAGGGCGGAGAAAGGTCTTGACATCGGGGCGGTGCTGCATGAATATGCGCATCCTTTGGCGGACGGAGGGTGCGCGATGCCGTCGGATGTCGAGCAGCGGGAGGAGCGGCGGCGCGAGATCGTGGCGCTGCTCAAGCGCGAGCGGGTGGCGAGCCAGGGGGTGCTCGCCAACAAGCTCGCGGCGCGTGGGCACGTGGCGACCCAGTCGTCGATCTCGCGCGACCTGCGCGATCTGGGCGTCGCCAAGGTCGCCGGGCGCTACGTGTTGCCGGGCGAGCTGGGCGCCGAGACGGTCGATGCGCTCGCCGAGCTGGCGCACTTCCTGGTCGACGTGCGCACCGCCGGGCCCAACCTCGTGGTGGTGCTGACCACCATGGGCGCGGCGCAGACGGTCGCCATCGGCGTCGACCGCGCCGGCTGGCCCGAGCTGGTCGGCTCGGTCGCCGGCGACGACACGATCTTCCTCGCGACACCCAACGCTCGCGACCAGCGCCGCGTGGTCGAGCGGCTGCGCCGGCTGCTGCGCTCGGGGCTCGCATGAGCGCGCCGATCGTCCTCGCCTTCTCCGGCGGCCTCGACACGTCCTACCTCGTGCCGAAGCTCGCCGAGGAGAGCGGCCGCGAGGTGGTCGCGGTCACGGTCGACACCGGCGGCCTCGACGCCGCCGCGGCGGGCGACCTCGAGCGGCGCGCGCGGGCGCTCGGCGCGGTCGCCTTCCGCCGCGTCGACGCGCGCGCGGAGCTCTTCGACCGGGTGCTGCGCTTCCTGATCGCCGGCAACGTCCGGCGCGGCGGCACCTACCCGATCTCGGTGGGCGCCGAGCGGGCGCTGCAGGCGGAAGTCGTCGCCCGTGTCGCCCGCGAGCTCGGCGCCACGGCGGTCGCCCATGGCTCGACTGCCGCGGGCAACGATCAGGTCCGCTTCGAGGTGGCGCTGCGCGCCGCGGCGCCCGGCCTCGAGATCCTGGCGCCGATCCGCGACGAGCCCGTGTCGCGCGCCGAGGAGGTCGCCTTCCTCGAGGCGCGCGGCCTGCCGGTGCCCCCCTTCGGCGCCGCCTACTCGGTCAACCGGGGCCTCTGGGGGACGACCATCGGCGGCCGCGAGACGCTGTCGAGCGAGACGCCGCTGCCCGAGGAGGCCTGGGTGGTGACGCGCGGCGCCTTCGCG
>WYBK01000242.1 GCA_011525905.1 Acidobacteriota bacterium
GCGAAGACGTCGGACGCGTCGTGCGGGAGGTCCACGAGCGGCGTATCGATCACCTCGAGGCGGTCTGGCGGGACGGCCTGGTCGAGGTCATGGGGCACAACGACGCGCTGTTCACGCGCGTCGACCAGAAGCTCGATCACCTGCGGCGCGAGACGCGAACGATCTGGGCGCGGCTGGGTGCGGCGATCGCGCGCACGGAGGCTGGCGGTTCGGCGGAGCTCCGGCAGTCGCACGCCGAGCAGGTCTACCTCGAGCTCGAAAGGCGCTTCCGCGGCACCGAGGAGGAGATCGCCGAGCGAATCTCGCGCTATCTGCCCTGGCTCGAGTCGCGCGCCGAGGTCCTCGACCTCGGCTGTGGGCGGGGGGAGGCCCTCGCTCTGCTGGCCGCGCGCGGCATCGCGGCGCGCGGCGTCGACGCCAGCTCCTCGATGATCGAGGCCTGCCGGGCCAAGGGCCTGAGCGCCGAGGTCGGCGATCTGTTCGAGGCACTGGTCGCCGTTGCGCCCGGCTCGCTGGGCGCGGTGGTCTCGTTCCACGTCATCGAGCATCTGCCGGCCGAATCGCTCGACCGGCTGGTGCGGCTCGCCTGGAGCGCGCTGCGGCCGGGCGGGGCGCTCGTCCTCGAGACGCCGAATCCGCTCTCGGTCGTCGTCGCGGCGCGCAACTTCTGGCTCGACCCGACCCACCGCCGGCCCGTGCATCCCGAGAGCCTCAGGCTGTCTTTCGAACAGGCCGGCTTCGATCCGGTCGAGCGCGTCGACCTGCGCCCGTTCCCGGCCGAGCACCGGCTGCCCGAGATCGACCTCGATTCGGTGCCGGACGAGTCGCGTCCCCTGGCGCACCGGCTCAACGAGCTGCGCGACCGGTTGGACGATCTGCTCTACGGCTTCCAGGACTACGGCCTGATCGGCATCAAGCCCTGAGCGGCGCGCACGCGGTCACTCGGGCGCCTCGCGAGGAGCGGCCGGGGGCTCGAGCGCGGCCGCCTGCTCCTCCTGTTCGCGGTTGAGGATCGCCCAGGCGGCCTCCTCGTCGGGCATCTTCTCGCCGGGCTTGGGAGTGTAGAAGGCCAGTTGCTGCGGCCAGGGCAGGGCGAGGATCCGCTCCCAACGCGGCTCCCACTGGCGGTCCGGGCCGCTGCCGCTCAAGAAGGCCTCGCGCAGCACGCTTTGCGCTCCCGGCGCCGCCGCCAGGCCACTCCAGTACTCGATCGGGCGCGTCTCGACGCCCGCCGGCACCGAGAAGGGCTCGGTGCCGGAGAGCCACCCTTCCGCGAGGCCGCTCTCGACGATCCCGGCGAAGATCGGCAGCGCCGCCTCCGCGCCGGTCATGCCGCGTCCGATCGTGCGCTTCAGGTCGTAGCCGACCCAGGCGAGGATGGTGTAGCGCGGCGAGAAGCCGACGAACCAGGCGTCGGTGTACTCGTTGGTCGTCCCCGTCTTGCCGGCGAGCGTGAGGGGCAGGGCCGCGATCGAGGCGGCAGTGCCCCGGTCGACGACCCCCTCGAGCATCGAGGTCAGCACGTAGGCGACGGCGGGAGACATCGCCTTGCGCGCCTCGACCTGGTGCGCCTCGAGCAGCGTTCCGTCTCGGCCGCGCACCTCCTCGACGAAGTAGGGCCGGACGTACACGCCCTGATTGGCGATCGCGGCGTAGCCGGCAGCCAGCTCGAGCGGCAGCAGGTCGGCGGCGCCGAGCGCCAGACTGGGGTAGGGCAGCAGCTCCGACTCGACGCCGCAACGCCGCGCGAAGTCGACGACATTGCCCGCTCCCACCAGGTCCATCAGCTTGACCGCGGTGACGTTGACCGAGCGCTCGAGCGCCCGACGCAGAGTGAGGATGCCGTGGAACTTCCGGTAGTAGTTGCGCGGTGCGTAGGTCGGCAGCCCTTCCGCGCCGAGGAAGACCGCCGGGCCGTCGAACAGCGTGTCGGCGGGGGTGAAGCCCTGCTCGAGCGCCGCGCCGAAGACGAAGACCTTGAACGCCGAGCCAACCTGTCTCTTGGCCTGAGTCGCGCGGTCGAACTTGTTGCGGTGGAAGTCCCAGCCGCCGACTAGGGCACGCACGGCCCCGGAAGCCGACTCGAGGACGATCGCCGCCCCCTCGAGCTCGGGCTCCTGCTCGAGAATCCAGCGGATCGCGCCGTCACGTTCCGCTTCGTCGGGACGGAACCAGGCGAGGTCGCCGGCGCGCAGGATCTCGCCGGGGCGCCGGCGGCCGGTCCAGGCGATGGAATCCGGGCCGATCTCGACCTCACCGTCGGCCAGGCGCACCCTCGCCGTGTCGCCGGAAGTGGCCAGCACGAGGCCGGGAGTCCAGGAATCGGGGACCGGATTGCGTCCGACCTCACGCTCCAGCGACTCGCCTTCGAGCTCGAGGCTGGCGCCGCGGGCCAGGGGTCCGCGCCACCCTTTGCGGTGGTCGAGTCGCAGCAGACCGTCGCGCAGCGCGCGCTCGGCGGCGCGCTGGATGCGGGCGTCGAGCGTGGTGGCGACCTGCAGACCGTCGCCGTAGAGGCGCTCGGCGCCGAAGCGGCGCTCCAGCTGTTGACGGATCTCCTCGGCGAAGTAGAGCGCGGGCTCGGCGTCGGCGCGGTGGCGCTCGACGACCTCCAAGGGCGCGGCGCGCGCCGCCTCGTAAGCGCTCTGGTCGATGTAGCCCTCCTCGCGCATCCGCCGCAGGACGTAGTCGCGCCTGGCGATCACCCGGTCCGGCCGGCGGTAGGGGCTGTAGTCGCTCGGCCGCTGCAGGATGCCGGCGAGGGTGGCGGCCTCGGGCAGGTCGAGCTCGCGCACGCCATGTCCGAAGAAGTAGCGCGAGGCGGCCTCCATGCCGTAGTTGCCGTGCCCGAGGAACGCGAGGTTGCAGTAGAGCGTCAGGATCTGCTGCTTCGACAGCGTCTTCTCGAGCTCGACGGCGAGGAACGCCTCCTCGATCTTGCGCTTCCAGGTCTTCTCGCGGGTCAGGAAGAGCATGCGCGCGAGCTGCATGGTCACCGTCGAGGCGCCCTGCTCGCGCCGGCCGCGGCGGAAGTTGACCAGCACCGAGCGCACGACGCCGGGCGCGTCGATGCCGCCGTGGCGGAAGAACTCGGCGTCCTCGGCCGCGACCACGGCGTTCTGCAGGACCGCCGGCAGGTCCCCCTCCCGGAGCATCACCCGCCGCTCGCGCGCGTAGGTCGCGAAGACCTGGCCGTCGCCGTCGCGCAGCTGCGTGATCAAGTCGGGCCGGTACTCGGCGAGCATTTCGACCCGCGGCATGTGGATCGCGGCGGCGACGCCCACCCCCAATGCGACGCCGAGCGCGGCGGCGGCGAACAGCGGCAGGAGCCAACGAGCCCAGCGCAGATCACGCGCCCGCCGGGGCACGGGCCGCGGCGGCGAGGGCGTCGAGCCGGCGGGCGGCACGGAGGCGGACGGCACGCGCGGATTATAAGCTCCGGCGCGGAGGGAGTTGCGCATGAACGAGAGTCCGCAGCCGATCGTCCCGACGCCCGCCGCGCGGCCGTTCGCCCCGGCGCCCGCGAGCCCGCCGGGCGGCTGCGGCAAGCCGATGCTGGTCGGATGCGGCGTGCTGGCGATCCTGCTCGGGATCGGCGCGATCGTCTTCGTCGTCAAGGCCAAATCCCTGTTGGCCTACGCGCTGGGCAAGCTGCAGGCCGAGGTCGAGGCCAATCTGCCCGAGGACCTCGACGCCGGCGAGCGGCGGCGCCTGGAAGCGGGATTCGCCGCGACGCTCGAGCGGGTGCGCTCCGGCCAGATCGACCCGGAGCGCCTGCAGACCTTGCAAGCCGAGTTGCTCGACGCCGCCGAGCGCAGCTCGCGCGACCAGCTGACGCGCGACCACGTGCGGGAGCTGATCGTCGCCCTCGAGGCGTTCTCCGGCATCGAGCCGCCCGCTGGGGCTCCGCCCGAGGTCGAGGCGCCGCCCGGCGCGGAGGACACGCCGGGCAAGGAGCCATCCGGCGCGGGGGAGGGCGAGCCGACGGCGACGGGCTCGCCGATCGCCGCGTGAGCACGACCGGCGGCCATCGCCCCTTCCGGCTCGTCTCGCCGTTCCAGCCGCAGGGCGATCAACCGGAGGCGATCCGCCAGCTGGTCGCCGGGATCGAACGCGGCGACCGGGAGCAGGTGCTGCTCGGCGTGACCGGCTCGGGCAAGACTTTCACCATCGCCAAGACGATCGAGGCCGTCGACCGGCCGACGCTGGTCCTCTCGCACAACAAGACGCTCGCGGCCCAGCTCTACCAGGAGTTCCGCAGCTTCTTTCCCGACAACGCCGTCGAGTACTTCGTCTCCTACTACGACTACTACCAGCCCGAGGCCTACGTGCCGCAGTCCGACACGTACATCGAGAAGGAGACCAGCATCAACGAGGAGATCGATCGGCTGCGCCTGCGCGCCACCAAGGCGCTGCTGGAGCGGCGCGACGTCCTGATCGTCGCCTCGGTCTCCTGCATCTACGGCCTCGGTTCGCCCGAGGCCTTCCTCGGCATGCTGCAGTTCTTCGAGAAGGGGGACACGTCGGGGATGGACCGCGCGCTCTCCCGGCTGGCCGAGATGCAGTACCAGCGCACCCCGCTCGACCTGTTCCACGGCGCCTTCCGGGCGCGCGGCGACGTGCTCGAGATCCTGCCCGCCTACGAGGACCGCGCGATCCGCATCGAGTACTTCGGCGACGAGATCGAGCGCATCGCGCGCTTCGATCCGTTGCGCGGCGACGTGCTCGAAGAGGTCGACCGGCTGGCGCTCTTCCCCAAGACGCACTACGTGACCCCGCGCGAGCTGCTGGAGCGTGCGATCGCCACCATCGGCCAGGAGCTGCGCGAACGGCTGCAGGAGCTCGAAGGGCAGGGCAAGCTGCTCGAACGACAGCGCCTCGAGCAGCGCACCCGATTCGACCTCGAGATGCTCAAGGAGGTCGGCTACTGCCACGGCATCGAGAACTACTCGCGCCATCTGACCGGTCGGGCCCCGGGAGAGCCGCCGCCCACCCTGCTCGATTATCTGCCCGCGGACTTCCTGTTGATCGTCGACGAGAGCCACCAGACGGTGCCCCAGGTGCGCGGCATGTACCACGGCGACCGTTCGCGCAAGCAAACGCTGGTCGACTACGGCTTCCGCCTGCCGTCGGCGCTCGACAACCGCCCGCTCACCTTCGAGGAGTTCGACGCGCGTGTCGGCCAGCGCGTCTACGTCTCGGCCACGCCGGGCGCCTGGGAGCTGCAGCGCAGCGGCGGCGTCGTCGTCGAGCAGCTGATCCGGCCGACCGGGCTGCTCGACCCGGAGGTCGAGATCCGTCCGGCGCGCGGCCAGGTCGACGACCTGCTCGGCCGCGTGCGCGAGGTCGTGGCGCGCGGCGAGCGGGTCCTGGTCACCACGCTCACCAAGCGGATGGCCGAGGAGCTCACCCAGTATCTCGCCGAGTGCGGCGTGCGGGTCCGCTACCTGCACAGCGACGTCGAGACGCTCGAGCGCATCGAGATCGTCACCGGCTTGCGCCGAGGCGACTTCGACGTCCTGGTAGGCATCAACCTGTTGCGCGAAGGGCTCGACCTGCCCGAGGTCTCGCTGGTCGCCATTCTGGATGCCGACAAGGAGGGATTCCTGCGCAGCGAGACTTCGCTGATCCAGACCGCCGGCCGCGCGGCGCGCAACCTGCAGGGCAAGGTGGTGCTCTACGCCGATCAGGAGACCGAGTCGATCCGCAGGACGGTCGGGGAAACCGCGCGCCGTCGCGAAAGGCAAGCGGACTACAACCGCGCGCACGGCATCGAGCCGCGCACCATCCTGAAGGACATCCACAGTCCGCTGGTGGCGTTGTCGGCGCTCGACTACCCGAGAGAGATCCGGCCGCAGCGCTTGGAGGTCGCGGAGCGCAAGGAGCTGCCGCTCGCCGAGCGGATCGCCCGGCTCGAGAAGGCGATGCGCGAGGCGGCCAAGCGGCTCGAGTTCGAGGAGGCGGCCGAGCTGCGCGACCAGTTGCGCGAGCTGCGCGAGCTGCAGGTGTACTCGGGCTGAGGGAGGGCGGACGATGGCGGCGAAGCGGAAGCGCGAGCGAGCCGCGCCGCCGGTCGCGGCGGACGCCGAGGCGCGTCTCGAGCGGCTGCGCGAGCGCATCACCAGGCTGCCCGACCATCCCGGCATCTACCTCTTTCTCGACGGCGAGGGGCGCACTCTCTACGTCGGCAAGGCCAAGTCGTTGCGCCGGCGCGTGGCGAGCTACCTCGCGCGCGAGCTGGAACCGCGCCTCGAGGCGATGGTCGCGGAGGCCGTGGAGCTCGAGTTCGTCGCCGCCGCGAGCGAGCAGGAGGCTCTCCTGCTCGAGAACAACTTCATCAAGGCGCGCAGGCCGCGGTTCAACGTCCTGCTGCGCGACGACAAGACCTACCCCTATCTGAAGCTGACCCGCGAGCCCTGGCCGCGCCTGGTTTTCACGCGCCGGATCCGCGACGACGGCGCCGAGTACTTCGGTCCCTACCTGCCCGGCGGGCTGGCGCGCCGCGCCGTCAAGCTGACCCAGAAGCTGTTCGGCATCCGGGTCTGTCCGATCGAGATCGACGGCAGGCTGCCGCGGCCTTGCCTCTACTGGGACATGAAGCGCTGCCTCGGCCCCTGCGTCGCCGGGCTGACGACGGCATCGGAGTACCGCGAGGCGGTCGAGGGTGCGCGCCTCTTCCTGGCCGGGAAGATCGAGCCGCTGGCGCGCCAGCTGCGCGCCGACATGCGCAGTGCCTCCGACGCCCTGGAGTACGAGCGCGCGGCGCGGCTGCGCGACCTGCTCGCCGAGGTCCAGCGGCAGGGCGAGCGCGCGACGCTCTCGTCGGTCGACGAGGAGGACGCCGACCTGTTCGGTGTCGCCGTCCACGGACGCCAGGCGGCGGTCTCGATCCTGGTGATGCGCGGCGGTCAGGTCCTCGACCGGCGTGAGCTGTTCTGGGAAGGGGACCACCGGCCGGCGCCCGAGTCGATCCTCGGCGAGCTGCTGCCGCAGATCTACGACCGCACCACCTTCCTGCCCAAGGAGGTCCACCTGCCGGCGGTGATCGAGGGGGGCGAGGCGCTGGCGGCCTGGCTCTCGGAGAAGAAGGGGGAACGCGTCTACCTGCGCTATCCGGCCCGCGGCGTCAAGGCGGAGCGCTTACGGGTGGCCGCGCGCGACGCCGAGTTCGCGTTCCGGCGTCGATTTCGCATCCGCGACGAGAGCCAGACGGCGGCCCGCGCGCTGGCGGAGCACCTCGATCTGCCGGATCCGCCGCGCTGGATCGAAGGATTCGACGTCTCCCACACCCAGGGCGTCGAAACGGTCGCCTCCCTGGTCGTCTGGCGGGAGGGTCGCCTGCGCAAGAGCGACTATCGCAGCTTCAACATCCGGGGCCTCGCGGGGCCGGACGACTTCCGGTCGGTCGAGCAGGCCGTCGAGCGGCGCTACCGCCGGCTGCTGGAGGAGACCGGCGAGACCCCCGACCTGGTGCTGATCGACGGCGGTCGGGGCCAGCTCAACGCCGCGCTCACGGCGCTCTCGCGTCTCGGGCTCGAGGAGGTGGCGGTGGCGGCGCTCGCCAAGCGGGAAGAGGAGGTCTACCGGCCCGGCCTGCCGGACGCGCTGCGCCTGCCGCGCACCGATCCCGGGCTGCAGTTGTTGCAGCAGATTCGCGACGAGACCCATCGCTTCGCGGTCTCGCGCCATCGCGCACGGCGCGCGCGGCGCAGCCTCAAGTCCCTGCTCGACGAGATCCCGGGCGTCGGGCCCCGGCGCAAGCGTGCGCTGCTCGACGCCTTCGGTACCGTCGAGGGCATCCGGTCGGCGAGCGGCGACCAGGTCGCGCGCGTCGTCGGACCGATCCTGGCGGGCCGGATCGAGCGAGCGCTCGCCGAGGCCACCCCTCCGGACGCGGATCGACTAGACTCGCGCGGGACTCCGCCATGACCGACCTCGCCGGGAGTCTCTCCGAGCGCTCCGCCCTCGACGTGGTGCAGAACCTCCACGCTCGGCGGGCGACCGGCGTGCTGGAGATCGACTCCGGAGGGCAGCGGCGCCGCCTCCATTTCGTCGACGGCGAGCTCCACCTGCCCGGGGCGCATCCCCTGGCGCGCCGCCTCGCCCAGGAAGTCGATGCCCTGCGCTCCGGGCTCGCCTCGAATGGCGAGACCGCGATCGAGGAGGGGCGCCGCCGCCTGCTGCAGCTGGTCGAGCGGATGGCGCGCGTGATCGCCGATTGGCGGGCAGGCGAGTTCCGGTTCGACGAGCTGCCCGCGCCGGCGGAGGGCGGCCTGGTCGGCCCCCTGCCGACCCGTCGGCTGGTCATGCTCGGCGCCGCCTTCGACCTCGAAGAAGAGGCGCTGCTCGCGCGACTCGGCGGGCCCGGGGCGCGCTTGGTCGCCGGATTGGATTCCGCCGGAGATTCGGACCTCCTCGGGCTGTCCCCCGAGGAGCGGTACCTGCTCGAGCGCCTGAGCGGGCCCCTGACCGTGGACGAGGTCCTGGCCAGCGCTCGCGGGGAGCGCGGGGAGATCCTGCGCCGGCTCGTCGAGCTCGCCGCGGTCAGCCTGGTCACCTTGGTCGGGCTGGGGCCGACACCGGGCGCCGCCGTCGACCGACGGCTCGCCGAGGACCGGACGATGATCGACCGCCTCGCCGAGCGGATCGGCCGCTCGCTGGCAGAGCGCCCGCTCGACCTCGACGAGACCGAGCACCGCCGGCGGGTGGGGGAGCTGCTGGCGCGCTTCGGCGGGCTCGACCACTACGAGCTGCTCGGCTTGAGGGCCGACGCTCCGGAGGCGCGAGTGCAGGAAGCGTTCGAGGAGGTCGGCCGGCTGGTTCATCCGAGCCACGCGCCCCGCCTCGGGCTCGCGAGGCGCGAGTCGGCGCTGCGCCTGCTGTTCGAGCGGGCGACCGGCGCCTATCGGACGCTGAGCGATCCGGAGGCGCGCCGACGCTACAACGCCGCACAGCTCATCGACATCGCGCCGGCGCTCGGCGGCGAGGCGCGGCTCGTCGAGCAGCGCGAGATGGCGCGCAGCTCCTACGAGCGCGGACTCGCCTTCTCCTTGCGCGGCGACATCCACTCGGCGATTCAGCTGCTCGAGCAGGCGGTGACCCTCGATCGCCGTGCGGAGTACCTGCGAGCGCTGGCGCGCAACTTGGCGCGCAACCCCGCCTGGCGCCAGCGGGCGCTCGAAGCGCTGCGCGGCGCGCTCGAGCTCGACCCGCACAACGCCGAGGTGCGCTACGAGATCGGACTGCTCCACGAGGAGCTGGGTGACGCCGGCCGGGCACGCGCCAGCTATGCGGCGGCGTTGCGCTCGGACCCGGCGCACGCGGCCGCGGCCGGTCGAATGGAAAAGCTGCGGCAAGCCGAGCGGGGCGCCGGCGACCGTGGCAAGGTGGGCAGCCTCTTCGACCGGATCTTCCGACGCAGCTGACCGCGCCCTCGGGCTCTGCTACCATGGGTGCGGGGCGGAGGTCCCGAGGCGGTCGCTCCCCGAGAGGGGAGAGGAAAGTCCGAACTCCAACGGGCAGCATGCTCGCCAACGGCGAGGCGCGGCGACGCGACGGACAGCGCAACAGAGAGCAGACCGCCGGGGCCCTCGCGGGCTCCGGCAAGGGTGAAAGGGTGCGGTAAGAGCGCACCGCCCGACCGGCGACGGTTCGGGGCACGGCAAACCCCATGCGGAGCAAGACCAAATAGGGGAGCGTGACGCGGGCCGCCCGTCCCGCTTTCGCGGTTCGCCGCGAACGCGCTTCCGGGTAGGTTGCTGGAGGCCGGCGGCAACGCCGGCTCGAGAGGAATGACCGCAGCCGGTCCTCGGATCGGCACAGAATTCGGCTTATCGAGACCTCCGCCCCCGTCCGCCACGCTCGTCCGGCCTCCCGACGATCCCTCGGTAACCATCCTCGATCCCCGGCACGGTCCCATGCTCGCCGAGCTCCCCCCGCCCGTCCGACCCGGTGACCGTATCGGCGTCGCCGCCCTCTCGGGGACGATCGACCCCGAGCGGCTCGAGCGCGGGCTCGCGGAGGTCGAGGCGCTCGGCTTCGAGCCGGTTCTGGCGGACAACCTGGCCCACCGCGCCGGGCTCTTCGCCGGCAACGATTCCGAACGGCTCGAGGGGCTCTTCCGGCTCGCCGACGACCCGACGATTCCGGCGATCTTCTTCGCCCGCGGCGGGCACGGCGCGCTGCGCCTGTTGCCGGCGATCGACTGGGATCGTCTGGCCCGGGTGCCGCGCGCCTACGTCGGCTACTCGGACCTGACGCCCTTCCTGCTGCAGGTCGTCGAGCGCCTCGGGCTGGTCGCCTTCCACGGGCCGATGGTCGCCGCCGACTTCGCGCGCGGCTTGGACGCCGGGGAGCGCCAGTCGCTGCTCGCGGCGCTCGCGGGCGAGGGGACTCTCGTCCTCGAGGGCGCGGGCGCCACGGCGGCGGGCGAGCGCGGCGAGGTGGCGGAGGGGCCGCTGCTCGGCGGCTGCCTGAGCCTGCTCGCCTCGACGCTCGGCACGCCCTTCGCGACCGATCTCGACGGCTCGCTGCTTTTCTGGGAGGACGTCGGCGAGCCGCTCTATCGCATCGACCGTCTGTTGACCCACCTGCGCCTGTCCGGTAGTCTGCGCGCGATTCGCGGGGTGGTCATCGGGAGGGTGCGCGGCGCCGACGAGCCGGAGGGCGCCGCCAGCGACGTGCCGCGGCTGATGGAAGAGCATGCGCCTCACGTGCCGGTCCTCTGGGGAGTGCCGGTCGGCCACGAGGCGCCCAACTGGACGCTGCCGCTCGGGCTGCCGGCCCGCGTCGAAGCCGACACGGCCCGACTGATCGTGGAGGTGGGCGGCGCCGCCCGACGAGAATGAACAAGCCGGTATTCAAGACGACCAGCCGGAAGGCGGCGCTGCCGAACTACTCCGTGGAGATCGGCGCCGGAGACTTCGTCTTCCGCGAGGGCGAGCTCGGCACCGAGATGTACATCCTGCACGAGGGGCGGGTCGAGATCCTCAAGGAGATGAACGGCGAGCAGAAGCAGCTCGCCGTGCTCGAGAAGGGCGACTTCTTCGGCGAGATGGCGATCCTCGAGGATCTGCCACGCACCGCCTCCGCGCGCGCGCTGGTCCCGGTCAAGCTGCTGCAGATCAACGGCTCGACCTTCGACCAGATGCTGCGCAGCAACCCCGAGATCGCGGTGCGCATGATGCGCAAGCTCTCGCGCCGGCTGCGCGAGACCGACCGTCTGTTGCGCGAGGCGATGGGCTCGGCCCCCAGCCCGGTCATCGAGATGCCGACGCCCCAGGAGGCGATGGTCGACGCCGCTCCCCAGCGCCTGGTCCACGAGCGCTCGAACATGGAGTTCTTCCTTTCGCGCGGGCCGGAGACGACGATCGGCCGACGCGATCCGGTGACCGGCATCCACCCCGACATCGACCTCACGCCGGTCGACACCCAGCGGTCGATCAGCCGGCGACACGCCAAGATCTATCGGCGCGGCAACAAGTTCTTCCTGGCCGAGGAGATCGGAACGATGAACGGCACGTTCATCAACGGCACGCGCATCGAGACCGGCGTGCCCGCCGAGATCAAGAACGGCGACGAAGTCCGCTGCGGCCTCGTGGTCCTGCAGCTGCGCGCCGAGTGAGCTCGACCGCCGGGCCGGTTGGCGCTCCGACGCGCTCGACACCGGTTCGGTTCCTGCGTGGAGTCGGCCCGGAGCGGGCGCTGCGCCTCGCCGACGCGGGATTCCATACCGCTGGCGACCTGCTCGAGCTGCTGCCGCGACGCTACGAGGATCGTCGGCGAGTGGTGTCGCCCGCCGAAGTGGATGCCCCCGGCACCTGGACTCTGCGCGCCGAGGTCGTCGAGGCGAGAGCGATCCGCACCCGCCGGCGCGGCTTCGTCATCGTGCGCGCGCGCGCGGTCGGAGGGGGCGCGCTCCTGCCCGTCGTCTGGTTCAACCAGCCCTATCTCCTGCGCCGCCTGGAGGCCGGCGGCGAGTTCCTGCTGCACGGCGTCGTGCGTCCGGGCGAGGGCGGCTCGCTCGAGCTGCTCAATCCGACCCTGGTCAGCGCCACGGGCGCGGAGCCCGGCGGGCGAATCGTACCGGTCTACGAGAGCGTCGCCGGCCTCGGGCCGAGCCTGACCGCCCGCTTGGTGGGCGCGGCGCTCGTGGTGCTCGACCACGATCCGCCGCCCGATGCGCTGCCACTCGACCTGCGCCGCCGGTATGGCTTGCCCGATCTCCGGGCGGCGCTCGATCAACTGCACCGTCCCGGCGCCGACGCCGATCTCGCCGCGCTCGCCGCCGGCGCCTCGCCGGCGCACGCTCGGCTGATCTACGGCGAGCTGCTCGAGCTGCAGCTCGAGCTCGCCGAGCTGCGCGCGCGCCAGGTCGCCGAGCCGAAGGCGCACGCCTACCGCATCGACGACGACGTCCGCCGGGCCGCTCGCTCGGTGCTGCCTTTCCCGCTGACGGGCGCCCAGAAGCGGGTGCTGCGCGAGATCGTCGAGGACCTCCGGCGCCCCCAGCCGATGCTACGGCTGCTGCAAGGCGACGTGGGCAGCGGCAAGACGATCGTCGCGGCGCTGGCGCTGCTGATCGCCCTCGAAAGCGGGCTGCAAGGGGCCTTCATGGCGCCCACCGAGCTGCTCGCCGAGCAGCAGTTCGGCAGCCTTTCGCGGCTGCTGGGCGAGCGCTGCCGCGTCGCGCTGCTGACCGGTTCGGCGGCCGGCAGCGAGGCGGCGCGCAAGGAGCTCGCCGAGGGCGGCATCGACCTCGCCGTGGGCACGCACGCGCTGATCCAGCGCGGCGTTCGCTTCCGGCGTCTCGGACTGGCGGTGGTCGACGAGCAGCACCGCTTCGGCGTCGAGCAGCGGCGGCTGCTGCAGGGCAAGGGCGAGCGACCCGACATCCTGGTGATGACCGCTACGCCGATCCCGAGATCGCTGGCGCTCACCGTCTACGGCGACCTCGAGGTCTCGCTGCTCGACGAGCTGCCGCCCGGGCGCCGGCCGGTGGCGACCGAGGTGGTGCCGGCCGCGGAGCGGCGCGCGGTCTACCGCCGGCTGCGCGCCGAGCTCGACGCCGGCGCCCAGGCCTACGTCGTCGTTCCGTTGATCGAGGAGAGCGACGAGATCTCGGCCGCGTCGCTGGAACGGTTGGGCGGACGCGTGCGCGAGGTGCTCGCCGGGCACTCGAGCGAGTTGCTGCACGGCCGGCTGCCGGCATCGGAGCGCGATCGCATCATGTCGGAGTTCGCCGCCGGCCGAGTGCGCGTGCTGATCGCCACCACGGTGGTCGAGGTGGGAGTCGACGTGCCGGCCGCGACCTGGATGGTGATCGAGAGCGCCGAGCGCTTCGGCTTGGCGCAGCTCCATCAGTTGCGCGGCAGGGTCGGCCGCAGCCACCGGCCGTCGACCTGCGTGGCGATCCACGGTCGCCTCTCGGAGTCGGGCGCGCGTCGGCTCGCGATCTTCGCGTCGGCGCGCGACGGCTTCGCGATCGCCGAGGCCGATCTCGAGCTGCGCGGGCCGGGGGACGTGCTCGGCACGCGTCAGTCTGGCCTGCCGAAGCTGCGCGTCGCCGATCTGGTCGCCCATCGCGAGTGGCTCGAGCGCGCGCGCGCCGACGCTCGCGAGCTCGCCGGGCGACTCGAAGATCCGGAGCTCGCGCCGCTCGCGGCGCGGATTCGCCGCCGCTTCCGCGATCGCTACGAGGCCTTCGGAGGAGGCTAGGCGATGCGCGTGCTGCTGGTCGCCAACACGTTGCCCCCAGCCGATCTGTCGGGAGTCGGCGAGCAGGTCGTGCAGCTCGCCGCCGGTCTGCGAGCGCGCGACCACGAGGTTCACGTCCTGGGCCGCGGCGGGCGGGGAGCGCGGGGTCCGAAAGCGCTCTTCCCGGTCACCGTCGTGCCGGCCGTCCGACGCGCGGTCGCCGAGCTCGCGCCCGACGTCGTCCAGCTGCACGAGTCCGACGGTGGGCTCGCGGCGGCCGCCCTGCGCCGTGCGGGCGCCGGCCGGCCGTTGCTGGTCGCGCTCCTGCAGGTGAGCTACGTCGAGGAGCGGCGCGCCGTGCGCCCGCTGGTGCACGCGGGCAAGGTGATCGGCCGGCCGGGTCGGATCGAACGACGGTTCCGCTGGCTCAAGGCGCCGCTGCAGGTTTTCCTCGGACGATTGACCGCCCGTTGCGCCGACCTGGTGCTCGCGCCGAGCGCGGCGACCGCCGCCGAGCTGTGCCGCGACTACGGCGTGGCGCGCGCCGAAGTGCTGCCGAACGTCACCGGCGGCTTCGCGATCGAAGCCGATCCGGCACCGCTCCCCGGTGAGCCGGGCGCGCTGCTCTTCGTCGGGCGCCTGCGCATCCGCAAGGGGGTCGAGGTCCTGCTCGAGGCGCTGCGCGGCCTGATCGACGGGGGTCTGCCGGCGCGGCTCTGGATCGCGGGGGAGGGGGAGCACCGCGCGGCTCTCGAGCGGCGGGCGGCCGCGCTCGGCCTCGACAGCGGTTCCGTGAGCTTTCTCGGCCGGGCCTCGGCGGGCCGCGTGCGGACGCTTCTCGCGGGCGCCGCCGCGCTCGTCGTCCCGTCGACCTACGAAGGGATGCCGCTGGTCGTCCTCGAGGCGATGGAGGCGGGTCGGGCGGTGATCGCGAGCCGGGTGAGCGGCGTCCCCGAGGTGGTGATCGACGGCGAGACCGGCTGGTTGGTGCCCCCCGAGGACCCCCCCGCGCTGAGCGCGGCGCTCGCCCGGGCGCTGAGCGACCCGGAAGAGCGCCGGCGACGGGGAGAGGCCGGACGCGCGCGGGTGCGCGAGCGCTTCCGGCCGGAGCGCGCCGCCGAGCTCTGGGAGCGCACGGTTTCGCGGGCGCTGGCCGAGCGAGGGGGACGATGAACCACTGGGCACGCATCCAGCTCGGGATCGTGACGGCCGGCACGCTGCTTTTCCTGGCCACGGGGCTCCAGGGGCTGGCGGTCGACGGCGGCCAGGCCGGCTTCCCGTTGCACACTCGGCTCGGTCTGGTCGCGACGCTGCTGATCGTCCTCGGGGAGACCTGGATCGTCGTCTACCTCGCCGCCTGCGCTCGCCGTCTGCCGGCGACGGGCCTGACCGCGGAGGAGGCGCGAGCGCTCGGCCGCAGCGCGCGCGGCACCTCGGCGGTCGCCGGCGCCGCGGCGGCGGCGGCCCTGGCCCACCTGATCTGGGCGGGCCGCGGCTTTTCGGGCGGGGCGCCAGCCTCCCGCCATGGGCTGTTCGCGTTGGCGACGGCGCTCCTGCTGCTCGGGTCGATCCTGGTCGCCGCGCGCGGACTCGGCCGCCATCAGCGGCTCGCCGAGAGCTTTCGCGCCGACCGGCGCGTGCTAGACTCCCTCGGCTCGTAGCGCCCCGCCCGATCGCGCCCTCGGGGCCGGCCGCGGGGCGGATCCCCCCCAGTCGGTCGTGAGGACGGGACCGCGCGCGGCGCCGGCGGTCTTGGAGGTCATCGACGTGTCGGATGCAAGGATCGTCCTGTCGGGCATGCGCTCGACCGGCAAGCTCCACCTCGGCCACTACTTCGGCACGCTGCGCAACTGGGTGGCGCTGCAGGAACGGCACCGCTGCTACTTCTTCGCGGCCGACTGGCACGCGCTGACCAGCGAGTACGCCAACACCTCCGAGATCACCACCTGGACGGTCGAAGCGTTCGCCGACTGGATCGCCGCCGGAGTCGACCCGGAGCGCTCGGTGGTCTTCGTCCAGTCCCTGGTGCCGGAGCACGCCGAGCTCCACCTGATCCTGTCGATGATCACGCCGCTCGGTTGGCTCGAGCGCGTGCCCACTTACAAGGAGCAGATCCGCCAGCTCGACAACCGCGACCTGGGGACCTACGGCTTTCTCGGCTACCCGGTGCTCCAGACCTCCGACATCATCCTCTATCGCGCCCACTTCGTGCCGGTCGGCGAGGATCAGGCGAGCCACCTCGAGCTGTCCAGGGAGATCACCCGCCGATTCAACACGCTCTACGGCGAGGTCTTCCCGGAGCCGCAAGCGCTCTTCGCCCCGACCCCGCGAGTGCCCGGCACCGACGGCCGCAAGATGTCGAAGTCCTACGGCAACGCGGTCAACCTGTCGGACGGACCCGACGAGATCCGGCGCAAGTGCATGGAGATGTTCACCGACCCGACGCGCATCCGGCGCAAGGATCCCGGCCATCCGGAGAGCTGCAATCTGTTCGAGTTCCACCGCCTGCTCTCGCCACCCGAGGTGGCCGAACGGGTCGCGCGGGAGTGCCGGGCCGCGGCGATCGGCTGCGTCGAGGACAAGAAGCTGCTGGCCGAGCAGATGATCGCTTTCCTCGAGCCGATCCGCAGGCGGCGCGAGGACCTGCTCCGCCATCCGGCCGAGCTGCTCGCTCTGCTGCGCGAAGGTTCGCGGCGGGCGCGCGAGCGGGCGCAGGAGACGCTGGCGCTGGTGCGCGACGCCCTCGGCCTCGACTACGAGAAGCTGCTGTCGAGGTCGGTTCAGTGAGCTCGGCGCCGCCGGTCGACCGCACGCTGCCCGACTCGTGGCGAGTCCAATTGCCGGTCTTCGAGGGGCCCCTCGATCTGCTCCTCCACCTGATCCGGGTCAACGAGGTGGAGATCACCGACATTCCGGTCGCCACGATCTGCGATCAGTTCCACGCCTACCTCCAGTTGATGGAGGAGCTCGATCTCGACATCGCCGCCGAGTACGTCTACGAGGCGGCGCTGCTGATCCAGATCAAGTCGAAGATGCTGCTGCCCCGTGCCCCGCGCGCCGAGGGGGAGCCCGAGCCCGAGGACCCCCGCCAGGAGCTGGTCGAGCGCCTGCTCGAGTACCGCCGCTTGAAGGAAGCCGCGACCGCGATGGCCGAGGTCGATCGGCTGCGGCAGGGGATCTGGACGCGGCGGCGCCAGGACTGGCGGCGCGACGGCGAAGCGGAGGACGAGGGCCTCGATTTCGAGGAGGTTTCGCTCTTCGACTTGCTGACGGCGCTGCGCGGCGTCCTCGAGCGCTACGATCGAGAGCATCCCGAGCCGGTCCTGCTGCCGGCGGAGAGCTTCCCGGTGCGCGGCCAGTTCGAGCGGCTGCTGCGCGCTCTCGAGGCCGGACGCCCGTTCGACCTGCTCGAGGATCTGCGCACCCTCTCCTGCAAGGCGGAGGCGATCTCCGCTTTCCTAGCGGTGCTCGAGCTCGCGCGGCTGAACCTGATCCGGCTGCACCAGACCGAGGCCGGCGCCATCGTGCTCTATCGCACGACGCGCGAGCTCGGCGAGGCCGACCTGGAGGCGATCGAAGGATGACTCACCGACCCGAGCTCGAGGCCGCCCTCGAGGCGATCCTCTTCGTCACCTCGGAACCGGTTTCCGAGGAGCGGCTGCTGGGCTCGTTCGAGGAGTCCGAGCGCGAAGAGGCGCGTTTCGCCCTGGCCGCGCTGCGCGAGCGCTACCGCCCGGCCGAGGGCCGCGGCGTGCTGCTCGAAGAGGTCGCGGGGGGCTTGCGCATCGTCACCGCGCCCGAGCAGCACCCCTATCTCCGCCGCTTCTTCGACGCCGCAGGCGGCAACAAGCTGTCGATGGCGGCGCTCGAGACGCTCGCGATCATCGCCTATCGGCAGCCGGTGACCGCGCCCGAGATCCAGGAGCTGCGCGGGCGCAGCCCGGCGGGCGTGCTCAAGGGTCTGCTCGAGCGGCGCCTGATCCGCATCGCTGGGCGCAAGGAAGTGGTCGGCCGCCCCTTCCTCTACGGCACGACGCGCGAGTTCCTGATGCACTTCGGCCTGCGCGGCCTGGCGGAGCTGCCGCCGCTCGAGGAGTTCGAGGAGACCTTTGGCGGCGGCGACGAGCCGGTCGCCGCATCGCCGCCATCCGTCGCCGACCAACGCTCCGCGGAGCAGGAGGCGGCGCGCGACGAGGAGGCCCGCAGCCTGGCCGAGGCGCTCGACACCGCCGAGGCCGAGGGCGCTAGCGACGAACGGGACGCCGTTCGGGGTGGCGTGGAGCGCCCATGAGCGTCGAGCGAATCCAGAAGATCCTGGCGCGCGCCGGCGTCGCCGCCCGGCGCAAGGCCGAGGAGCTGATCCGCGAGGGGCGGGTGACGGTCAACGGCGAGGTCGCGACGCTGGGCGCCAAGGCCGATGCCGCGCGCGACGCGATCAAGGTCGACGACCGCCGGATCCGCCTCCCGCGCGCCCATCGTTACCTGCTGCTCAACAAGCCGAAGGGGTACCTCACCGCGGTCGCCGATCCGGCGGGGCGCCCGACCGTGATCGACCTGGTACCGCCGCCGCTGCGCAAGGCGCTGGTGCCGGTCGGTCGGCTCGATTTCCAGACCGAGGGGCTGCTGCTGCTCACCGACGACGGCGACTTCGCGCAGCATCTGGCGCATCCGCGCTACGGCTGCCGCAAGACCTACGAGGTCAAGGTCAAGGGGGTGCCGGCCGAGGCGGCCCTCGATCGCCTGCGCGCCGGCATCGTGCTCGAGGGGAAGCGGACGTCGCCCTGCCGCATCGAGCCGGTGCGTCGCGCCAGTCCGCTGCGCGAGGAGGGGGGCAACAGCTGGTTCCGCGTCGAGCTCGCCGAGGGACGGACGCGCCAGATCCGCGAGATGTTCTTCCGCGCCGGCCATCCGGTCCAGAAGCTGCGGCGGGTGGCGATCGGGCCGCTCAGCGATCCGACGCTCGCGGTAGGGGCCCTGCGGGAGCTCAGCGAGCGGGAGGTCGATGTCCTGAAGCGCGCGACCGCGCGCCCGAAGCCGCCCGCCGCGACGGCTGCCCGGCCCGCCCGTGCGCGCCGGAGAGGCTCTCCCCCCTCCGGGACTCCTCCGGCGCGCGGCGCCGGCCCGCGAGGCGGCCGAAGCCGGTGAGCCGTCGGCCGATCGTCGTCGCCATCGACGGGCCGGCGGGCGTCGGCAAGAGCACGGTGGCCCGGCTGGTCGCGGCCCGGCTCGGACTGCCCTACCTCGACACCGGCGCGATGTACCGAGCGTTGGCGCTCTGGGCGCTCGAGCGGGGGTTCGACCCCGCGGCGGCGGAGACCGCGCGGCGCGCCGCCGAGGCGGCGGCGCAGCTCGGTCTGCGGCTGGGCGCCGACGGCCACGCCGAGATCCTACTCGCCGGAGAGCCGGTCGAGCCCCGGATCCGCGCCGCCGAGGTGGCCGTGGCGACCTCCCGCCTGGCGGTCCACCCGCAGGTGCGAGCGGCGATGGTGCGCCTCCAGCGGGCCCTGGCGCTCGCGCACGGCGGCGTGATCGAGGGACGCGACATCGGCACCAAGGTGGTCCCGGAGACGCCGCACAAATTCTTCTTCGACGCCGACCCCGCGGTGCGCGCCGAGCGCCGGTGGGCCGAGCTCCGGGCGGCGGGCGTCGAGGGCTTGAGCCGGGAGCAGCTCGCCGAGCAGCTCGCCGAGCGCGACGCGCGCGATCGCGGCCGGCCCGACTCGCCGCTCGCGGCGGCGGCCGATGCGCTGCACGTCGACACGGGCGGGGCGACGCCGGAGGAGCTGGCGGAGCGGATCGTGGCGGCGGTGAGGGCGCGGGCGCCGGTCTGAGAACAGAGCGGCGCGCGGCTCAACGCGGCCTGGCGAGCGCCTCGCGCACCGCGAGGTCCCAGTGCCGCGGCCCCAGGCTGCGGATCGCGCCGAGTCGCTCTTCGGCCATCTTCTCGCCGGCCTCGGCGCTCGGCAGGCCGTCCCGCTCGGCGATCGCGTAGGCGCGCAGGACGTTGTCGAAGATGCCGCGCGCCATGCGCATCGCCCGCTCCTGGTTGTAGCCGATCAGCTCGTTGTAGACGTTGACCAGGCCCCCCGCGTTGATGACGAAGTCGGGGGCGTAGAGGATGCCGCGCCGGTGCAGCTCGACGCCGTGCCGATCCTCCTCGAGTTGGTTGTTGGCGCCGCCGGCGACGGCGCGCACCTTCAGCCTCTCGAGCGTGAGGTCGTTGACGACCGCGCCGAGCGCGCAGGGCGCGAAGACGTCGCAGGCGACGTCGTAGATCTGGTCGGGCGGGACGATCTCGACCCCCGCCTCGCGCGCGCGCGCCGCGGCCTCGGCGTCGATGTCGGAGCCGAAGACCTTGGCGCCCTGCTCGACCAGGGAGCTCGCGAGGTAGCCGCCGACGCTGCCGAGCCCCTGGACGGCGACCGAGCGCCCGGCGAGCGACGGATCGCCCCACAGCCGCTGCGCGGTGGCGCGGATCCCCTGGAGCACGCCGAAGGCGGTCACCGGCGAGGGATCGCCGGCGCCACCGTTCTCCGGAGAGACTCCGGTGACCCAGCGGGTCTCCATGGCGATCCAGTCCATGTCCGAGGTGTCGGTGCCGACGTCTTCGGCGGTGATGTAGTCGCCGCCGAGCGAGTCGACGAAGCGGCCGAAAGCGCGCATCAGAGCCTCCGACTTGCCGCTCTTCGGATCGCCGACCAGCACCGCCTTGCCGCCGCCGAGATTGATGCCGGCCGCGGCGGCCTTGTAGGTCATGCCGCGCGACAGGCGGAGCGCGTCGGTCAGGGCCTCGTCGAAGCTCGCGTAGGGCCACATCCGGACGCCACCCAGGCCGGGGCCGAGGAGGGTGGAGTGGACCGCGATCACCGCGCGTAGCCCGACCTCGGGGTTGGAGCAGACGAGCACGCGCTCGTGTCCCATCTCGTGCAGCTCGGTGAACAGGTCCATGCGGGGCTCCTGCGGTCGAGACTCGGGCCGGGCTGGGCGCGAAGTCGCGCGAGTCTACCTCAGCCCTCGGAGGCGTCCGCGGGGCGCGTAGGATCGCGGCATGACGGCGCCGGCGCGGCACGAGCGGACCGAGCGCGTCCGGGAGCTGGCTCTCGCAGAGGGATTCGACGCCGTGGGCGTCGCCCGACTGGCGCCCGCGGCGAGCGGGGCGGCACTGCGTCGCTGGCTGGCGCGGGGGGATCAGGCGGGCATGGCCTGGCTCGGGCGGCGAGTCGAGCGCCGACTCGACCCGCGCGAGTCGCTGCCGGGGGCGCGCAGCGCCCTGGTGGTCGCCTGGCGCTACGCCCCGGTGGCGGAGGGCGGCGAGGCCGGGCCGCTAGGCGACCTCTGGCGCGGCGTGGCGCGCTACGCCCGCGGCGCCGACTACCACGATTTCCTCCTGGAGCGTCTGCAGCGTGCCGGCCAGCGGATCGCCGAAGAGCTGCCGGAGATGGACTTCCGTGCCTACGTCGACACCGGGCCCCTGCTCGAGCGCGAGCTGGCGGTGCGGTCGGGCCTCGGCGCGATCGGCAAGAACACGAACCTGCTCTCGCCCACGCTCGGCTCGTGGCTCCTGCTCGGAGTGTTGCTCCTGACCCTCGACCTCGAGCCCGACCCGCCGATCGGCGACCTCTGCGGCGAGTGCGCGCGTTGCCTGGAGGCCTGTCCGACCGGGGCGCTGCCCGAGCCCTTCCGCCTCGATGCCAACCGCTGCATCAGCTACTGGACGATCGAGCACCGGGGGCCGATCCCCGCGGAGCTCCGGGTGGGCATCGGGGAGTGGGCCTTCGGCTGCGACGTCTGCCAGGAGGTCTGCCCGTGGAACGGGCGCCCGGCCCCGCTCGCCGGCCGGGAGGAGCTGCGCCCCCCCGTCGCCGGCCGCGCTCTCGACCTGGTAGCCCTGCTCGAGTTGCCCGACCAGGAGCTACGCCGCCGCCTGACGGGCTCGCCCTTGCTCCGGCCGAAGCCGGCTGGCCTCAGACGCAACGCAGCGCTCGTGCTCGGCAACGCCGGTCGCGCCGAGGCCCTGCCGGCGCTCGTCCGGGCGCTGGGGGATCCCTCGCCGGTGGTTCGGGGGCAGGCCGCCTGGTCTCTCGGCCGGCTCGGCGGCTCGCAAGCGCGAGAGGCCCTGGAGGCGGCCGGGGCGGTCGAGGAGGACGACGGGGTGCTGGGCGAGATCGCGCGAGCGCTCGCGGCCCTGGATTGACAACAAGTTGCTAGTCTGCCTAGACTTGCACCTCTTGAGCCGTCCCTAGGGCGAGACTCGAGCCCCCCCTGCAGGGTGCCAGGCCGCGGCCTGAGAAAAAAAGCCACAAGGAGGAAGTCCGGATAATGGTTTCAACCGAGAAGGAGCGCTTGGACCTCGAAGAGGGAACGACCCGCGAGGACCAGCAGGCCTACGACCAGTTCGTAGCGCTCTACGACGAGAGCCTGCGCAATCTCACCGAAGGAGAGATCGTCCGCGGCAAGGTCATGCACGTCGGCGAGACTTCCGTCATCGTCGACGTCGGCTACAAGTCCGAGGGTCTCATCCCGCTCGAGGAGTTCGAGGACGTCGAGGGCCGGGTCACGATCCAGGAGGGCGACGAGGTCGAGGTGCTCCTCGAGAAGACCGAGGACGTGGAGGGCCACATCCTGCTCTCCTACTCCAAGGCCGAGCGGATGCGGATCTGGACCGACGTCGAGCAGAGCTTCAAGGAGGGCAGGGTCCTCAAGGGTCGCGTGATCGACCGGATCAAGGGTGGGCTCACCGTGGACGTGGGCGTGCGCGCCTTCCTGCCCGGCAGCCTGGCCGACATCAAGCCGCTCAAGAACCTCGAGGCGCTCAAGGGCAAGGAGCTCGAGTTCAAAGTCATCAGCCTCGACCGACGCCGCAACAACATCGTCCTGTCGCGCAAGGCCGTGCTCGAGAAAGAGTACGAGCAGAAGAAGGCCGAGACGCTCGAGAAGCTCCAGGACGGCGTCGTGATGAAGGGCGTGGTCAAGAACATCACGGACTACGGCGCGTTCATCGATCTCGGCGGCATCGACGGCCTGCTGCACATCACCGACATTTCCTGGGGCCGAGTGAATCATCCCTCGGAGCACTTCGCGATCGGCGACGAGGTCGAGGTGGTCGTGCTCAAGTTCGACCGGGAGACCGAGCGTGTCTCGCTCGGCTACAAGCAGAAGGGCGAGGATCCCTGGGTGCTGGTCGACAAGAAGTTCCCGGTCGGCTCGCGCGTCCAGGGCAAGGTGGTGTCGCTGGTCGACTACGGCGCCTTCGTCGAGCTCGAAGAAGGCGTCGAGGGCCTGGTCCACGTCAGCGAGATGTCGTGGACCAAGAAGGTGGTGAACCCCTCGAAGCTGCTCACGGTCGGTCAGGAGATCGAGGCGATCGTCACCGAGCTCGACTTGCAACAGCGGCGGATCTCGCTGTCGCTGCGTCAGACCGAGCGCAACCCGTGGGAGGACCTGACGCACCACTTCCCGGTCGGCTCGATCATCGAGGGCAAGGTGCGCAACCTGACCGAGTTCGGTGCCTTCGTAGAGATCACCGAGGAGATCGACGGCTTGGTGCACGTCTCCGACATGAGCTGGACCAAGCGCATCAAGCACCCGAGCGAGGTGCTCAAGAAGGGGGACACCGTCCGGGCGCGGATCACCAACATCGACGTCGAGAACCAGCGCGTGTCGCTGTCGATCAAGGAGTTCTTGCCCAACGAATGGCAAGACTTCGTCGAGAACAACCGGGTTGGCGACGTCATCACCGGCCGGGTCGTCAACGTCACCGATTTCGGCCTGTTCATCGATGTCTACGACGGCCTCGAGGGACTCGCGCACATCAGCGAGATCGACTTCGGCGGCGGCAAGCTGTCGGACCACTTCCGCTCGGGGGACTGGGTGCGCGCGCGCATCCTGCGCATCGAGGACGACGATCGCAAGGTCGGGCTGACGCTGCGCGGCGTGACTCCGCCGAGCGAGGCGGAGATCGCCGAGCTCGAGGCGGCGGCTCGGCAGAGCGCGGCCGCCGCCGAGGCCGCGGTCGCTGCGGCCGAAGCGGCCGAGGCGTCCGGCGACGGCGAGCCGGACGAGCACGCACCGGCCTGATCGGCAGACCTTCGGGGGCGCCGGCCCGCGCGGGTCGGCGCCTCTCTGCGTTCTTTTTCTGCGAGGGGTTGCGACGTGGCGATAAGCGACGGATTGACGAAGGCCGAGCTGGTCGAAGAGGTGGCCAAGGCCACGCAGGTCACCAAGAAGCAGGCGGAAGAGATCGTCAATACCGTCTTCCAGACGATCGTGGAGTCCTTGCGGTCGGGCAAGAAGATCGAGCTGCGCGGTTTCGGAAGCTTCCGCATCCGCAGTCGCGGGGCGCGCATCGGCCGCAATCCGAAGACCGGCGAGCGCGTCGAGGTGCCGCCGAAGCGGATCCCGTACTTCAAGCCGGGCAAGGAGCTCAAGGAACAGCTCAACCGGAGCTCCGACTGAAGCCGAGACGATGACCGAAGCCGCACGGGCCCGCCTCCCCTGGAAGACCTTCCTGCTCTGTGCGCTCGCCTGGCTGGTTCCGGCGAGCGGCCACCTGCTGCTCGGTCGGCGCGGCCGCGCGCTGGTCTTCGCGCTGCTCGTCGCGACCGCGATCGCCGTGGGCTACGCCCTCGATGGCAACCTTCACCGCGTCGTCGAGGGCCAGCCGCTCTCCCGGCTGGCGACGCTGGGGGCGATGGGCATGGGATTGCCCTACTTCCTCTTGCGTTGGGGCCTGGGCTATGCCGGCTCGGCCGCGGCTGCGGGGTACGAGTACGGCACGGTGTTCCTGCTCTCCGCCGGTCTGATGAACCTGCTGCTCGTGCTCGACGTCTGGGACATCTCGACCGGGCGCAAGGAGTAGCTGCTTGAATCACCTCCTGTTCATGACGCTCTACGCGGCGATGCTGGGGGTCTTCTTCGCTGCGCTCTGGCGCCGCGACGCGCGGGCGCAGTTCAAGCTCTTCGCGCAGATCTTCGGCAGCCTGATGCTCGGCGCGATCGCGCTCGGCTGGCTGCTCTACTTCCTGCCGACGGGGCCCCCGGCGCCGATCCCATGAGTCGGAGCGATCTGCTCGTGGTCGCTGGCGAGGCCTCGGGCGATCTGCACGGCGCGCGCCTGCTCGCGGCGCTCCGCCGCCACCGGCCCGAGATCACGGCGTTCGGCCTCGGCTCCCGCGAGCTCGCCGCGGCCGGCCTCGATCTGATCGGCGACAGCCGGGAGATCTCGGTGGTCGGTCTGGTCGAGGTGGCCCGGATTTTCGAACGGGCGCGCGAGCACTTCCGCCGGCTGCTCGCCGAGGTCGAGAGGCGACGCCCGCGTGCCGCCGTGCTGGTCGATTTTCCCGATTTCAACCTCCGCCTGGCGCGCGAGCTCGCTTGGGCGGGGGTGCCGGTCGTCTACTACGTCAGTCCGCAGATCTGGGCCTGGCGCCGCGGGCGCGTGCGCACGATCGCCGACACGGTCGATCGCATGCTCGTGCTCTTCGGTTTCGAAGCGGCGTTCTACCGGAGCCACGGCGTGCGGGTCGTCCACGTCGGCCATCCGCTGGTCGACGAGGTCCCGGTCCTGCCGCAGGTGTGGGACGGGAGCAGGGCGGAGGCCGCGCCGCCGCGGCTCGCGCTGCTGCCCGGCTCCCGCAGGAGCGAGATCGAGGCGCTCCTGCCGGTGATGGCCGAGGGGATGAAACGGCTGGCCGAGAGAATGCCGATCGAGGTGCGCTGGATCGAGGCTCCCTCGCTCGGCGAGCACGAGCTGGCCGAGCGGCTCGAACGCTTCGGCCACGGCGGAGCACAGATCGTGCGCGAGGAGCGTTTCGAGGCGATCGCCGAGAGCCACCTGGCGCTGTGCGCCTCGGGCACCGCCACGCTCGAGGTCGGACTGCTCGGAACGCCGATGGTGGTGCTCTACCGTCTCTCGCCGGTCACCTACCAGGCCGCCCGTCTGCTGGTGCGCGTACCGCACGTCAGTCTCGCGAACCTGGTCCTCGGACGCGGGGCCGTGCCCGAGCTCCTCCAGAAGGAGGCGCGGCCGGAGCGCATCGCCGAGGTCGCGGCGACGCTGCTCGGCGACCGCGCGCGGATCGATGCGATGCGCCGCGAGCTCGCCGAGCTCCGTCCGAGGCTCGGCGCGCCCGGCGCCTCGGAGCGCGCCGCCGCCGAGGTGCTCGCGGTGCTCGACCGCGCGGGGAGGGCGGCTTGAGGCTGCTCGCCTTCGCGCTCCGCTACGCAGGGCGCTACTGGCCTTGGATGGTGGCGGCGTTCGTCGCGACGGCGGTTTACGCGGGCGCCACGGCGCTGCTCATCCCCATCGTCGGTTTCATCTTCGGCGAAGTGCTGCGCGACACCAACGCGCTCGGCACGTTCGGACTCGGGGGCGACGGTGCGGGCGTCGCTCCAGACGCCGTCGGCGCGGCGCAGGCGGGCGATCAGCTCAAGCTCGTCCTCTACCGCACGGTCACCGACGGCTACGAGCAGCTCAAGGGGGCGCTCGGAGTCGGCCCGGAGCAGGTCGTCTACTTCGTTCCGGCGCTGTTCGTGGCGATATTCATGCTGCGCAGCTTGGCCGACTTCGTCAACGGTTACGCCTTCCAGCGCCTCGGGTTCGGCGCCACGACCGACCTTCGCAACGAGCTCTACGAGCGCGCCCTTCGCCAGTCGGCCCGCTTCTATGCCGAGCATCCCTCGGGCGAGCTGGTCAGCCGCGTGGTTCACGATGTCGGCGTCCTGCAGGCGGCGATCTCGACCCGACTGGTCGACATCGTCCAACAATCGGTGACGCTCCTGGCGCTCCTCGCGATGCTGATGTCGATCCATCTCCGGCTCGCCCTCTTCTGCCTGATCGCGGCTCCCGCCGTGATCTACCCGATCGTGCGTTTCTCCAAGGGCATGCGTCGCACCAGCCACCGGGCGCAGGAGCGCACCGCGGACCTAGCCAATCTGGTCTCGGAGTCGGCGCGCGGTCACCGCGTGGTCAAGGCCTTCGGCATGGAGGGCTTCGAGTCGATGCGCTTTCGCGAAGCGACTCGGCGTCATCTGCGCGCCAACCTCAGAGGTCAGCTGATCGCGAATCTCTCGAGCCCCGTGATCGAGACCCTGGGCGTCATCGGCGCCGGAGCCTTCCTCGTGTTCGCCGGCCGGGCCATCCAGTCGGGAGCGATGGAATCGGCCACGCTGGTCGCCTTCTTGGTCAACCTCTACGTGATGTACGACCCGATCCGCAAGCTCAACAAGGCGAACCTGGTCGTACAGCAGTCGCTCGCCGCCGCCCAGCGCCTGCGTCAGGTGATGGAGGAGCCACTGGACATCGTCGACCGCCCCGGCGCCCGCCGGCTCGACGACTTCCGCGAGGTCATCCGCTTCTCGGGCGTGCGCTTCGCCTACGACCACCGGGAAGTGCTGCGCGGCATCGACCTCGAGGTGCGGCGGGGCGAGCTGGTGGCCTTCGTCGGGCCCTCGGGCGGCGGCAAGACCACGCTCACCTCGCTGCTGCCGCGCTTCTTCGACGTCACCGGAGGCAGCGTGACCATCGACGGCATCGACGTCCGCGACGTCACGCTCGCCAGCCTGCGCGCGCTGATCGGTCTGGTTACCCAGGAGACCGTGCTGTTCGACGACACGATTCGCAACAACATCGCCTACGGGCGCGTCGACCTGCCGTTCGAGCGCCTGCGCGCGGCCGCGGAGGCGGCGCTGGTCGACGAGTTCGTGAGGGAGCTGCCCGACGGCTACGACACCCTGGTCGGCGAAGGCGGTCTCCGGCTCTCGGGCGGCCAGCGGCAGCGGCTCGCGATCGCGCGAGCCCTGGTGAAGGACGCGCCGATCCTGGTGCTCGACGAGGCGACCTCGCAGCTCGATACGGAGTCGGAAGCCCTCGTTCAACGCGCGCTCGCCAACCTCATGCGCGGTCGGACGACCTTGGTGGTCGCTCACCGGCTCTCCACCGTGACGCGCGCCGACCGCATCTGCGTGATCGAGGCCGGGCTGGTGGCGGAGCAGGGGACGCACGAACAGCTGCTGGCGCGCGACGGCACGTATCGGCGGCTCTACGAGCTCCAGTTCCGGGCCTGATCGTGGCCGACCGGAGGGAGGTTCCCGGGCTCCGGGCACGCGACCGAGCGCTGGTCGCCGTCGGCACCGCCGTGCTCCGGTTGTTGCGCGCGAGCCTGCGCATCCGCTTCCACGGCGACCGGCAGGTCCGCGACTGGGAGCGCTCCGGCCGACGCTTCATCCTCGCCTTCTGGCATCGTCACATGCTGCTCATGCGCTACGCTTACCGCGGCGACCGGATGACCGTGTTGAGCAGCCAGAGCCGGGACGGCGAGCTGATGGTCCAGGTGCTCCGACGCCTGGGCATCGGGACCGTGCGCGGCTCCTCGACCCGCGGCGGCGTCGGGGGATTGCGCGAGCTGATCCGCGCCGCGCGCAACGGCTCCGATCTCGGCATCACGCCCGACGGTCCGAGGGGACCGGCGCGGCGGGTGCAGCCCGGTGTGATCGCAGCCGCTGCGATGAGTGGCCTACCGATCGTTCCGGTCGCGATGGCGGCGACGCGCTTCCGGGTCCTGTCGACCTGGGATCGGACGCTGGTGCCGCTGCCGGGCGCGGTCGTGCACGTGGCCTACGGCGAGCCGCTGGAGGTGCCACGGGACGGACGGCCGGAAGAGTGGTCGCCGCGGCTCGAGGGAGCGCTCGAGCGCACCGGCGACCGGGCCGAGCGCGAGGCGAGGAGCGGAGCTCGATGAGGAGCATGACCGGATTCGGCAGGGCGAGCGGCGAGCTCGACGGCCGGCGGGTGAGCGTGACGGTCCAGACGGTCAATCATCGGAACCTCGACCTGGTCGTCCGCTTGCCGGAGTCGTTGCGCGGCGCGGAGCCGGCGGTGCGCGACCGGGTGGCGCGTCTCATCCGACGCGGACGATGCGAGGTCTCGCTGGTCTTCTCCGACGATGGCGCCGCTCGCCGGCAGCGGCTCGATCCGGTGGCGGTGCGCGCCTGGCTCGAATCGGCCCGGCCGCTGGTCGACGAAGGCCTGGTCGAGCCGCGGGTCACGCTCGGAGACCTGCTGCGCGGGGGCGCTGCCCTCGACGCCGGCGACGCGGTCGCTCTCGATCCCGAGCGGATCACCGAGCTCCTGCCGACGATCGACGAGGCGGTGGCGCAAGCCGCCCGCGCGCGCGAATTCGAGGGGGAGCGCCTCGCCGCGGCCCTGGCGGAGCGGCGACAGGCTCTGGCGGTGGAGGTCGGGCGGCTCGAGGCGCGCCGCGAGGCCGCGGCCGCGCGCGCGGTCGAGGCGCTGGGCGCCCGACTCCGGGAGCTCGCCGGCGAGGCCGGCCTCTCGCCGGAGCGCTTGGCGCAGGAGACCGCGGTGCTGGCGGACCGGCTCGACGTCCGCGAGGAGCTGGATCGGCTCCGGGCCCACCTCGAGCAGCTGACCGAGGTCGAGGCGGAGCCGGGCGCGATCGGGCGGCGCCTCGATTTCCTGGTGCAGGAGCTGCTGCGCGAGCTCAACACGTTGGCGGCGAAATGCCGGGACGTCGAGATGATCCGGCACGCGCTCGACGCCAAGCTGCTCTGCGAGCAGATGCGCGAACAGGTCCAGAACGTCGAGTGAGGCCGGCGTGAGCGAAGAACGGGGAGAGATGTTCCTGCTCTCGGCGCCCTCGGGCGCCGGCAAGACCACGCTGATCCGCGCCGTGCTCTCCGGGGCGCTCGCCGGCCTCGACCGGATCGAGTTCTCGGTCAGCCACACCACCCGGCGGCCGCGCCCGGGGGAGGTCGACGGCGAGGACTATCATTTCGTCTCCCCCGAGACCTTCCAGCAGATGATCGCCGAGGACCGCTTCTTGGAGTGGGCGGAAGTCCACGGCCACTACTACGGCACTTCGGCGGACGCGGTCGTCCCCTTCCTCGCCGAGGGCGTCGACATGGTGATCGATCTCGACGTCCAGGGCGCCGAGCGGCTGATGGCGCGCTTCCCGGAGGCGCACTCGATCTTCATCATGCCGCCGAGCTACGACGACCTGGAGACGCGACTGCGGGGGCGCAGCTCGGACGACCCCGCGGAAATCGCTCGGAGACTGGCCGTATCTCTCTGGGAAATCAGGCGTTTCGATCGGTATCAGTATGTTATCATCAACGACGACGCCGAGCGCGCGAGCTGGGCGCTGGCGGCGATCGTGATCGAGAAGCGGCACCGCCGGGAGCGGATCCGCGAGCGTGCTGGCCGCGTCCTCGCCGATTTCCAGCGCGCGCAGCAGGAGCGCAGCGACCCCTGAACCGGACACGCACCGCCGTCTCGCGGACGGCGGAGAGGAGCCTCGATGCATCGTATTCCCGAGAGAGTCGACAGCACGTTTCGGTACGTCCTCTTGGCCGCCCGCCGCGCGGAGCAGCTGATGCGCGGCGGCCGCCCCAAGGTCGAGCTGCCTGCCGCCAAGCCGGCCCGGCTGGCGATGGCCGAGGTCAGCGGCGATCTCGTCGAGTGGGACTACGGCCCGCCGCCCGAGCCGGAGCCCCTCGAGGAAGTCGATGCGGCCGCGGAGGAGGAATCGGCCTGAGCCCCGAGGGTCGTGCCGGGAGCCGGATCCTGCTCGGCGTCTCGGGCGGCATCGCCGCCTACAAGGCGCCCGAGCTGGTGCGGCGTCTGCGCGACCGGGGTTTCGCAGTCCGCTGCGCGCTGACGCGCGCGGCGGAGTCGTTCGTCGCGCCACTGACGCTCGAGGTCGTGACCGGAGCGCCGGTCCACCGGGGGGAGTGGCTCGAGGCCAACGGCAGCGGGCGCGAGCTGCACATCGACGCCGCTGATTGGGCCGACCTGCTCTGCCTGGCGCCGGCGACCGCGCATCTCCTGGCTCGCCTCGCGCTCGGCCTGGGCGACGACTTCGTGACCACGACGGCGCTCGCCTTCTCGGGCCCGATCGTCGCCGCGCCCGCGATGCACGCGCGCATGTGGGGCCAGGCGGCCCTCCAGGCCCACCTCGAGACGCTGCGCGCACGGGGCGTGCGGTTGGTCGGGCCGGTCGAGGGGCCGCTGGCGTCGGGCGAAGTGGGAATGGGGCGGATGGCCGAGGTCCCCGACATCGTCGCCGCGGTCGAGGAGCGCCTGAGGCCCGGCGATCTGGCAGGGCGCACGGTTCTGGTGACGGCGGGACCGACCCACGAGCCGATCGATCCGGTCCGCTACCTCGGCAATCGCTCGAGCGGCAAGATGGGCTTCGCGCTGGCCGCCGAAGCGGCGCGCCGCGGTGCCCGGACCTGGCTGGTCGCCGGGCCGGTCGCCCTGCCGACGCCTCCCGGAGTCGAGCGGATCGACGTCGTCCGGGCGCTCGAGCTGGAGTCGGAGGTCCGCCGCCTGGCGCCGACCGCGGATCTGGTCGTGATGGCCGCGGCGGTCGCCGACTTCCGTCCCGCGCGGCCGGCGGCCACGAAGCTGAAGAAGGAGCGGGGCGCTCCCGGGATCGAGCTGCTGCCCAACCCCGACATCCTGGCCGCGCTGCGGCAGTGGGCACCGGCGGCATTGCGCGTCGGCTTCGCCGCGGAGACCGACGGGCTCGAGGCCGAGGCGAGTCGCAAGCTGGAGGCCAAGGGGGCACATCTCCTGGTGGCCAACGACGTCTCTCGCGCCGACATCGGTTTCGGAAGCGACGAAAACGAGGTCTTGGTATTCCGCCGCGACGCCGAGCCGGTCCGCTTCAGCCGCCGGCCGAAGTCGGAGCTGGCTCGCGACCTGTTCGACCTGTTCGCGAGCGAGCTCGCGCGGACGAGCCGTGAGCCGGCCCCCCTGGCTGGCTGACGCGCTCGCCTACCTGGACGACCTCGGTTTCCAAGAGGTCTACCGGCGGGCGCGCGGCGGCGTCGTCCACGCGCCGGAGAGCCTGGTCGCATCGACCGATGGAGACCCGCGGCGCGAGACCGAGCCGGTCGAGACGCTCTTCACACGGCTGGCGCGCGAGGTGGCCGAATGCCGCCGGTGCCGGCTCTGCGAGCAGCGCCGGCAGGCGGTCTTCGGCGACGGCGATCCGCGCGCACGGCTGATGTTCGTCGGCGAGGGCCCGGGCGCCGAGGAGGACCGTCAGGGGCTCCCGTTCGTCGGTCCGGCCGGCGAGCTGCTCAACCGCATCATCGGCGCGATCGGACTGCGCCGGGAGCAGGTCTACATCGCCAACATCGTCAAGTGCCGCCCGCCCGGCAACCGCGACCCGCAGTCCGACGAGGTCGCGGCGTGCCGGAGCTACCTCGAGGCGCAGATCGACGCGATCCGGCCGGTCGTCCTGGTAGCGCTCGGAAGGATCGCCGCTCAGGCGCTGCTCGGCAACGACCTGCCGATCGGCAGGATGCGCGGGCTCTGGTACGAGGTTCGAGGGGTTCCCACGAGGGTCACGTATCACCCGGCCGCGCTCCTGCGCAACGCCGATCTGAAACGCCCGACCTGGGAGGACATGCAGCAGGTGCGCGACCGTTTGGGCGACACGGCCGGGGCCGGCTCGGAGGCTCGCGGGCGGTGACGCGGATCGAGCTGCCGAACATCGTCCCGGCCGGCGGCGGCCGAGTCGACCGGATCCTCGTGCCGGCCTTCGAGGGAGAGGGCCCCACGGGGCGGCTCGACGGGCCGGTGAGCGCCGTCGCGGCCCGCCTCGCCGGGCGCACGGGCTGGCGCGGGGCGGTGGGGCAGGTCGCGGAGGCAGAGTCCGCGCAGGGCGCGGTCGAGCTGCGCGGACTGGGCGCGCCCGCCGTGCTCGACGCGCGCGCGCTCGCCGGCTGGCTCGAATCGGCGCTCGAGGCGGCGCGCGTCGCCGGCGCCCGAAGCGTCCGGCTGCTGCTGCCCGATCATCCGGTCGCCCGCGGCCGAGTGGCGACCGAGCGCATCGGCCGGCAGGCGGCGCTGGCGACCCATCGCTTCGAGCGCTTCCGCTCCGAGCCCCGGATCGGCCGCCTGGAGCGGATCGAGATCGCCCCGGCTCCGGGTCCCGCGCCCGGGCATGCGGCGTCTCTGGCGTGCGCGGCGGCGATCGCGGCCGGAGTCGCGCTCGCGCGCGAGCTCGGCAACGCGCCGCCGAACGAGGCCACGCCCGAGTGGATGGCCGTGGCGGCACGCGACCTGGCCCGCCGCACCGGCGCCTCGGTGCAGGTGCTGGGACCCACGCAGCTGCGGCGGCGGGGCATGGGCGGTCTGCTGTCGGTGGGCGGCGGATCGACACACCCGCCGCGGCTCGTGCGCCTCGAGCTCGGCGAGGGAAGCCAGACGGTCGCCCTGGTCGGAAAAGGAGTCACCTTCGACACCGGCGGCATTTCGATCAAGCCCGCGGCGCAGATGGACGAGATGAAGTGGGACAAGTGCGGCGCCTGTGCGGCGCTCGGCGTGGTCGAGGCCTTCGCCCGGCTCGAGCCGCCCGTCCGCCTGCGCGTCTACCTGCCGTTCGCCGAGAACATGCCGGACGGCGGCGCCTACCGGCCGGGCGACATCGTCCGCTGCGCCAACGGCCGTACGGTCGAGATCGTGAACACCGACGCCGAGGGGCGTATGATCCTGGCCGACGCCCTGAGCTGGGCCGCCGCGGAGCGTCCGGACCACCTGCTCGAAATGTCGACCCTCACGGGCGCCTGCGAAGTCGCGTTGGGACGGACCGGCGCCGGCCTCTTCACCCCCGACGACGATCTCGCCGGCGAGCTCCTGACGGCCGCCGAGGAGGCGGGCGAGAGGCTCTGGCGCCTCCCACTCTGGCCGGAGTTCCTGGAGGAGATGAGGGGCACGCACTCCGATCTCAAGAACTCCGGGGGCCGCTGGGGCGGCGCATCGACCGCCGCGGCCTTCCTCTCCCAGTTCGTCGCGCCGGTCACCCGCTGGGCCCACCTCGACATTGCCGGTCCCGCCGCCTTGGGCGCGGAGGCCAAGGGCGCGCGGGGTGCCACCGGATACGGCGTGGCGCTCGTCCTGAGGTGGCTCGGCGGTCTGCGGCGCCGGCGGCGCGGCTGACCGACGGCGAGGCGAGATGGCCGTTCTGCTCGAGGTCCGGGGCTTGGAGGTGAGCTTTCCCGGCCGGGGGCTGCCCGTGACACCCCTGCGCGGCGCGTCACTCGAAGTCGGCCGCGGCGAGATCGTAGGCTTGGTGGGGGAGTCGGGCGCCGGCAAGACGCTGACGGCGCTCGCCGTCCTCGGCCTGGTCCCGTCGCCCGGCCGGATCGCAGGCGGCTCGATCCGGCTCGACGGGCGCGAGCTGCTCGGTCTCGACGAAGAGTCGCTGCGCCGGATCCGCGGCGGCGAGATCGGTCTGATCTTCCAGGAGCCGGCCTCGGCGTTGAACCCGGTCCTGCCGATCGGCCGTCAACTGACGGAAACGGTGCGCGCGCACGGCGTGGCCGAATGGGGCGCGGCCCGCTCTCGCGCCCTCGAGCTGCTCCGGCTGGTGGCGTTCGCCGAACCCGAGCGGCGCTTCGACGCTCATGCTCACGAGCTCTCGGGCGGCGAGCGTCAACGGGTGATGATCGCCCTGGCGCTCGCCGGCGGACCCCGTCTCCTGCTGGCCGACGAGCCGACCGCCGCGCTCGACCTGTCGCGCCAGGCGGAGATTCTCGACCTCTTGCGCGACCTGCGCGATCGACTCGACCTCGGAGTCGTCCTGATCTCGCACGATCTGGCGGTGATCGAGGAGACCTGCGACCGAGTCGTGGTGCTCTATCGCGGCGAGGTGGTCGAGTCGGCTCCCGCGGCGGATCTCTTCGACCGGCCGGCCCACCCCTACACACGCGCGCTGGTGGCGGTGATGCGCGCTGCCGTTGAGCGGCCGCGGTCGCGGTCACCGCTGCCCGTCGTCCCGGGGCAGCCGCCGAGCGCCACCCAGCGCACGAACGGCTGCGCCTTCCATCCCCGTTGCGGCGAGCGGCTGGCCCGGTGCGAGCAGGAGCCGCCTCCCTGGATCGCGTATCCGGCCGGTGGCGTGCGCTGCCACGCGCGGCTGCCGCGGTCGGGAGCGGAGTCGTGACCCTGCTCGAGGCGCGCGGGCTGCGCAAGACCTTCGCCCTGCGCTCCCCCTGGCTCCGGCGGGCGGTCGGTTCGTCCGTCGCCCTCGATGGCGTCGACCTCGACCTGCGCGCCGGGGAGACGCTCGCCTTGGTCGGCGAGTCGGGCAGCGGCAAGACGACGCTGGGGCGCTCGCTGCTTCGCCTGGTCGAACCGGACGACGGCGAGCTTCGCTTCCGAGGAGAGGACCTGCGCGCCCTGCGCCCCCTCGAGCTGCGCCGGCGCCGGCGCGACCTTCAGATGGTCTTCCAGGACCCGGGCGCCTCGCTCGACCCGCGCCAGCGGATCGGCGACGCGGTCTTCGAGCCTCTGCGCATCCACCGCCTCGCGCCCCGAGCGGACAGGAGCTCGCAGGCGCTGCGCCTGCTCGCGGAGGTCGGTCTCACTGCGGAGGTGCTCGAGCGCCATCCCCACGAGCTCTCGGGAGGGCAACGACAGCGGGTCGCGATCGCGCGGGCGCTCGCGACTCGTCCGGCGCTGGTCGTCGCCGACGAGCCAGTGTCGGCTCTGGACGTCTCGATCCGCGGTCAGATTCTCAACCTGCTCGCGGACCGCCAGCGAGAACTCGGACTGGCGCTGCTCCTGATCGCCCACGACTTGCTCCTGGTCGGCCGCGTGGCGGACCGGATCGCCGTGCTGCTGCGCGGCCGGATCGTCGAAGAGGGAGAGGCCGGGCAGGTGCTCGCGCGACCGCTCCATCCGCACACTCGCGCGCTGCTCGCCGCGATTCCGGGCCGGCAGCGGCGGGCGCGTGGCGCCGGCGGGGTGGTCCGCCGCGGCGTCGCGGTCGAGGGCTGGCTGGGAGGGTGCGCGCATCGGGCGAGCTGTCCCCTGGCGACCGAGCGCTGCGGCCGAGAGACGCCGGCGCTGGTCGAGAGCCAACCCGGCCATCGCGTCGCCTGTTTCCGGCCGGGAGAGGGGGCGCCTCCGGAGCGCGATGGCGGCGGAACTTTTGCCCTCGACCGACGTAGTGAGGGGAGACGCTGAAGCGTTTCCAACCCAAGAGGATGCCTGGAATGATCGAGACGAGACTCCAAAGGGCGTGGCGCGCCGCCGCGCTGTTCCTGACGATGGTGCTCCCGGCCGCCGCGATTCCCGCGGCCCGGGCCGCCGAGGCGCCGGACGCAGTCGAGGTCTCCGCGCAGCCGCTCGCGGCGCCCGGAGCGCCCGAGGTCCGCCAGCGAGGCGCCGAGATCCTGCTGACTCTCGAGGAAGCGGTGGCGATCGCCGTCGAGCGCAATCTCGGACTGCGTGTCCAGCGCTTCGACCGCCAGCGCTCGCGGCTCGGTATCGAGCAGGCCATGGGCCTCTACGATCTCGGGCTGACCGCGGGCCTCTCGGCGAGCGACAACGAGAGCCCGGCAGCCTCGAACCTGGACGGCGCCGCGGTCCAGAAGCAGGAATCGCAGAATTTCAGCGTCGGCCTGACGCAGGTGGTCCCGAGCGGTGGTCGCGCGGCGATCGACTGGACCAACGGGAGGTTCGAGACGAACTCGCAGTTCTCGATCCTCAACCCGTCGTTCAGCACCGGCCTCGATTTCACCTTCGAGCAGCCGCTGCTGCGCGGCTTCGGGCGGGGAGCCACCGAGTACTCGATCGAGATCGCCAAGAACTCGGACGACATCTCCCGCGAGCTTTTCCTCCAGCGGGTGATCGAGACGGTCCGTCAGGTCGAGAGCGAGTACTGGCTGCTGGTCGGCTTCCGCTATGCGCTGGTGGTCGCCGAGGAGAGCCTGGCGCTCGCCGAGGAGCTGCACGCCAACAACCGCACGCGGGTCGAGGTCGGCACCCTGGCACCGCTCGAGCTGGTGCAGAGCGAGGCGGGCATCGCTTCCCGGCGGGAGGAGATCATCCGCGCCCGCGCCTCCATCGGCGACTCGGAGGACCGGCTGCGCACCCTGCTCAACCTGCCGGCCGGCGAGCTCTGGGCGAAGTCGATCGTGCCGGAGTCGGAGCAGCAGGTCGAGACCGCCACCTTCGAGCTCGCCGCCTCGCTCGAGGCGGCGCTCGCCAACCGCAGCGAGCTCACCGTGCAGCGCACCTCGATCCAGGGACTGGAGATCGATCGGGCGTTCTACCGGCAGGAGCTGAAGCCGCGTCTCGATCTGCGCGCCACCTACGGCTTCAACGGCGTCGGCGGCGACGTCCTGGTGCGCGATCAGGAGGGCAACGTGCTCGCGGTCGTCGACGGCGGCTGGAGCGATGCCCTCGAGCAGGTCACGGACACCGACTTCCCGGGCTGGTCGGTCGGAGTCCAGCTCAGCGTGCCGCTGCAGAACCGCCAGGCCAAGGCGCGCGCGGCCATCGCCGAGGTCGCGCTCGACCAGGGGCAGCTCGAGCTCGAGTCGCTCGAGCAGCAGATCGCCACCGAGGTGCGGACGGCCGTGCGCGCGCTCGACACCGCCCGCCAGCAGATCGAGTCGGCGCAGGTCTCGGTCCGCCTGGAGGAGAAGAATCTCGACGCCGAGCGCAAGAAGTACGAGAATGGCCTCTCGACGAGCTTCCAGATCCTCCAGGTCCAGGAGGATCTGACGGCGGCGCGCTACCGGCTGGTGTCGGCGCAGACCGGCTACCGGCGGGCGATGGTCGAGTACCGCCGGGCGGTCGGCCAACTGCTCGACGACGCCGGCATCCGCGTCGTCGACTGAGTCCGCGCGGGAGGCGGCGATGAGCGAAGGCGCTGAGACGCGCCCCATGGGTGGTGGGGGAGGGGGATCGGAAGTCGATCACCTGATCGGCGCCCTGACCTCCCCGCGCGCCGCCTTCGATGCGATCGCGCAGCGTCCGACCTGGCTGCTGGCCATGGTGCTCCTCGCCGCACTCGGAGCGGCGGCGATCTGGTCCCTCTATGCCAAGGTCGACGCCTCCGAGTTCCGCTCCTACCTCGAGGGGCGGGGCCAGGCGTTGCCGGCCAACGTGGCGTCCGAGCAGATCCTGGGTTGGACGCGCGTCACCTCGATGGTGGGAGCGGCCATCGTGGCGCCCCTGACCTATCTCGTCGTCGCGGCGATCTTCCTCGGGCTGCTGCGCCTGAGCGGCGGCGAGCTCGACTACCGCCGCAGCCTGTCGGTGACCCTGCACGGGTTCCTGCCGTTCGGCGTAGCGGCGGTGATCGGCCTCGCCATCGCCAGCTTTCGCGAGCAGGTGACGATGCGCGAGATCGAGGGGGGAGGCCTGGTGCCCTCTCACCTCGGCGCCCTGCTGGGCGACGACGCCGGAGCGGTCGCGCTCGCGGCCGCCTCGAGCGCCGATCTCTTCTCCCTCTGGTGCATCTTCCTGCTGGGACTCGGATTCTCGCGGGTCGCCCGGGTGAGCCGCGGCAGCGCGCTGGGCGTCGTCGGCGTGGTCTGGGCGCTGGGGATCGGCATCAAGATCGCCCTGGCGGCGCTGCGCTGAGCCGGGCCGCGGGGAGGATCCGACGTGCCGATCATCTCGCTGAGCGAAGTCCGCAAGCTCTACGACATGGGCGCCGAGCAGGTGCGCGCGCTCGACGGCGTCGACCTGGCGATCGAGCGGGGCGAGTACGTCGCGATCATGGGGCCATCGGGCAGCGGCAAGTCGACGCTGATGAACCTGATCGGGTGCCTCGACACGCCGAGCTCGGGCTCCTACGTGCTGAACGGCACCGCGGTCGAAAAGCTCTCGGACCACGAGCTCGCGGCGATCCGCAACAAGGAGATCGGTTTCGTCTTCCAGACGTTCAACCTGCTGGCGCGCACCGACGCGCTGCAGAACGTCGAGTTGCCGCTGGTCTACGCCGGCATGCCGCGCCGCGAGCGGCGGGAGCGGGCGGCGCGGGCCCTGGAGCGGGTGGGCCTGGCCGACCGGGCGCACCACCTGCCCAACGAGCTCTCGGGCGGCCAGCGCCAGCGGGTCGCAGTCGCCCGCGCGCTGGTCAACGACCCCTCGATCCTGCTCGCCGACGAACCGACCGGCAACCTCGACACCGCGACGTCGGAGGAGATCATGGGTCTCTTCGGCGAGCTCCACCGGCAGGGCAACACGGTGCTGCTGGTGACCCACGAGGCGGAGATCGCGGCGCATGCCGGGAGGCGGATCCTGCTGCGAGACGGAAAGGTGGTGGCCGACGAGCGGACCGACGCGGTTGTTACCGCGCCGGTCGGCACGCCGGCCGCGAGCTGACGCTCCCGGGAGCGTGCCGCGGACGAGCGCCTCGCCGGGTGGCCGGAGGAGGAAGGCGCCGCGTCTGGTGCCGGAGACAGGACTCGAACCTGCACGGGGTTGCCCCCGGGGGATTTTGAGTCCCCTGCGTCTGCCATTCCGCCACTCCGGCCCGGCGGCATGCTATCCGAGGTCGCGAGCTCTCGATTCCGCCTGGTTTTCGCCCGAGTGTCCCCTTTCGAGGGCGGCTCGAGGGGGATTCCTCCTTGACGGGAGGGCTCGATTGGCGTATCCTTCACCTGCGGTGGTTAACGTCGCAACCATCTGTTAATCAGTCAGTTAGGTGAACGGAGCCCGGCACGTGACATTCAAGGTCGGTCAGAAGGTCGTCTACCCGAATCACGGGGTCACCATCGTCGAGGAGATCGCTCCCAGTCGCATCGACGGCACCGAGCGCACCTGCTACCACCTGCGTCTGCTCTCGAGCAACTCGAAGGTCATGGTGCCGAAGGACAACCTCGACCTGGTCGGCCTGCGTCCGCTGTGCGAGCCGCGCGAGATCAAGACACTCTTCAACATCCTCGAAGACGGCAACGTCGAGGCGCACAAGGACTGGAAGGGCCGCTACAAGCAGAACGTCGAGAAGATGAAGACGGGGCGGATCACCGAGGTCGCCGAGGTGCTCAAGAACCTGCGCTTCGTCAGTCAGAAGAAGAGCCTCTCCTTCCGCGAGAAGAAGATGTACGAGCGGGCGAAGCACTTCATCGTCAGCGAGGTGGCCCACGTCCGTGGCATGACCGAGCGGGACGCCGAGCAACAGGTCGAGAAGGCCCTGACCTCGAGCATCGAGAAGCGCCACAAGAACGCGGTCGCCGGGGGCTGAGCCCGACGCCGGCCGAGTGCCGTCCGGCGCGCCTCTCGGCGCGCCCGGGGAGAGGTCGCGACCGACTTGAACCGAGACAACGTCCTATTCCTGGTGATCGGCCTGCTGGCCGGCTTCCTGGCGGGTTACCTCGCCCAGGAGGCGATCGCCCCCCTGCAACCGGCGCGTCTGGCGGCGCCGGCCGGGGGGTTTCACGGCGTCGGGGAGGCCGGCGCGGCGCCGGCCGGCGACGCGAACGCCGCGGCCTCGGCCGAGATCGAGCGGCTGCGGCAGGCGCTCGAGGCCGATCCGAACGACGCGGGCGCCCTGGTCGCCCTGGCCAACCTGAACTTCGACATCCAGCGCTGGGATCGCGCGCGCGAGCTCTACGAGCGCTATCTGGAGCTGCGGCCGGAGGACGCCGACGCGCAGACGGACCTCGGCATCTGCCTGCGCGCGGCCGGAGACTTCCCGGGCGCGCTCGAGCGCTTCGCGCGCGCCCAGGAGCTGGCCCCGGACCACTGGCAGTCGCTCTACAACGAGGTCGTCGTGCGCGCGTTCGATCTGGGCGATCTGGCCTCGGCGATGCCCGTGCTGGAGCGGCTCGAGCGACTGGCGCCGGGCAACCCGGACGTCGCCCGCCTGGCCACCGAGGTCCGCAGCCGCCAGGGCACGGGCTAGTGGGTGCGGCGTCACCTCGGCTCGCCGCCACCGCCGAGGTCGCCGTACCGCTGCCGCTCGCGCGCCCGCTCGTCTACTCGATTCCCGAAGCGCTGCGCCCCTGGGTGCGGCGCGGCCTGCGGGTGCGTGTCGGCGTGGGCCGGCGCAGTCTGATCGGTCTGGTCTGGAGCCTCGATCCGGAGTTTTCCCCGGCGATCGAGCTCCGGCCGATCCAGGCGGTGCTCGATCTCGAGCCCCCGCTGCCGGACGATCTCCTCGCGCTGGCTCGCTTCGCCGCCGACTACTACCTGGCACCGCTCGGCGAAGTCCTCGCGGGCATGCTCCCCGCCGGGGCCGAGTCGTGGGGGGACCGCCGGGTCGAGCTGACCTCCGCCGGCGCGATCGCGGCGCCGCGCGACGAGCTCGACCGCGAGGTGCGGGACGTCCTGCTCGAGCTCGGCCGGTCGCCGCTAGCGGCGCTGCGCGAGCGGATCGCGGACGCCCGGTTGCCCGAACGCCTGGCCGAGCTCGAGGCGCTCGGAAGAGTCGAGCTCGCTTTCTCGGCGGGCCGGCGCGCCCGCTACCGCATCGCCTACGAAGCGGCGCCCGGAGCGCGCGAAGCGCAGCTGGAGCGCTGTGGGCGCTCGCCGGCGGGACGGTCGGCGCTCGAGCTGCTGTTCGAGCTCGGCCGTCCGGCTGCGGCGGAGGAGCTCGCCGCGGCGGGCGGTTCGCCGGCGGTGCTCCGCCGGCTGGTCGGGCTCGGGCTGATCCGGCGCTTCGAGCAGCCCGAGCGGCTCTCGCTCGGGCGGCACTTGCTCGGTGCGGGCTCCGGGGCACGGATCGAGTTGCGGGCCGACCAGGCGGAGGCGGTGGCGGCCCTGCGCGAGGCGCTCGACGGGGGGCGCTTCGAGCGATTCCTGCTGCGCGGGGTCACCGGCTCGGGCAAGACCGAGGTCTACCTGCGCGCAGCCGCTCATGCCCTGGAGCTCGGCCGCTCGGCGATTCTCCTGGTGCCGGAGATCGCCCTAGTGCCGGGTCTCGCCCGGGCCGCGGAGGATCGCTTCGGCGAGCGCTTGGCGCTGCTGCATTCGGCGCTGGGGGGCTCGGAGCGCCAACAGGAGTGGGAGCGGATCCGTTCGGGCGCCGCCAGGGTGGTCGTCGGACCGCGTTCGGCGCTGTTCGCGCCGGTGCGCGACCTCGGCCTCGTCGTGGTCGACGAGGAGCAGGATCTCGCGTACAAGCAGGAGAGCTCGCCCCGCTACCATGGCCGCGACCTCGCGCTGGTGCGTTGCCGCGAGGCTGGGGCCGTGGCTCTCCTGGTCTCGGCGACTCCGAGCCTCGAGGCCCGGCGGGCGGTCGAGCTCGGGAGGCTCCGGCAACTCGATCTGATCGAGCGCGCCGGAGCGAGCCAACTGCCCGAGGGCATTCTGGTCGACCTGCGCGCCGAACCGAACGTGCCGCGCCCCGGGGAGGTCGTCTTCTCGGAGCGCCTCCTAGCCGAGCTCGAACGGACCCTCGCCGAGGGGGACCAGGCCCTGCTGCTGAGGAACCGGCGAGGCTATGCGCCGATGCTCCTCTGCCGCGCCTGCGGCGAGGACTTCCGCTGCGCCGACTGCGGCCTGCCGCGGACCTTCCATCGCCGGGATCGGCGGTTGCTCTGCCACTGGTGCGGCTCCTCGCTGCCGGTGCCGGCGGCCTGCCCGACCTGCGCCGCCGCGGCGCTCGACCCGGTCGGCGCCGGCACGGAGCGAATCGAGGAGGAGCTGCGCGGGCGTTTCCCCGAGGCTCGAATCGACGTTCTCGATCGCGACGCCGCGCGCAAGGTCGGAGGCGCCGCGGCGATCCTCGAGCGCTTCCGCCGCGGCGAGATCGACTTCCTGGTCGGCACGCAGATGCTGTCGAAGGGGCACCACTTTCCGCGCGTCGCGCTGACCGGAGTGCTTTCGGCGGACGCGCTGCTCGGCTTCCCCGACTTCCGCGCGGTGGAGAAGACCTACGCGCTGCTGACCCAGATCGCCGGCCGCGCCGGCCGCGGGGAGCGCCCGGGCCGGGTGGTGGTGCAGACCTGGCTGCCCGACCACTACGCCATCCGGGCGGCGCTCGCGCACGACGACGAGGCCTTCCGCGGGCCGGAGATGCAGTTCCGGGCGACCTTCGGCTACCCGCCGTTCACGCGCATGGCGCTGATCGGGGCCGAGGACCGGGATCGGGAACGGGCACGCTCTCGGCTGGCCGAGGTCGCGCGCCGGCTGGCCGAGCACGCGCTGGCCCGCGAGCTGCGGCTCACGGGGCCCGCCCCGGCACCGCTCGAGAGGCTGCGTGGCTTCTGGCGATTCCAGCTCCTGGTCCGGTCGGCGCGCGGCACCGCCCTCCGGCGCGGGCTGGCCGACGCGCTCGCTCCGGAGCCTCCCGGCGCCGTCCTCGTCGACGTCGACCCCTATCAGCTGCTCTGAGTCGCGACGCGCCCGTTTGACGGCCTTCGCCGCGCTCTGCTACGTTGCTCCGCCCGTGGCGACCACCGACGCCCAGTTCGAGGAACCTCTCAACGGCCTGCGCCGTCGGCTCGAGGAGCTCGAGGGCTACCCCGAGGGCAGCGGCCACGAGCGCGAGATCCGCCAGGTGCGCGAGGAGCTGGCTCGGCGCACGGCGGAGGTCTACTCCTCGCTCTCGCGCTGGCAGAAGGCGCTGGTCGCCCGCCACCCCGACCGTCCCTACACGCTCGACTACGTCGCGGCCCTCATGGACGACTGGGTCGAGCTGCACGGCGACCGGCTGTTCGCCGACGATCCGGCCATCGTCGCCGGCTTCGCCCGCTTCCGCGGCCGCTCGGTGGCCCTGATCGGCCACCAGAAGGGCCGGGGCACCAAGGAACGGATTCACCGCAATTTCGGCCAGCCCAGGCCGGAGGGCTACCGCAAGGCGCTGCGCATCCTGCGACTGGCCGAGCGGTTCGGCCGCCCGGTGATCACTCTGATCGACACGGCCGGGGCCTACCCGGGACTGGATGCCGAGGAGCGCGGGCAGGCCGAGGCGATCGCTCGCAACCTGATCGAGATGGCGCAATTGCGCGTGCCGATCGTGGTCGCCATCACCGGCGAAGGGGGCAGCGGCGGCGCGCTCGCGCTCGGCGTCGGCGACCGCGTGCTCGTCCTCGAGTACGCCGTCTACTCGGTGATCTCGCCCGAAGGCTGCGCCGCGATCCTCTGGAAGGACCAGGAGCGCAAGGCTCAGGCCGCCGAGGCGATGCGCATCACCGCACCCGACCTCGAGCGGCTCGGAGTGGTCGATCGGATCGTGCCGGAACCGCCCGGGGGCGCCCATGCCGATCCTGCCGGCGCGGCACGAAGCTTGGGGGACGCCCTGGAGAGCGCGCTCGCCGAGCTCGTGCAGCGGCCCATCGAGAAGCTGCTCGAGGAGCGCTATCGCAAGTTCCGGGCGCTCGGCGTCTTCCAAGAAGCGTAAGTGAGGGTCCCCGAGGCGATCTGGGAGCGGGCCGCGGCGCCGGCCGAGAAGGTGGCCGCGCTCGAGGCGGCTGGCTTCGAGAGCCGGCTGGCGACCCTGCTCGCCGCGCGTGGCATCGGCGACGCCCGCGGGGCCAGGGAGTTCCTCCACCCGTCGCGTGGGCAGCTGCATCCGCCCGAGCTGCTGCTCGGGCTCGATCGGGCCCTGGAACGGATCGTGGCGGCACGCGAGCGCGGCGAGCGGATCGCGGTCGTCGGGGACTACGATGCCGATGGGGTCTCGGCGACCGCCCTGCTCACGGCGACCCTGCGGTCGGTCGGCCTCCCCGTCGAGCCGCTGCTGCCGCGCCGGGACGGCGAGGGCTACGGCTTCCAGGCGATTCACGCGCGCCGCGCCGTCGAGCTCGGCTGCGCCCTCGCGATCACCGTCGACTGCGGCATCACCGGATTCGACGGCGCTCGGGAGTCCGTCCGGCTGGGCCTCGATCTGATCGTCACCGATCACCACCTGCCCGAGGAGCAGCTGCCGGAGGCGGCGGTGGTGATCAACCCGAAGCAACCGGGCTGCGCCTACCCGTACGCCGAGCTGACCGGCGCCGGACTGGCGCTCAAGCTGGCGGTCGCGCTGCTCGAGCGGCTCGGTGAGGAAGTCCCCTGGGAGGCCCTGCTGCGCGTGGCGGCGATCGGCACGATCGCGGACGTCGCGCCGCTGACCGGCGAGAACCGGGTGATCGCTGCGCTCGGGCTCGCGGCGCTCGCTCGACCCCGCTCCCCGGGACTGCGCGCGCTCGCCGACCGCGCCGGAGTCCGGCCGCCGCTGCGTGCCGCCGACATCGGTTTCCGTCTCGGGCCACGGCTCAACGCCGCCGGCCGGATGGGCGCCGCCGACGACGCGCTCGACTTGCTGCTCGCGCGCGAGGAAGGCCGCGCGCGCGAGCTGGCGGAGCGGCTGGAGCGCGCCAACGCCCAACGCCAAGCCTGGGAGGTGCGGATCCTGGCCGAGGCGCGCGAGGCCGCGGGCTCCGAGGGGAAGCCCGCGCCGCTGGTCGCCGCCTGGAGCGCCGGCTGGCACCGCGGCGTCGTCGGCATCGTGGCCGGGCGCCTCGCGCGCGAGTTGCACCGTCCCGTCGTCCTGCTCGCGGTCGACGGTGGCCTGGCCGTCGGCTCCGGACGCAGTGTCGAAGGGATCTCGCTGCACGACTTCCTGCGTCCCTGGGCCGATCGCTTCGAGAAGTTCGGGGGGCACGAGCTCGCCGTCGGCCTGACGGTGGCGGCCGATCGGCTGCCGGAGTTGCGCGCGGAGTGGCAGCAGGCCGCGGCCGCCTGGCCCGCGGACGCGCTGGTGCCCCGCCGCTGCTACGACCTCGAGCTCGGCCTCGACGAAGTCGAAGAGGGGCTCTGGCAGACGCTGCGGCAGCTCGAGCCCTTCGGCGTCGGCAATGGCGAACCGATACTGCGTCTGGGCCCGCTGGCCGCCGCCTCGTCGCCCCGGACCTTCGGATCCGGGCATCTCTCGATCTGGGTGAAGGGCGAACGGCGCGAGATCGAGCTGATCGGCTGGGGGTGGGCGGCGCGGCGCGTCGATTGGCGCGCTCCGCTCGAAGTGCTCGCCCATCTCGACCGCGACCGCCGGTCCGACCGGATCACGCTCCGTCTCGTCGACGTGCGAGCTTGGCGGCGAGCCGCGGCGGACTAGAATCACTCGATGGATGCTCCGTCGCCGCGTCCCCCCTTCGCCCGTCTGCGGCGCGCGCTCCTCGGCCTGCTCGCCTTCGCGCTAGCCGGTCTCGCGCTCCTCTACTGGCTCGGCCGACAGGGGGCGCCCGGATCCGAGCCCGGGCCGGGGACGGGGGATTCGGCCGTGGGTGCGCAGGTCGGAGACGCGGCCGGCACCATCGCCACCAGCGAGGGGTTCGAGTTCGAGCAAAAGGTCGGCGGCAAGCCGGTCTTCCGGATTTCCGGTGACCGCTTTCGCGCCGGCGCCGACGAGACCGTGCAGCTCGAGGGGGTGGCGCTCGAGCTCTTTCGTGACGGCGAGCCCTATCAGGTGGTCGCACGCCGGGCGGACTGGGACCCGAACACGCACGAGGCGACTCTCGTCGGGAACGTGGTGGTGTCCGGCGGCGACGGCTTCTCAGTCTCCACGGAGCAGCTCCGGCTGACCGACCGGGGCCGGATCGTCCGCTCGGCCGGCTCCGTCCGCCTCGCCCAGGGCAGCGCGCTGACCGGGCAGGCCGAGGGCCTGGAGCTCGACTTCGCGGTCGACCAATACGAGCTGGCAGGCCCGACCCGGCTGGAGACGACCGGGCTCGACGGCGAGCCCGCGGTCGAACTCGAGGCGACGCGCATCCGAGTCGACCGACCTCGGAGGACGATTCGGGCGGAGGGCAGCGTGTCGTTGGTTCGCGGCGGCGACCGGCTCACGGCCGAGCAGCTGACGCTCTTCCTCGCGCCGGACGAACGAACGCCGCAGTCGGTCCAGGCACGCTGGCAGGTCGTGGGCCAGCTGGCCGGATCCTCCGAGGGCGACGCCGAGAGGCCGGTCCGGTTCCGTGCGCACGAGGTCAACCTCGACCTTCAGGGAAGACCGGCTCGCCCTTCGCGGATCACCCTCGAGGCGGAGCGCGGAGAGCACGTCGTCCTGCTGTCGCCGACCGAGGCGGGAACGGTGCGCGAGATCGCCGCGCGCTATCTGGTCGCGACGCTGACGGCGGGGCGCCCGGTGGCGGCGCAGGGGTTCCAGCCGGTCTTCTTCTCCGAGTATCCGGAGGGGAGGGCCGATGCGCCCCTGCGCACGGCCCAGGCCGATCAGGTGGAGGCGGAGTTCGACGCGGCCGGGGCGTTGGGGCGGCTGACGCTCATCGGGCGCGTCTCGTTCCAAGAGGAGCGGGTCTCCGGGCGCGGCGAGCGAGGCTTCGTCGACCTCGAGCGGGGCCGTGCGGAGCTGTTCGGCCGGGCGGTGCGGCTGACCAGCGAGCGGGGAGAGTTGGTGGCGCCCCACGTCGCCTGGGACCGGACGACCGGCCTGACGACCGCGGACGGCGGGGTCCAGGCGAAGCTCGAGCCGGAGGCGGCCGAGCTGGTCGCGGGCGCGGCGGCCGGGGGCCGGGGCCCGGTGCGGGTCGAGGCGCAGGAGGCGATCTTCCAGGAAGCGCCTCGCGGCTTCCTCTTCCGCGGCAGAGTCCAGGCCTGGCAGGGAGAGAACGTGCTCTTCGCCGAGCAGCTGCGCGGAGAGGAGGAGGCCCAGCGGCTGTCGGCGGGCGGCGGCGTGCGCACGCTCTACCGCAGCGGCGCGCCGGACGCCTCCGAGCTTCCGGAGACCGAGATCACCTCCTCGACCTTCGCCTACCGCAAGGCCGAGCGCTCCCTGATCTGGTCGGGCGAAGTGCGGATGTCCCAGGGCGGCCGGCTGCTCACTTCGGGCGAGCTGCTCGCCGACCTCGACGAGAGCGATCGAATCGTCAAGATGACCGCCACGGCGCCGGTCCGCCTGGAGGAGGCGACGAGCGGGCGGGTCGTCACCGCCGAACGCGCGATCTACGACGTCGAGGCCCGCACGACGCTCTTCTCGGGCTCGCCGGTCGAGCTGGCGGAGGGGCAAGGGACGCGTATCCGCGGACGGCGCCTCGAATACGACCTGGCGTCGGGCGCGGCGCGCGTGCTCACGGAGGGCGGGTGAACCGCGCCGCGAGCCTGGTCGCGACCGACCTGCGCAAGGTCTACCGCGGGCGCGCCGTGGTCCAGGGCGTCTCGATCGAGGTCACGTCCGGCGAGGTCGTCGGCCTGCTCGGCCCGAACGGCGCGGGCAAGACGACCACGTTCTACATGGTGGTCGGTCTGACGCCGCCCGACGGCGGCCGGGTCTACCTCGGCGGCGACGAGATCACGCTGCTGCCGATGTACCAGCGGGCACAGCGCGGCATCAGCTACCTGCCGCAAGAGCCCTCGGTGTTCCGCAAGATGAGCGTCGAGGACAACCTGCGCACGGTGTTCGAGACCCTCGATCTCTCCCACGCGGAGCAGGAGCGCAGGATCGATCGGCTTCTCGAGGACTTCCGCCTGCAGCGCGTGCGCAAGAACTCCGGCTACACGCTTTCCGGCGGGGAGCGCCGGCGGGTGGAGATCGCGCGCGCCCTGGCCATCAGCCCGTCGTTCATCCTCCTGGACGAGCCGTTCGCCGGCATCGACCCGATCGCCGTGCTCGACATCCAGGGTATCATCGGCCACCTGAAGAGCATGGGAATCGGCGTCCTGATCACGGACCACAACGTTCGCGAGACCTTGAAGATCACCGATCGCGCCTACATCATCAACAACGGCGAGATCCTGAGATCCGGCGCGCCGGCCGAGCTCTCGGCCGACCCCCAAGTGCGCAAGATCTACCTCGGCGAAGGCTTCCAGCTCTGACCATCGCCATGGCGCTCGAGCAGAAACTCTCCCTCAAGCTCTCCCAGCGGCTGGTCATGACGCCGTCGCTGCAGCAGGCGATCAAGCTGCTGCAGATGACGCGCATGGAGCTCGAGACCGTGGTGGCTCAGGAGCTCGAGGCCAACCCGATTCTCGAGGAGGTCGAGGAGGAGGTCACGGAGGAGGAGGAGCGCGCCGCGGCGACCGAAGCGGCCGAGGCGGCGCCCGAGAAGCCGGAGGCCGAGGAGCTGCCCCATCGCGAAGCCCTGCAGGAGGTCGCGCTCGAGACCTATCTCGGCGAGGCGTGGGAGAACGACGGCTTCGCCAGCGGCGAATGGGAGGCGCGCGAGGCGCCGCCGCTCGAGAACACGTTGACTCGCGAGCCGGATCTCTACGACCATCTGCTCTGGCAGATCCACATGTCCGACTTCTCGCCGCGCGAGCGCGAGATCGCAGAGCTGATCGTCGGCAATCTCGACCCGGACGGTTTCCTGGTGGCGTCGGTCGAAGAAATCTGCCGCCTGGGCGCCGAGAACGGTGGCGAGGGGTGGACGGAGTCCCAGGTCGGTGACGTGCTCGACCGGGTGCGTCGGCTGGATCCGCCCGGAATCGCCTGCGCCAGCCTGCGCGAGAGCCTGTTGTTGCAGCTCGAGATCGCCGGTGAGCCGGAGGAATCCCTGGCGCGACGAATCGTCGCCGAGCACTGGGATGCCTTCCTGAAGCGCCAGTACCCGTCGATCGCACGCGCGCTCGGCGTGCCTCTTCCGGAGCTCGAGCCGGCGGTCGAGAGAATCCGTCTGCTGGAGACTCGCCCCGGCCGCCAGTACACCAACGACCGGACGCACTACATCGAGCCCGACGTCCACGTCGTGCGGGTCGGCGACGAGTACGTCATTCAGTTGAACGACGACGGCCTGCCGCGATTGCGGATCTCGCGCGCCTATCGGCGAATGCTGCAGAAGATGCGCGCGGAGGGCAGGCAGAGCGAAGCCCAGCAGTACATCTCGGAGAAGATGCGCTCCGCCGTCTGGTTGATCAAGAGCCTGGACCAGCGGCAGCGCACGATCTACAAGGTGGCCGACTCGATCGTCCGGCAGCAGCGCGAATTCCTCGATCACGGCCTGGACTTCCTCCGGCCGATGGTCCTGCGTGACGTCGCCGAGGACATCGGCATGCACGAGTCCACCGTGTCGCGAGTGGTTTCGAACAAGTACATCCACACGCCTCGGGGCCTCTTTCCGCTCAAGTTCTTCTTCCACAGCGGCATCGACCGGGACTACGGCGAGGACATCTCGTCGCTCACGGTGAAGCGCAAGATCAAGCAGTTGATCGAAGGCGAGGACGCGCGGCACCCGCTCTCCGACTCCGAGCTGATGCGGATCCTCAATCGCGAGGGGATCCAGATCGCCCGGCGCACCGTCGCCAAGTACCGCGACGAGCTCAACCTGCCGTCGTCCGCGGATCGCCGCCGGATCTTCTGATGAGCTCCTTCGGCGCATCGGGCCATCGGGCCGTGGAGAAAGGAGAGTCATGAACATCGAGTTCGTCGGCCGACACGTCGAATTGAACGACAGGATCCGCGCTTACGCCGAGGAGCGATTGGCGAAGGCAGGTCGCTTCCTGGTCGAGCCGGTCGAGGTTCAGGTCACTCTGGACAACGAGAAGCACCGCAAGGTGGCGGAGCTGCACGTCTCCCATCGCCACGGAGCGTTGCACGCTCGCGAGGAGAATCACGACCTGTTCGAGGCCGTGCAGATCGCCGCCGAGGCGATCGAGAAGCAGGCGCGTCGGGGACGCAAGCGCAGCGTCGACCGCCGGCGCCGGGCTGGGCGGCAGGTCGCCGAAGCGCGCGACTGGCCGGTCGACGTGCTCGCCCGCGAGAGCGTCGGCCGGGGCTCGACGCCGCGCGTCGTCCGGTCGTCGAGAATTCAGATCCAGACAATGAGCCTCGAGGAGGCCGCGCTGGCGCTCGAGAGCTCGCGCAGCGGCTTCGTGGTCTACCGGGACTCCACCAGCTCGCAGATCCACGTGCTCTACAAGCGTCAGGACGACGACGACTACGGCCTGATCGCGCCGGAGCTCTGATCCCTTGGATCCGGGCGGTGGCGCGAGTCTCGTCGAGGCGACCATGCCCGAGCTCCTCTTTCCCGCCCTCGCGGCGCGTGATGCCCCGGAGGTCCTGCGCGAGCTGGCGGCCGGCATCGCCGGAGCGCTGCCCGGCCTCTCGGCGGAGGAGCTGCGCTCGAGCTTCGCGGAGCGCGAAGCGCTCGGCTCGACCGCCCTGGGTGACGGCCTGGCGGTGCCGCACTGCAAGGTCGCGAGGATCGCTCGTGCCTACCTGGCGGTCGGGCTGAGCGCCGCCGGCGTCGGGTTCGGAGCCGCCGATGGCCGGCCGGTGCACGCCTTCTTCGCGGTCATCTCGCCGTCGCAGGCGCCTGGAACCCACTTGAAGCTGCTCGCGGCGATCTCCCGCTGGGCGCGGATCCCGGGCCGGCTCGAGGCCCTGCGCGGCGTCGGCGGCCGCGCCGAGCTGCTCGAGTGCCTGGCGGAGGGAGCGCCGTGAGCGAGGAACCAATGCCCGATACTGCGCTTCAGAGCGTGCGGGTGGGCGAGCTGCTCGGTGACGAGCTCGGCGATCTGCGGCTCGAGGTGCTCGCCGGCGCCGACCACCTCGACAACGAGATCACCCACCCGCGAGTGCAGAAGCCCGGTCTCGCTTTCGCGGGCTACTATGCCTATATCAAGCGCGGCCGGGTCCAGATCGTCGGCGAGAGCGAGCTCGAGTACCTGCGCACGGTTCCGGCGGCGGAGCGCCGGGAGCGATTTCGCGAGATCGCCCGTCTGCCGATTCCGGTCGTCGTCGTTACCAAGGGCCTCGAGCCCCTGCCCGATCTGCTGGCCGCTCTGCGGGACCACGACGTCCCCGTGCTCGCGACTCGGGCGCTCTCCTCGGTGGTCATCAAGCGGATCAGCTACTTTCTCGAAGACCATCTGGTACCGTCCACGCGCGTCCACGGCGTGCTGCTCGACGTCTACGGTCTCGGGGTGCTGATCATCGGGGCGAGCGGCGTGGGTAAGAGCGAAGCGGCTCTCGACCTGATCACCCGCGGCCACAGCCTGGTCGCCGACGACCGCGTCAGCATCAAGCGCTATCCGAGCGGCGAGCTGGTCGGCTACAGCGAGGAGCCGATCCGCCACCACATGGAGCTGCGCGGGTTGGGCATCGTCAACGTCAAGGACCTGTTCGGGCTGGCGGCGGTGCGCGATCGCAAGTCGATCGACCTCGTGGTCGAGCTCCAGCACTGGGAGGAGGGCCAGGTCTACGACCGGCTCGGTCTCGACGAGTCCGTCTACACGATCCTCGAGACACCGTGCCCGTACATCCGGATGCCGGTCGCGCTCGGCCGCAACATCGCCAACCTCGTCGAGATTGCTGCGCGCAACCACGTGCTCAAGCTGCAAGGGACGCACTCGGCCCGGGAGTTCGCGCGCAAGCTCGAGGAGCAGCTCGAGCGGGGACGCAAGCGGAGGGCGCGATGAGCGATGCGCGGACCTCGACGGCGCAGCCTGCCGCCGCCGATCGGCGGCGCGTGCGCCTGGTTCTGGTCACCGGCCTTTCGGGCTCGGGCAAGAGCACGGTCGCCAAGTGCTTCGAGGACCTCGGCTACTACTGCGTGGACAACCTGCCGCTATCCTTGCTCGAGGCATTGCTCGCCGACCCATTCGCCTGCGTCGGCGAGAGCGATCGGATCGCGGTCGTCGCCGACGTGCGCGCTCCCGGATTCGCGGCCGCGGCGCCCGCCCTGCTGGCGGGGATCGACCGGACCAAGGTGGTGCCGACCCTGGTCTTTCTCGAGGCGTCCGACGAAACCCTGGTCCGCCGATTCTCGGAGACTCGCCGTCCGCATCCGCTGGGGGGCGACGGCGCGCTCCCGGAGGCGGTGGCGCGCGAGCGCGCCCTGCTCGCCGAGCTGCGGGGCGCCGCCGACCTGGTGCTCGACACCAGCGACTGGTCGATCCACGACATTCGCGGCTCGATCTTCCGCGAGTTCGGTGCCGAGCGGGGCCTCGAGCCCGCGATGGCGGTCTCCCTCCTGAGCTTCGGTTTCAAGTACGGCACGCCGGTCGGTGCCGACCTGCTGTTCGACGCGCGGTTCTTGCCGAATCCCCACTTCGTGCCGGCGTTGCGCCCCTGCTCGGGTCGGGATGCCACCGTGCTCGAGTTCCTGGAGCGGCAGCCGGACTTCGCCGAGCTGCTCGAGCGCATCGGCGACTTGCTCGAGTTCCTGCTGCCGCGCTACCGGCGCGAAAAGCGCAGCTACCTGACCATCGCCATCGGCTGCACCGGTGGGCGTCACCGCTCGGTGGCGCTGGCCGAGCGGCTCGCGGCCCGCCTCGACGCCGCCGGCTGGGGCGCCCGCGTGCGCCATCGCGATCTGGAGCGCGGCGGATGATCGGCGTCCTGGTCGTGACCCACGGCGGGCTGGCCGACGAGCTGGTGGCGGCGGCGCGGATGATCGCCGGCGGCGCCGCCGACGACGGCATCCGCGCGCTGTCGCTCGACTGGCGAATCGGTCTCGAGGAGGCGCGCGAGCGGATCGCGAGAGAAGTCCGCGAGACGGATCGCGGCGAGGGCGTGCTGGTGCTGACGGACATGTTCGGCGATACGCCGTCGCGAGCGGCGCTGGGGCTCTGTCGGGCGGGAACGATCGAGGTGGTCTCCGGGGTCAATCTGCCGATGGTCGTGCGCCTCGCCTGCTCGCGCCCCGGCGGCGGCTCGCTCGGCGAGGTCGCCCGATTGGTCGCGGAGAGGGGCCGGTCGAGCATCCGCCGTTCCGGCGAACGCGAGCCGATCCCCGACGACGGTGCCAAGGTCCGTGGTTGAGCGCGACATCGAAGTGGTGAACCGGCTCGGCCTGCACGCGCGCGCCGCGGCAAAGCTCGTGCACCTGGCGAGCGGCTTCCGCAGCCGCGTGCAGCTGGTCGCCGACGACGAGGAGGTCGACGCCAAGAGCATCCTCGGCATCCTGCTGCTCGCCGCGGGGCAGGGAAGCCGGCTAACCATTCGCTGTGACGGTGAGGACGAAGCCGAAGCACTGGCCGCCGTCCACGACCTGTTCGCGGACCGCTTCGGGGAGGGCGAGTAATGGGCCGCGAGCCGATGCGCTCACTCGCGGGCTACGGCGTTTCGGACGGCGTCGCCATCGGCCGCGCCGTGGTCGTCGCCAAGCGCGCAGTCGAAGTCTTCCGCATCCCGATCCCGGAGGAGGGGGTGCCCGGAGAACTGGCCCGGTTCCGGCGGGCGCGCGTGGAGGTGCGGGACCAGATCGAACGGACGCGCAGCGGCGCCGGACGGCTGTTCGGACAGGAGCTGGCGGCCATCTTCGAGGCGCACTCGCTCATGCTCGAGGACCCGACTTTCATCGCGACGATCGAGCGACGGATCGAGCGGGATCGGGTGAACGCAGAGTGGGCGGTTCACGAGACGGCGCTCGACTTGACTCGCCGCTTCGCGACGATCGACGACGAGTATCTGCGCGAGCGCGGTCACGACCTCGAGGACGTCGCCCGCCAGCTGCTGCGCGTCTTGCAGGGAATCGCGGTGCACGAGGTCTCCGAAGTGGTCGGCGACGTCATCCTGGTCGCCGACGACCTGGTGCCTTCCGAGGCGATCCGACTGGGACGGACCAACGTCGTCGGCTTCGCGATCGAGGCCGGTGGACGGACTTCGCACACCTCGATCATCGCCCGCTCGCTCGGCATTCCCGCGGTCACCGCGCTGCCCGAGATCACCGACCTGGTCACCGACGAGGACCCGCTGATCGTCGACGGCCGCAACGGCACCGTCATCCTGCATCCGACGCCGGAGGTCCTGGCCAAGTACATCGCCGAGCGCTCGGACCTGCAGCTCGAGGAGGCGCGCGCCGAGGTGGCGGACGGCGGACCGGCGCGCACGGCCGACGGCGTCGAGATCGAGCTGCTCGCCAACATCGACCTGCCCGAGGAGATCCCTCAGATCGCGCGCTTCGGTGCGCGCGGCATCGGCCTCTACCGCAGCGAGTTCCTCTACATGGAGACCGATCCGAAGCTGCCCTCGGAGGAAGACCACCTCCGGATCTACGGCAGCCTGGTCGAGGCCGCGCGCCCGCACCCCGCCACCATCCGCACCTACGACTTGGGGGGGCGCAAGCTGGCGCGCGAGATGATGGAGAGCAGGGAGGACAATCCGGTGCTCGGCCTGCGCGGCATCCGCCTGACGCTCGCCAGGCCGCAGATCTTTCGTTCGCAGTTGCGCGGGCTGCTGCGCGCCGGAGTTGGAGGCGACCTCTGGATCATGGCGCCGATGGTGTCGCGCGTCGACGAAGTCCGTGCCCTGCGCGCGGCGCTCGACGCCGCCGGACGCGAGCTCGATGCGGAGGGGCTGCCGCGCGCGCACGACTACCGCGTGGGCATCATGATCGAAGTTCCGGCGGCCGCGATGATCGCCGATCAACTCGCCCGGGAGTGCGACTTCTTCTCGATCGGCACTAACGACCTGATCCAGTACACGCTGGCCGTCGACCGCAACAACCGCGAGGTCGCGGGGCTCTATCAGCCGCTGCATCCCGCGATCCTGCGCATGCTACGCTCGGTTCTGGCGAGCGCCGAGCACGCCGGAATCCCGGTGAGCCTGTGCGGCGAGATGGCGGCGGACGAGTCGTGCATCCCGGTGCTGGTCGGGCTCGGGCTGCGGCGGTTCTCGATCCATCCCCGCTCTATCCCGCGCCAGCGCGGCCTGATCCGCGAGCTCGACAGCAGCCGGCTCGAGCAGCTCGCCGGGCGCTGTTGCGAGCTGGGCACGGCCGAGGAGGTCGCGGCCCTGATGTCCAAGGAGTTGGGAGGAGTCACGGTGCCCGGGCAGGAGAGCGCATGAAAGTCGCGGTCCGACGCGTCGACAAGCCCTGGGGATACGAGCTGTTGCTCGCCCAAACCGAACGTTACGTCGGCAAGCTCCTGCACATCGAGCCGGGCCAGGCGCTGTCGCTCCAGTACCACCGGCACAAGGACGAGACCTTCTTCGTCGCCCGGGGCGAGATCGAGCTGCAGGTGGAGGAGGCGGGCGAGCTGCGCAGCCTGCCGTTGCGTGAGGGGGAGTCCTACCACGTCACCCCGGAGACTCGCCACCGGATGATCGCCGGCCCCTCGGGTTGCGATCTGTTCGAAGTCTCGACGCCCGAGCTCGACGACGTGGTCCGGCTCGAGGACCGCTATGGCCGTGCCTGAGCGCTCCCCGAGGACGCTGCGCCCGCTGTCGGTGGCCGCGCTCCTGCTGCTGCCGCTGTTGGCGGCGGCGTGCGCCGGGCCGCCGCCGCCCGAGCCGCTGCCGCCGCAGGCCGCCACCCGGCATCGCCCGGAGCCGACGCCGCCGCCTCCGTCCCCGGTCCCCGCGCCGCCGCCGCCGGCGACGACGATCGTGATCGAGCCGGCAGAAGCGACCGCCGACGCCGCCGCGGCGCCGTCGCTGGTCGAGGCGGCGCGGCGCGAAAAGGAGCGCCGAGCCGCCGCCGAGGCGCCGCGCGTCGCGCTCGACGACAAGTCACTCGCCGCGTACGCCGCCGGGCAGAAGCTGACCGTCGCCGAGCCCGCGCCGGTCGAGGAGCCGCCGGCCGCTGCCGAGGCGCCGGCCGCGCCGGCGCAGGACGAGACCTATTGGCGCGAGCGGGCCCGCGTGCTGCGCGAGCGCTGGCGTCAGGCGGTCGAGGACGTCGAGCGGCTGGAGTCCGAATCCGCGGAGCTGCGCCGCCAGTTCTACGCGGAAGACGACGCCTACGCGCGCGACCTGCAGATCAAACCGGAATGGGACCGCGTGCTCGGCGAGCTCGACCGCGCGCGGCGCGACGCGGCGGCGGCGCCGCGCCAGATCGAGGCCTTCCTCGACGAGGGGCGGCGCGCGGGCGCTCTCCCGGGCTGGCTGCGCGAGGGCATCGAGCTCGAGCCGGAGGTCGGGGAGCCCGCCGCGCGACCGGCGCCCGGCGCCGCGGAGCCGCGCGAGCCGACGGTCGTCGAGCGGGACCCCGACGACGCCTCGTGAAGCGGCCGCGCCGTTTCTTCGTCGAGACCTGGGGCTGTCAGATGAACGAGCTCGACAGCCAGCGCATGTCCGGGCAGCTCATGCAAGAGGGGATCCTGCCGACCCGCGACGTGCGCGAGGCCGACGTCATCTTGCTCAACTCCTGCAGCGTGCGCGAGAAAGCGGAGCAGAAGGTCTACTCGCGCCTCGGGGAGTACCGGCGGCTCAAGGCCGACCGGCCGGGCCTGCTGCTCGGGCTGTGCGGCTGTGTCGCCCAGCAGGAAGGGGAGCGGGCGCTGGCGCGGGTTCCCGAGCTCGACTTCGTCCTCGGTCCGGCGCGCGTGGGCGAGCTGGCGGGGTTGCTCGCTCGCCGTCGGGCGGGGGAGCGGGTCGTCGCGGTCGGCTTTCCTGCGGAGCGGCGCTACGACCTCGATGCGATCTCGCGGGAGGGTGGACCCAAGGGCATGGTGACGGTCATCGAGGGCTGCGACCGTCGCTGCACCTTCTGCATCGTCCCCTCGACCCGCGGGCCCGAGCGGTGCCGGCCGATGGCCGAGGTCCTCGCCGAGGTCCGACACCTGCTCGACTACGGCTTCGGCGAGATCGAGCTGCTCGGCCAGACGGTCAACCATTGGCGCGAGCCCGGCGGCCGCGCCGATTTCGCCGACCTGGTCGACGCCGTGGCCGCGCTCCCGGGTCTCGCCCGTCTCCGCTTCGTGACCTCCTATCCGCGCGACTTCTCGCCACGCATGGTCGACCTCTACCGGCGGCATCCGCTGCTGTGCGACTACCTGCACCTGCCGGTCCAATCGGGCTCGGATCGAGTGCTGCGGCGCATGGGGCGCGGCTACACGGTAGCGCAGTACCTCGAGCTGATCGGCGCGCTGCGCGACGCGCGGCCGGGGCTGGCGCTCTCGAGCGACTTCATCGTCGGCTTCCCGGGCGAGAGCGAGGCCGACTTCGAGGCGACGCTCGAGCTGATCTCGCGCGTCCGCTTCGCCTCTCTCTTCGCGTTCGCCTACTCGCCGCGTCCCGGCACCGCCGCGTTGCGACTCGATGGTGAGATCGCGCCCGCGCGGGCCGCCGAGCGACTGGCACGCCTGCTCTCCCTCCAGGACGGCATCCAGGCCGAGCTGAATGCGCAGCTGATCGGCCGCGAGCTCGAGGTGCTGGTCGGCGGCTGGGGAAAAGAGCCCGGGGCGTTGACCGGGCGCTCGAGCTGCCACCGCATCGTCCATTTCCGGGCCGGGGCGTCGGCGGCGCCGGTGGGTTCGATGGTGCGGGTGCGGATCGTCGAGGCGCTCGGCCACAGCTTGCGGGGCGAGCGGGTGGACGTCGGCGAGCACGTTCTCGCGGGCGAGTCGCTCGGTGAAGGCAGCGTCGCCCGCCCCGCGGCGCGTCCCTTGCCGCTCGCTCCGAGCTGACCCCCTCGGAGGTGCGCCGGACCTCGCCGGCTCGACCGACCCCCGTCGGGGTCCTGCCTCGTTCTCCCGAGCGCGCTTTCCCTTGACCCGTTCCCGGAGCCTGCTCACAATAGGCGCATGAGCGGCGGACCGGGCGACGGCTGGGTCGAGATGCAGATCAAGGGATTGATCCTCGATCCGACCAGCGACGTTCCGGTCGTCATCCTGCGTCAGGAGGGAGGAGCCCTCTTTCTCCCGATCTGGATCGGCGTCTTCGAGGCGAACGCGATCGCGCTCGGCGTCGAAGGGGTCCAGACGCCCCGCCCGATGACCCACGATCTGCTGCGCTCGGTGCTCGACAGCCTCGCGACGCGCCTCGAGAGGGTCGAGATCCATGCGCTCATCGAAGGCACCTTCCACGCCCGCCTGCGGCTCCGCGGTCCCGGGGGCGCGGGCGGCGGAGAGCTTCCGGTGGTCGAAGTCGACGCGCGCCCGAGCGACGCCATCGCCCTGGCGCTGCGCACGGGGGCCTCGATCTGGATCGCGCAAGAGGTGCTCGACGGTGCCGTCTCGACCCGGCAGGCCTCCGAGCTCTCGTCCGACGAGGACGACGACCGGCTCCGGCAGTGGCTCGAGAACGCCCGTCCGGAAGATCTCGGCAAGTACCGGATGTGACACCGGAAGCGACGGGCGGGTAGCCGGAGGGAGCAGCAGCCCTCGGGACCCCCGGAAGGCGTTCACTCTGGTGGATTCTGCGACTGCAGAAAGTCCGATAAGATAGATTATGTAAACTCCCGATCGACGAAGATCCGGAAAGGCAAGAATCCAGCGGGCCTGGCTCTCGACCAAGCCCCTTTCTCGAAGCCTCTTGACGAGTCGGTGAGACCTACCGGCGGTTCGAGGCCGCTGCCGGCCGGCAAGGCGACGACCTGGCCGGGGTCGGGCCCGCTCCGATCGGTGTGGGTGCCTTCTGCGGGCTCAGTCGTGGGCCGCGCGGATCTCGGCGAGGATCTGCTCGAGGGCGCGGATCAGGTCGTCCCGGTCGACGGTCGACTGGCGAAAGCTCAGGTTGAGCGAGAAGGTCTTGTCGGGTGCTCGGAACTTGAAGATGTAAGGCTTGCGACGGGCGCTCTTCCCCTGCGCGCCGGCGACTCCCCGCGTGTCCCTACGGAGGTCGTCCCGGGTCAAGCCCCGTCGCCCGATGCGTTCGAGCAGCGCCCGCATCTCGTTCGGGCCCTTGGCCTTGGCGACCTCCAAGAGTGTCGAACGGCTCTCGATTCCGAGGGCTGCGGCTTCCTGGCGAAGCTCCTGGGGGATGCGCAGCAGGGAGAGCGTCTCGGCCACGGTCGAGCGCGACTTTCCGACAGCGCGAGCGATCTGCTCCTGCGTGTACCCGTGTGTCTCGGCCAGCAGCTGGAAGCCTCCGGCCTCCTCGAAGGGCGTCAGATCCTTGCGCTGCAGATTCTCGATCAGTGCGATCTCGAGCGCCTGCTTCTCGCTCAGGTCCATCTCGATCACCGGGACTTCGAACAACCCGGCCTCGAGCGCGGCCCGGAATCGGCGCTCGCCGGAGACGATCGCATAGCGCGCGCCGGCCGGCCGGGCGCTGCCGGCCTCCGCGGCCGCAGCCGACGGAGCGACTCCGGGGAGCGGCCGGACGAGAATCGGTTCGAGAACGCCGTGCTCGCGGATCGAGGTCACCAGGTCGCTCAAGTCGCCCAGCTCTCGGCGCGGCTGGGCCGGGTCGGGGTCGATCGCCGAGAGCGGGACCATCTTCCCCACTGCGACCTCGTGCCGGTGCGCGAGCTCGTCGACGAAGTGGGCGGTGTGGCGCATCTTGACACGCAGAGGCAGACCCCGTTTGGCGGCCGGAGCTTCAGACACGGCTCAGCACCTCCTCGGAGAGCTTGTAGTACTCGTAGGCGCCGCTCGAACGGGGCGCGAAGGTGAAGATGGACTCCTTGTAGGCCGGGCTCTCCTCGAGGCGGACGCTCTTCGTGATCATGGTCTCGAAGAGCTTCTCACCGAAGACCCGTTGGATCTGGTCGACGATGTCGCGCGAGAGCAGCGTCCGCTTGTCGTGCAGGGTGATCACCGCTCCGAGGATCTGGAGCGCCGGATTGGCCCGCTGCTTGATCTTGTCGATAGTCTCGAGCAGATCGTCGGTCCCTTCGAGCGCGAAGTAGCTCGACTGAATCGGGATGAGCACGTGGCTCGAGGCGACGAGAGCGTTCACCGTGATGATCCCGAGGGTCGGGGGCGTGTCGAGCACCACGAAGTCGTAGTCGGCTTGGACCCGGTCGAGAGCGTCCTTCAGTCGGAAGTGGCTGTCGATCTCACCGAGCAGCTTCGATTCGATCTTCGCCAGCGCGATCGACGATGGGGCGATCGCCAGATTCGGTACCTTCTCCGCCAGGCGAATGATGTCGGCCAGCGGAATCGAGCCGTCGGCGAGCACGTCGTAGATCGAGTGCGTGAGCGCATGGATGTCGAGGAACGACATCGAGCTGTTGGCTTGGGGGTCGAGATCCACCAAGAGAGTCCGCAGGCCCTTCGAAGCGAGGGCGGCGGCGAGGTTGATGGCGGTGGTTGTCTTGCCGACACCGCCTTTCTGATTCGCGATCGCCAGGATCATGTGCGATCCGGAGTGTACGGAAGCGACCGGGGAGGGTCAAGGCGATACGCTGCGGTGCCGTCGAGGCCCTGTCGGCGCGCCGACAATCCCCGCAAAGTCATGAAAAAGATAGCTTTATTGGGCTGCTCGAGACTCGGAACGATGCCATTCGGCACCGAGGTCGTCGTCTTCCTCGAGGCGCAGCCATGCGAGCGCCGAGGGCGTGGGGAGCGTCTGTAGCAGACGGTCGCGGATCCAGAGGACGAGGTTCTCCGAGCTCGGGATCGCCCCACCGGGTCCGAACTCCGGTAGCGCCTCGTTGAGATGGCGGTGGTCGAGGGGTTCCAGGACATTTCCCTGCACGATCCGGTCGAGCTCGCCGAGATCCTGGACGAAGCCGGTCTGGGGGTCGGGCTCCCCCGCCATCGCGACCGTGAGTCGGTAGTTGTGTCCATGGCCTGGGAGAATGGCGCACTTGCCGAAGCGAGCCGAGTTCTCGGCGTCGCTCCACTCCGGTCGGCGATAGAGGTGGCTCGCGGAGAAGCGGTAACGGCGCACCAGCGCGACGGTCATCGGGCTCCTCCTCGGGTCGGCCGCGGAACGGGAACGGCTCCTCCGCTCATTGCGGGCTCCCTCTGGGAACGCCTCGCCAGAGCTGGGAGCCACCGGTCACCTCGAGCGCCGTCCCGGTCGTGAAATCGCACTCGGCGAGGAAGCGCACGGCCCGCGCGACGTGCTCGGGCTCACCGAGCCGGCCGAGAAGCGTGCGCGCGCGGATGGCCTCGCGCTCCTGCGCGGATGTTCCCTCCGGGAGCAGGACCGGCCCGGGGACGACCGCATTGACTCGGAAGCGCGGGGCCATCGCCTTGGCGAGCGCTCGGACCAGAGCGAGCAGGCCCGCCTTCGAGACGCTGTGAGCGAGGTAGCCCGGCCAGAGCTCGAGCGCGGCCGCATCCGCGATCGCGATCAGGTCTCCCCCTTCCGCGCCGCGCCGCCGCGCCATGCCTTGGGCGATCAGGAAGCAGGAGCGGAGGTTGAGGGCGAGAACCCCGTCCCACTCGGCAGCGCTGGTCTCGAGCAGCGTGCCTCGCCGGAAGCTCGCCGCAGCGTGAACGACCAGATCGGCATGACGGCCGCCACTGACCTCGCGGGCGCCGTCGAGGAGCTGCTCGGCGCCGTCTGGCTGCTCGAGATCGGCGAGCACGACGCCGCCCGGTCTCGCGAGCTCGCTCTGCAGCGCGCGCGCCTCCGTTTCCGAATTCCGGGCGTGGATGATGACTCGTGCGCCGGCGGCGTCGAGCTCGCGCACGATCGCGGCACCCACTCGCCGGGCTCCGCCCGTGACCAGGGCGAGCCGACCCTGCAGCCCGCCCCTTCTTCCGCCCGATCGTCCGGTCACCGCCCCCGTATAATCCTCGCCCCCCATGCGTCGCCTCGACCGGTACGTGCTCTCGGAGATCGTCGGCCCTCTCGGCCTGGGGTTGCTAGTCTACACGTCGATTCTCCTCGTCCAGACCTTCTTCCGCTTCGCGGAGACGATCATTCGCCGCGGCGTCCCGGCCGCGACGGTCGGTGAGCTCCTGCTCTACTCGCTGCCCAACATCGTCGTCCTGACGCTGCCGATGTCGCTGTTGCTCGGCGTCCTGCTCGGCGTCGGCCGGCTCGCTTCGGACAGCGAGCTGATCGCCATCCGTGCCTCGGGAGTCAGCGTCTACCGCCTGCTCAGGCCGATCCTCCTGCTGTCCGCGCTGATGATGACCGCGAGCGGCCTCCTGATGCACTTGGCGATGCCCACCGGCAACGCGGCGGTTTCCCGGCTGATGCTCGACATCGCCACGCGCACGATCGGCCAACAGCTCGAGCCGGGAGTCTTCTACACGGAGTTCCGTGGCAAGACGCTCTTCGTCTTCGAGATCGCGCCGGACGGCGCATGGAACGGCGTCTTTCTGGCCGATTCAGTACCGACCGAGCGCAACAGCGTGCTCGTGGCCCGCAGCGGCCGCCTCTCTACGGACGCGAGCGGCGAACGGCTGATCCTCCAGCTTCAGGACGCCGTCGAGCACAATTACGACTTCACCCGGCCGGAGAGCTACGAAACGCGGCGTCACGAGGTCTTCCGGACGATCCTCAAGGACCAGTTCGCCACCGAGGAACGGGCACGCATCTCGCGGCGGAAGAACGTCCGGTCGCTCACCTATCGCGAGTACCAGGAGCTCGCCCTCGACCCGAAGGCTACCGCCGAGGAGCGCAACCTCGGCCGCATCGGCATGCACAAGATGTTCTCCATTCCAGCGGCCTGCCTGGTGCTCGGCTGGCTCGCGCTGCCGCTCGGCTTCACCAATCGGCGAGGGGGCAAGTCGACCGGCTTCGCGCTCTCGATCGGCATCGTCGTCGCCTACCACGTCATGATCACCCAGGGGGAGGAGGCTGCGACCTTCGGGCGCCTCTCCCCGGCCCTGGCGATGTGGCTGCCGAACCTCGTCCTCGGCGGCATCGGGGCGCTTCTCCTGGTCCTGCGCGACCGCGACCGTTCCCTGCTGCCGCGAGCTCTCACCCGATGGCGCGGTTGGCAGCCGGCTCGGGCCCGGCTCGCCGGCGCCGCGCGAGCCTGGCTTTCCAGGCCGGGCGGGCTCGCCGGGCGCGCGAGCCGCACGCCGACGGATCCGACCCGGTCGGACGCCGCTCCCGCCGGCGGCAGCGGCCGTATCGTGCTGCGGGTGCCGCGCCCGCGCTTGCGCTTCCCCAACCGGCTCGATCGCTACGTCCTCTATCGCATGGGTGCGATCTTCCTGCTCGTGCTCGCTTCGGCGGTCTCGCTCTCGATCATCGCGGACCTGACCGACAACTTCGACGACATCCTCCGCAACCAGGTCGACACCTCGACCGTGGTGCGGTACTACAAGTACAAGTCGCTTCAACTCGCTTACGAGGTGTTGCCGATCTGCGCCCTGGTCACCACTCTGGTCGCGTTCGGGCTCCTCTCGCGCACCAACGAGGTGGTGGCCGCCCGTTCGGTGGGCATCAGCCTGTACCGACTGGCGCTTCCGGCCCTCTTCGGCGCGCTCCTCCTCGCGACCCTCTCGGCTTACCTGCAGTCGCAGATCCTGCCGGTGTCCAATCAGAAGGTCGCGGAGGCCGCCGATCGGATCAAGGGGCGCTCCGCGCAGCGGGTGCTGCGCGGCCCGGACAAGCAGTGGCTCTTCGGGCAAGGGCGTTACCTCTACAACTTCCTCCACTTCGATCCCGGCGACGCCCGCCTGGACCGGCTCCAGGTCTTCGAGTTCGACGCCGATCGCCAATTGAGCGCGCGGCTCCTGGCCGATCGAGCGAGCTTCGGCGAATCGGGTTGGATCGTCGAGGGGGGATGGGCCCGCACCTTCCGGGGACGCGAACAGCTTCAGTTTCGGCCGCTCGACAAACCGATTCGCGTGGATCTCCCCGAGGGGCCCGAGTACTTCCAGGCCTCGGAGCCGCGACCCGACCAAATGACTTTCGGTCAGTTAGCCGCCCACGTCCGCGAGCTCCGCGCTTCCGGGCAGCGCCGGCCGGAGCTCGAGGTGGCGCTGCAGAGCAAGCTCGCCTTCCCCTTCGGAGCGGTCGTGATGACGCTCGTCGCCCTCCCCTTCTCCTTCCGACTCGAGCGGCGCGGCGCGCTCTACGGGCTCGGGCTGTCCGTCGTTCTCGGCATGGTATTCATGGCGGTCTATGCGCTGTTCAAGACCCTGGGCGAGGTGGGAGTCTTCCCGGCGGCGATCGCCATCTGGAGCCCGGCGCTCCTCTTCACGCTCTTCGGCTCCTATCTCTTTCTCGGCGTGCGCAGCTGAGCGCGGCCGCCGCGCGACCGCTCAGCGCGTCGAGGGCCGCAGGAGTTCGCGCGCACGCCCGCGGCGGTCCGCGAAGTGGCCCTCGACCTCGGCGAGAGAGCGCGTGTTGAGCACCTGCGCGGCCGCGGCGCCGGCCTTGCGCGCGATCGCCACTCCCCAATCGACGTCGCGCAGCCCGGCCACCGAATGGGCGTCCGGGTGGATCGACGTCGCGCAGCCTCGGCGGAGCCAGCCCCGCAACGGCCGCCAGTCGAGGTCGAGCCGGTGGGGATTGGCGTTGAGCTCGACGATCACTCCCCGCTCGGCGGCCGCGTCGAGGACCGCGTCCAGATCGAGCTCGTAGCCCTCGCGCGCCAGGAGGAGACGTCCGGTCGGGTGACCGAGGAAGGTGACGCAGGGGTGGGAAACCGCGCGCACCAGGCGCGCGGTCATCTCTGCGACAGGCAGGCGGAAGCGCGAGTGCACCGAGGCGACCACGTAGTCGAAGCCGAGCAGGAGCTCGTCGTCGAAGTCGAGCGCGCCATCGAGGAGGATGTCGCACTCGATCCCCTTGAAGAGCCGGGGCGGGCGGCCGCGCTGGTTCCACTCGTCGATCTCTCGCCATTGCGCGCGAACCTGGTCGGGGGAGAGGCCGCCGGCGTAGGCGGCGGAGCGCGAGTGATCCGCGATGCCGAGGTAGCCCCAGCCGAGAGCCGCGGCGCCCTCGGCCATCTCGGCGAGCGAGGCGCGTCCGTCGCTCCAGGTGGTGTGGACGTGGAAGGTGCCGGTCAGGTCCGCGCGCTCGATCAGGACCGGCAGCTCTCCCCGCTCGGCTAGCTCGATCTCGTCCAGGCCCTCGCGCAGCTCGGGAGCGATGAAGGCCAGCCCGAGCCGCTCGAACAGCTCCGCTTCGCTGCGGACCCGAAGCCGCTCCTCGCCGCGGAACATGCCGTACTCGTTGACCGTCAGGCCGACTCGTTTGGCGCGGCTGCGGATCAGGACGTTGTGTTCCTTGCTGCCCGTGAAATGGTGGAGCGCGGCGGCGAACTCCTCTTCGTCGACCATCCGCAGGTCGGACTGGAAACCGCCGAGCAGCTGCAGCGAGACCTTGGTCGAGCCCGAGCCGAGAACGCGGTCGACGCCGTCGGCCCCGGCGAAGTGCTGCGCGACCGCCTCGCGATCGCTGGCGGCGACCGCCGCCACCATGTCCAAGTCGCCGATCGTCTCGCGACGCCGGCGCAGGCTGCCGGCGATCTCGGCGCGCGCGACGTGGGGACTCGCGAGCAAGTGCGCCAGGATCCGCTCCGCTGCGGGCAGCGCGTCCGAGATCAGGTGGCGCGCCTCGTAGCGGCGCAGGCTCTCGAGGGCGGCGAGGATGGCCGCTTGGCTCTTGGCGCCGAAACCGGGCAGCCCGGCGATCCGCCCCGCTCGACAGGCCGCCTCGAGGTCGGCGAGCGAGCCGATGCCGAGCTCGCGATGCAGGATGCGGATCTTCTTCGGCCCGAGACCGCCCACTCGGAAGAGGTCGAGCAGTCCCGGCGGGTACTTCGCGGCGAGGTCAGCGCGTAGCTGGAGCTTGCCGGTCTGCAGGATCTCGGCGATCGCCGCCACCAGCCCGGCGCCGATGCCGCGGACCTCGGCGAGGGTACCCGCCTCGAGCAACTCCTGCGGCTCCTCGGCGAGCCCCTCGATCGCGCGCGCGGCGTTCTCGTAAGCGCGGACGCGGAAGGGGTTCTCCCCTTCCAGCTCGAGCAGGGTGGCGACCTCGCGCAGGACGCGAGCGACGATTCCGCGTTGCACGCCCCCTCCTCCTCGCGGCTCCGGAGCGCGCCGCGGGCTCAGCCGGCGAGCGCGGGCAGAGCGCCCCGCAGACCGGCGGCCGCGCGCAACTCGGTGGCCCGTCCGGTCCCTTCCCAGGTGAATCCGGGTTCCTCCCGGCCGAAGTGGCCGTAGGCGGCGGTCGGACGGTAGATCGGGCGGCGCAGGTCGAGGTAGTCGATGATCCCCTTCGGGGTCAGCGGGAAGAACTCGCGCACCAGCGCCTCGAGCCGCCCCTCCGGAATCTCGCCGCTACCGAACGAGTCGATGCGCACCGAGACCGGTTCGGCGACTCCGATCGCGTAGGCGAGCTGCACCTCGACGCGCTCCGCCAGCCCGGCCGCGACCAGGTTCTTGGCGATGTGTCGCGCCATGTAGGTGGCGGAGCGATCGACCTTCGTCGGGTCCTTCCCCGAGAAAGCGCCGCCGCCGTGGCGGCCGTAGCCGCCGTAGGTGTCGACGATGATCTTGCGTCCGGTCAGCCCCGAGTCGCCATGCGGCCCACCGACCACGAACTTGCCCGTCGGGTTGACGTGGAGGATCGTCTCCTCGTCGAGCAGCGACGGCGGGATGACGGGCCGGACGATCGCTTCGAGCACCTGGGCCTCGATCGCATCGTGACCCAGCGTGTCGGCGTGCTGGGTCGAGACGACCACGGTGTGGACACGACGCGGTTTGCCCTCGGCGTACTCGACCGTGACCTGGCTCTTGCCGTCGGGGCGCAACCAGGGGAGCTCGCCCCGGTGCCGCGCCTCGGCGAGCCGCCGAGTCAGTCCGTGCGCGAGCATGATCGGCAGCGGCATCAGCTGAGGGGTCTCGCGGCAGGCGAAGCCGAACATCAGACCCTGGTCCCCCGCCCCGCCGGTGTCGACGCCCATGGCGATGTCGGGCGACTGGCGGCCGATCGAGTTGACCACGGCGCAACCCTCGCAGTCGAACCCGAGTCCCGACTCGACATAGCCGATGTCCCGGATGGTGTCGCGCGCGACCCTGAGAAAGTCGACCGTTCCGACGGTCGTGATCTCGCCGGCGAGCAGGACGAGCCCGGTGGCGACCAGGGTCTCGCAGGCCACGCGCCCCGTCGGATCCTGCTTGAGCACCTCGTCGAGGACGGCGTCCGAGATCTGGTCGCAGATCTTATCCGGATGGCCCTCGGTGACCGACTCCGACGTGAACAGCTCCGCTTCGCGTGAAACCATGCTGGGAATCCTCGCTCGGTACGGGCTACGAGATCAGGGGCTGCGGGCGGGCCCGCGCTGCCGGCCCGGCGAGTTTAGCAGAGCGACGGTCACCGCCTCGACTCGGGTCGGCCCTCCAGGATCCCGTAGAACAGGGTCGACAGGGCGTGCAGCGTCGCCTCGGCGATCGCCTCGCGCCGCCCTTTGAGCCCGCCGGTGAGCGAGGCGATGATGCCGCCGGCCCGTCGCGTGCCGGGCACCGCGGTCTGCGCGGCCCCGCCGGCCACCCCAGCCACCAGGTCGTCGGGCAACTGGATCGAGCCGCTCGAGCCGTAGGCGACTCCGGCCACTCCCGCGATCACGGTCCAATAGCGGACGAACCAGTGGGGCGTGCCGCCGACCTCGACGACGTGCACGCAGGGCTCGCTGGCCAGGTAGAAATGGTAGGTGCCGGGCAGCCGCGCCTCGAGCGCGCGGGCGGCGCTGCGCGCGAGGTCGATCGCGTCGGCGTCGGAGGGCGCCAGGCCGGTCGGCCGGTCGCCCGACTCCTGCGGTACGACGGCGACCGGCGCCGGTCGCCCGACGGCGTCGTTGAAGAACCGGCGGAAAGCGTCGCGCACGCCGAAGAGCGTGTCGGCCGCCGTGCCTGCAACGCAGACCTCGATCCCGCGTTGGAAGTGGCCGAGGAAGTCCCTAAGATCCGAAGCCATGATCCGCAGTCGACAGAACCAGACGATCAAGACTATTCGGGGCCTGCGGCGAAGGCAAGGCGAGCATGCGCTGCTCGAGGGGCCGCACCTGCTGCGCGAGGCGCTCGCGAGCGGCGTGCCGCTCGAAGCGGTCCTCGCGACGCCCGGATTCCTCGCGCGAGCCGAGGGGCAGGATCTCGTCCGCCGGCTGCGCTCGCCACCGACCGAAGTGGCCGAGGAGGTCTTCGACTCGCTCTGCGAGGCCGACACTCCTCGGGGCGTTCTGGCCGTCGTTCGGCTCGTGCGCGGCGCCATCGAAGGGCTGCCCCGCCTCGGCGCGGGCCTCTACCTGTTTCTCGACGCCGTCCAGGATCCCGGCAACCTCGGAGCGATCGCCCGCGTCGCCGAGGCCTTCGGCGTGGCCGGCCTGGTCCTGGCGACCGGCTGCGCCCATCCGAATCACCCGCGCGCCTTGCGAGCCTCGGCCGGCAGCCTGCTCCGGCTCCCGGTGGCGCGCGAGGCGTCGGCGGTCCGGCTGGACGCGCACCTCGGTGCACCCCGTCCGACGTGGCTCGGCCTCGTCGCGCACGGCGGCGAGCCCACTCCCCGACTCTCCCCCGCCACACCCTGCGTCCTCGCCCTGGGCGCCGAGGGGGGAGGGCTCTCCGCGGCGACCGAGGCCCGGCTCGACGGCCGCTGGACCCTGGCGCTCCGCCCGCCGGTCGAATCGCTCAACGTCGCGGTCGCCGCGGGGATCGCGCTCTACGCGCTCGACCGGGAGCGGGGCGCGACCGTGTAGCATCGCCGGCCGTGATCCGCACCCACCGCTCCCGATTCCGCTCCCAGCCGCGCCGTTCGGTTCTCCCCGCGGGTGGGCTCGCCGCGCTCGCCCTCTCGTTGGTCGCGTGCGGCGGCGATCTGCCGGGCGAATCTCCTCGCCCTTCCGCCTCCGGGGCAGCTCCGGTCTCGGAGCTCCCGCCGCTGCCGCCTCGGCCGAGCATCCTGCTGGTGACGGTCGACACGCTGCGCGCCGACCGGCTGGGCGCCTGGGGGGCGGTGCGCGACACCTCGCCGGTGCTCGACGCCCTCGCGGCGGAGGGCATGCGCTTCGCGGCCGCGCAGGTCCAATGGCCGAAGACCGGCCCCTCCTTCGCCTCGATGTTCACGGCGACCTATCCGAAGGACAACGGCATCGCCCGCCACGTCGGCATTCCCCTGCCGTGCGCCTTCCGGACGCTGGCCGAAGAGCTCTCCGCGCTCGGGTACCAGACCGAAGCGGTCGTCGCCAACGGCGCGGTTGGCCGCGAGTTCAACTTCGACCAGGGTTTCGACGGCTACCTCGAGACCTGGAAGATCGACGAGGACCCCGGGCTCAACCGCTGGCAGCGGGCGCGGCGCGACCCGAACCGGGCGGGCCGGGTGACCGACCTCGCGCTCGAGGTCGCCGGTCGGCTCGACCGCGACCGCCCCTTCTTCCTCTGGGTCCACTACCTCGACCCGCACGCGCCGTACGAGCCGCCGCGCAGCCACCGCGACCTGTTCCAGGGGGACGCGTACTTCGATCCGATTCCGCGTGTCTCGATCGACTCGCGGCGGTCGCGCCGGGAGATCGGCGCGATCGGCAAGGCGGACGCCGTGGACGGGCGCGAAGAGCTCGCGTTCTACCTCGCCCGCTACGACGCCGAGATCCGCTACACGGACGAAGAGATCGGCCGGCTGCTCACGGGTCTGGCCGAGCTGGGGCTCGCGCGCGACCGCCTGACGGTTTTCACCTCCGACCACGGCGAGTCTCTCGGCGAGCACAACTACTTCTTCGGCCACGGCCGGCTCGCCTTCCAGACCTGCCTGCACGTGCCTCTGCTCTTCCACTGGCCGGGTGCGCTCGCACCGGGCGTCGACGAGGATCCGGTCGAGCTGATCGACCTCGCGCCGACGCTGCTCGAGATCGCCGGCCAGGACCTCGCGGCGGGTCGCTGGGCGCAGGGGCGCTCCCGAGTCGCACGCTTGCGTGGCCGAGGGGCAGGCTCGGAGGACGCTCGGGCCTTCTCCGAGGCGGGCTACGCGCAGCACGGCAAGTGGATCCGCGCCTTGCGCGAGCGGCGGATGAAACTGGTCTACTCGCCCCATCCGAAGGACCAGCAGCTGATCGGCGGCGAGGGGGTCGCCTTCGCGCTCTACGACCTGGAAGCCGATCCGGCGGAATCGGTCAATCTCGCCGCCGAGCGCCCCGAGGAGCTCGCGAGGCTCAAGCGGGAGCTCTGGACCTGGGACCGCGCCCCCCGTTTCGATGCCGAAACCGACACCGCCAGCTGCGGCGAGGGGCGCCCGGTCGATCGCGATACCGAAGAGCTGCTGCGCTCGCTCGGCTACCTCTGAGTCAGCCCGCGGCGCGCGACTCGCGCACCGCCGCGGTCAGCGCCGGCACGACCTCGTGGAGGTCGCCGACGATGCCGTAGTGCGCGACCTTGAAGATCGGCGCGCCGGCGTCCTTGTTGACCGCGACGACGACGGTGGATCCCTTCATGCCAACGAGGTGCTGGATCGCTCCCGAGATGCCGAGCGCCAGGTAGAGCTTGGGCGAGACGGTCTGACCGCTCGATCCGATCTGCCGATCGCGGGGCAGCCAACCGGCGTCGATCACCGGCCGACTGGCGCCGATTTCCGCCTTGAGCAGCGCCGCGAGCTCCTGGACCGGGGCGAGCTTGTCGGCGCCGCCGACGCCCCGGCCGACGGCGACGATCACCTCCGCCTTGCTCAGGTCGACTTGGTCGCCGCCCGCCTGCTCGACGCCCAAGACCTCCCGTCCGAGGTCGGCGGCGCCGAGCTCGACCGGCAGCGGCGCGACGCCAGCGCTGCCCGGCCGCCGCGAATCGGCCGAGAAAGCGCCCGACTGCAGCGACACCAGCACCGGTCCGGCGCCCCGGGTCCGCACCCGGGCCTGCATCTTTCCGGTCAGGATCGGTCGGCGCCAGACCAGCCCGGCTTCGCCTCGCTCGAAGCCGATGGCCTCGGGGACCAGGGCCGCACCGATCGCCTGGGCGAGACGCGGCACGTACTCCACGGATTGGTAGGTGTGGGGAAAGAGCACGAAATCGGGGCGCTCCGCCCCGATCGCGGCGGCGAGCGTCGCGACGTAGCCGCCCGGCGTGTATCCGGCGAGCAGAGGGTGATCGGCCGTCCGCACCGCCGCCAGGTCGTGCCCCGCCGCCTCGCGCGCCAGGTCGCCGATCTCCGAGCCGAGCAGCACGGCCTCGGCGCTGCCGCCGAGCTCGTCCGCGAGCCGCTGGGCGGCGGCGATTGCCTCCCAGCCCATCCGGTGGAGCTTTCCTTCGCGCTGCTGCAGAACTGCCCAGATGCGGGTCGTCATCAGATCACCCTCGCTTCGCCTTGGAGCAGCCCGACGAGCTTCTTGGCCGCGGAGACCGCGTCTCCCTCGAGTATCTGGGCGGCAGCGGCGCTCTCCGGGAAGCCGACCGAGAGCACCTCCAGGCGCGCCGCTGCGGCGCCGACCTCGCTCTCCTGCAAGCCGAGATCGGCGGGGCTCGGCTCGGCGATCTCCTTCTTCTTGGCTGCCATGATCCCCTTGAGGGAGGCGTAGCGCGGGTGGTTGATCCCCGCCTGAATCTCGAGCACCGCGGGCAGCGCCATCCGGAAGATCTCGTTGGTGCCGCTCTCCATCTCTCGCGTGACCTGAAGCGACGCGCCCCCCTCCTCCACCTCGACGCCCATGACCAGCCAGGCGTGTGGCCAACCCAGGTGGCCGGCCACCACCGTGCCGGTGGCGCCGAAGCCTTGGTCGTCCGATTGCGATCCGGTCAGGACCAGGTCGCAGCCCTCGCGCGCGATGGCCGCGGCGAGCGCCCGGCCGTCGGCGAGCGCGTCGCCGCCGCGAAAGGCCGTGTTGGCGAGCAGCACGGCGCGGCTCGCGCCCAGCGCCAGCGCCTTGCGCAGAGCCTCGCGCACGCGCTCGGGTCCGAGGCTGATGGCGATCACCTCGCCGCCGGTCGTCTCGGCCAGCTTGAGTCCCTCCTCGAGGGCGTATTCGTCGCTCTCGTTGATGACGAACGGGACGTCGGCCTCGTCGATCCACCTGCCGTCCGGGGCGACTCGGAGCCGCGCCTCGGTGTCGGGCACCTGCTTGATACAGACCGCGATCTTCATCCTGCCGATCTCCTTCCGACCGTGCAAGCTATCGTCGCGCGCCGCGGCGAGTCAACGAGCCGGGACCGGGGCGCGCGCGGACGGCCTCGGGCGCGCGCGCGGCGTCCGCAGCGCGTGGACAGGCCGTCGAGCCGCGTGCTACCTTTCCGCGATCTCGGAGCCGGCCCGAACATGACCCCCATTCCGCTCCCGCTCGCCCTCGCCCAGCAGGACCCCGGCGCGATCGGCCTCACCGAGGCCTTCTCGCGCTCCGGCCCGATGGCCCTGTTCGTCCTCGGGCTGCTCGTCTTTTCCTCGGTGGTCTCGTGGGCGGTCTTCATCTGGAAGATCCTCATGTACCGGCGCGCGCGCCGGCAGAGCCGGACTTTCCTGCAGACCTTCCGCGCGAGCAAGCGATTCAGCGAGGTCAGCGCGGCGAGCTCGCGCGTCGCCGCGAGCCCCTTGGTCGGCGTCTTCCAGGCGGGCTACGCGGAGATCGACGGGCAGATCCGGTCGCTCGCGGACCCCTCGGGGGGGCTCACGACACGCTACGAGATCCGCTCGCTGGCCGGCGTCGAGCGCACCCTCCACCGGGCGGTCGCCTCGGAGCTCCACCAGCTCGCGCGCGGCTCCTCGTTCCTCGCGACCACTGCCGCGGCCGCGCCGTTCATCGGCCTGTTCGGCACGGTTTGGGGCATCATGCGCGCCTTCGAGGACATCGGCCGCACCGGCTCGACTTCGCTGGTGGCCGTGGCGCCCGGCATCGCCGAGGCACTGATCAACACGGCCGCCGGCCTGGCCGCCGCCATTCCCGCGCTGGTGGGCTACAACTGGCTCGGCGGCGAGCTCAAGCGCGCGCGCGCCCAGCTCGAGGACTTCGCGCTCGAGTTCCTCAACCTGGCGGAGCGGAACTTCACCTGATGGCGCTGCGCGTCGGCAGCCACGGCGAGGACGAGGAGATCCTCTCCGAGATCAACATCACGCCGCTGGTCGACGTGATGTTGGTGCTGCTGATCATCTTCATGATCACCGCGCCCATGCTCCACCAGGGGATCGAGGTCGCCTTGCCCAAGTCCGAGGCGCAGGCGCTGCCGACGCGGACTCAGGATCCGCTGATTCTCTCGATCAACCGCGACGGGCTGGTCTACCTGAAGGACCGGCCGGTCCATCCGACCAAGCTGATCGAGGTACTGACGCCGATGCTGCGCGGCCGCCAGGACGAGATGGTCTACCTGAAAGGCGACCGGGACGTGGCTTACGGGCGCGTCGTCGAGGTGCTCGACACCCTGCGCCGAGGCGGCATCGTCCAGGTCGGCATGGTCACCGACCGCGACGAGTCCGTCGGGCGGCGGTGACGGCCGTGTCGGCGACGGTCTCGAACCTGCTCGACCGCCGCCGGGCCGAGACCGGTCAGAAGGGCCTCGCCGGCGCGGTGGGTGTCGCTCTGGCTCTCCACCTCGCCGGCGCCGTGCTGGTCTGGGCGGCTCCGCGGATCGCCTCCGAGCCGCCCAAGCCGATCGAGTACGTCGCGGTGCAGATCGTCCCCGCCGCCCGCCTCGGCGTCGAGCGGCCGAAGCCGGCACCGCCGCGGCCGACACCCGAGCCCGCGCCGCCCGCGCCCAAGGAGCCGGAAAGCAAGACGCCGACCCTCCCCGATCCCAAGGCGAAGAAGCCGGCGCCGGAGAAGCCCGCGGCGGCGCCACCTGCGGCGACCGGCTCCCGGCCCGAGGAACAGGGCACGCCCCGCGGCAATGCCGCCGGCCTCGCGCTGGGCGCGGCGGTTGCCGGCCTCGACAATCCGAACTTCACCTACGGCTACTACGTCGACCAGATGCTGGCGTTGATCTCGCGCAACTGGGCGCGACCGCCGGTCGGCTCGGGCGTCGAGGCGGTAGTCCACTATCGCATCCAACGAGACGGCCGGATCACCGAGCTGCGTATCGTCACCTCCTCGGGGATCAACTCGTTCGATCTCGCCGCCCTGCGGGCGGTGCAGGCGAGCTCGCCGCTGCCGCCGCTGCCGCGGGGCTTCCGCGACGGCTCCCTGGGTGTCAATCTCATCGTTCGCTAGCAAGGAGGTCCCGGCGATGCGCGCTTCCCATCCGATCCCGGCCATCGCGATTCTCGGTGCGCTCGCTGCGGCACCCGGAGCCGTCGGGCAAGCTCCGCCGGCGTCGCCCGATCCGGCTTCGCAGGGCCGCGACATCACGGTCGTCCTGCCGGAGGGCAACCAGCTGCCGGTCGTGCAGCTCGCCTTCCCGGAAGTCCCCGACCTCGCTGCGCTGGCCGGCACGGCGGGCAACGCCGCCCGCGAGCTCGAGCGGACGCTGCGCGCCGACCTCGACCGCACCGGAATCTTCGAGATCCTGGGACCGGAAGAGCTCGCGGTGCTCGAGCTCTCGGGTGACCTGGAGCGCGACGCCGACCAGTACCGCTCGCTCGGCGCCGCGATGCTCCTGCAGAGCGAGGTCAAGCTCGAAGGCGACCGGATCGTGCTCGAGGGGCGCCTGATCGATCTCGCCAGCCGCCAGACGATCGTCGGTAAGCGCTACCGCGGCACCTTCGACCTCGCTCGCCGGATCGCGCACACCTTCGCCGACGAGATCGTGCTCTTCCTCACCTCGAAGCGCGGCATCGCGCTGACCTCGATCGCCTTCGTCTCCGACCGGGACGGCAACAAGGAGATCTACCTGATGGACTACGACGGCCACGACCAGCGCAAGGTCTCGGGCCACAAGTCCATCTCGATGAGCCCGTCCTGGAGCGGCGCCGGCGACACGCTCGCCTACGTCTCGTATTTCGGCGGCGGCGGTCCCGCGCTGTACCTGGCCGACGTCGCCTCCGGCCGCAAGAGCCCCCTGGTCACCGAGGGCTCCCTCAACGTCTCGCCCTCCTTCTCCCCCGACGGCCGGCGGGTCGCGTTCGCGCGTGCCCTCGGGGCGAACATCGAGATCTTCGTCTGTCTGCGCGACGGTTCGGGCGTGCGCCGCCTGACCAACTCGCCCGGGATCGACACCAATCCGGCCTGGAGCCCCAACGGTCAGGAGCTCGCCTTCACCTCCAGCCGGGCCGGCTCGCCGCAGCTCTACGTGATGGACGCCGAGGGCGCCAACGTGCGCCGCGTTACCTTCCAGGGCGAGTACAACGACGGCGCGGCATGGAGCGCCGACGGCACGCGCATCGCCTTCGCGACCCGGGCCGAGCGCAACCGCTTCGACATCGCCGTCCTCGATCTGGTGACGCTCGCGGCGCAGAAGCTCACCGACGGCTCGGGTAGCAACGAGTCGCCCTCCTTCTCTCCGGACGGTCGGAGGATCGCCTTCTCCTCGACCCGGGCCGGGGGGACCCAGATCTTCCTGCTCGACTCGCGCACCGGGGGGCGGGTCGAGCAACTGACCTTCCAGGGCTCGAACTCCGGGCCGGACTGGTCCCCCTACCCCCGGTGATCGATTCGTCGCCGGTTGTCTCTCTTGCACGGGATTTGCTACATTCCCGCCGAGTATTCCGGGGCCCGTCCCGACACGCGCAACCGCAGGAGTCCAAGGAGATCCAGATGAACCGCCGCCCGCTCGCCTGGTCCGCCGCTCTCGCCCTGACTCTTCTCGCCACGGCCTGCGCGAAGAAGACGCCGCCCCCCCAGCCCGATCTCGGCGGCACCACGGTCGCCAAGCCGTCGCAGCCGGCCGAAGACGTGGCGCCCAAGCCGCGTCCCGAGGTCAGCGATCAGACGCAGGACCCGCTCGCCGGCGACATCGCCGCGGTCAACGAGTATCTGCAGAAGAACGGGCTGCTGGGCGACATCTACTTCGAGTTCGACAAGGCGGACCTGACCGAGGAGTCGCGCGCACGTCTGGCGCGCAACGCCGAATGGCTGCGCTCCAATCCGCAGTTCTCGGTCACCATCGAGGGGCACTGCGACGAGCGCGGCACCAACGAGTACAACCTCGCGCTGGGCGAGCGCCGCGCCTCGGCCGCGCGCGACTACGTCGCGTCGCTCGGCGTCGCGGGTCCGCGGCTGCGCACCATCAGCTACGGCGAGGAGCGGCCGAAGTGCACGCAGTCGGACGAGAGCTGCTGGTCGATCAACCGGCGCGCGACGTTCCTGGTCACCGGCCGCACGAACGTCGGCTGAGCGGCAAGGCCGGCATGTCGAGGCGGGCCCCTCTCTCGTTGTTGCTGGCGGGCGGCCTGCTCGCGGGCGGCTGCGTCTCGAGCAGCGACATCGAAGCGCTGCAGGCGCAGATCGCGGAGCTGCAGCGCCAGGTCGTGCAGCTCCAGATGCAGAGCTCGAGCAAGCAGGAGATCGAGCAGCTGCAGGCGACGATCGAGCGGCAGACCGAGGGACTGATGCGCGCGGAGGCGGACATGCGCGTCGACCTCGGCAATCTCTCGACCCAGATCGAGGAGCTGCAGGGCAAGCTCGACGACACCAACTACCGGCTCGGGCAGGTCTCGCAGCAGATCGCGGCCACCAGCCAGGACCTGAAGGCGGTGCGCAGCGCCACGTCGCCACCGGTCGCCGGGCCGTTCCCGGCGCCCGGTGCCGGCGCCGCCGACCCGGAGACGCTCTACCAGACCTCGTACTCGGACTACCTGCGCGGCAACTACGACCTGGCGCTCCTCGGTTTCCGTCAGTACCTCGAGTCGTTCCCCGACACCGATCTGGCGGACAACGCCTCCTACTGGATCGGTGAGTGCTTCTACCGGCAGCAGAAGTACGCGGAGGCGATCGTCGAGTACGACAAGGTGCTCGAACGCTTTCCACGCAGCGACAAGACGGCGAGCGCGCTGCTGAAGAAGGGGTACGCCCAGCTCGAACTGGGGCGCAGGCAGGAGGGCATCGCCCAGCTCGAGCGTGTCGTGCAGATCTTCCCCTCCTCGGACGAGGCGAATCTGGCGCGCCAGCGCCTGCAGAGTCTCGGCGTTGATTCGGGGGGCCGTCGGTAGTACACTCATTCGGTTAGAGCGAGACCAGCGCTCGAGTTCAGTCTCCCCACGAGAGGAAGCATCGATGGCGAATACCAAGTCGGCCAAGAAGCGCGCCGAGAAGTCCCAAGCTCAGCGCGAGAAGAACCGGGCGCTCAAGTCGCGCATGCGGACGGCGGTCAAGAAACTGCGCAAGTCGGCGGAGGCGGGAGATACCGCGACCGCCGAGAAGCTGCTTCCGGAGGTGATCTCTCTGGTGGACGCGACGGCGCAGAAGGGCGTCATCCACAAGAATTCGGCCGCCCGCACCAAGTCGCGCTTGATCGCCGCCGCGCGCAAGACCAGCCCGGGCGGCTGAAGCACCGGCGCCGCGAGCCGGCGGTCCCTTTCCCCTCACGACGGCTCCCTTCGCGGGAGCCGTCGCCGTTCCGGGCCTCCCGTCAGAAGCCCTCGAGCAGATCGGTCACCACCGTCTCGGCGAAGCGCTTGGCCGCGGCTTCGATGGCCGGAGTCTCGCGGTCGAAGTAGCCGAGCTCCGAAGCTTCCAGCGCGTAGCTGTCGCGGAACTGGTAGCGGTCGTTCTCCCAGAGGACGAGCTCCGGCTCGAGCTGGCGGAACTTCATGCTGGCGTTGATCACGATCTCGTACTCGGTGGCTCGCCCCTCGGCGTCGAAGGACACCGGCACGACGGCGAAGCCGGTGACCGTGCCGGAAATCTCGGCGTGCGAGTCCTCGCGGCCGGCGGTGACCTCGAAACGCTGGCGCGTCACCAGCTCGTCGGCCAAAGCGCGAGTCAGGATCTGGTCGACCTGAACGCGCGTCGTCGCATTGGCGAGCGGCTCGAGATGGACGCGACGGATCTCGGGCGGAATGTTGCTGGCACGGCCGACCAGGGCGTAGCCGCACCCGAGGACGGCAAGGGCGGCGAGAGCGAGTCCCGCGAGGGCCGGACGGTTCACGAAGCCTCCTTGCGCGTCACGAGGTTGACCAGTCGGCCCGGCACGAGCACCGCCTTCGCGATCTCGCGGCCTCCGACGTGCTCGCGAACCTTGTCGCTGTCGAGCGCCGCGGCGCGAACTTCGCGCTCACCCCAGTCGGCATCGACCTCGATCCGGTCCCGGAGCTTGCCGTCGACCTGGACGACGATTTGGAGCCGGTCGCGCTTGAGCTTGCTCTCGTCGGCCACCGGCCAGTCGCTGTCGAGCAACGTCTCGACGTGGCCGCGCCGCTCCCACAGCTCTTCGGTGACGTGCGGGGCGATCGGGTGCAGCAGCTGGAGCAGGGTGTCCATGGTCGCCTCGCAACAGAGCCGCGAGGCGGTCTTGCCCTCGACTGCCTTGGTCAGGGCGTTGAGCAGCTCCATGAGCGCGGCGACCGCGGTATTGAACTTGAATCGCTCGAAGTCGCGCGCGACACGCGCGATCGCGTGATGGCGGGCGCGCTCGAGCTCGGCGTCGGAGGGCGCCGTGGGCGGCGCCTCGCCGACTCGCTCGGCTACCCGCCAGAGGCGCTGCAGGAAGCGGTAGGCGCCGGTCACCGCCTCGTCGTTCCACTCCACCTCGTCCTCGGGCGGTCCGAGGAAAAGCGTGTAGACGCGCTCGGTATCGGCCCCCATCTCGTCGATCAGCGTGTCCGGCGAGACGGTGTTGCCTTTCGATTTCGACATCTTCTCGATGCGCCCGGTGCGCTCCGAGTAACGCGTGATCATCCCCTGGTTGAACAGGTTGCGGAAGGGCTCCTCGAAGGGCACGAGACCGAAGTCGTGGACCACGCGGCAGACGAAACGGGCGTAGAGCAGGTGCAGAATGGCGTGCTCGATGCCGCCGATGTACTGGTCGACCGGCGCCCACCGGCTGGTCGTCTCGGGATCGAAGATCTGCGCCGAATCGCGCGGCGAAAGGTATCGCAAGTAGTACCAGGAGCTGTCGACGAAGGTGTCCATCGTGTCGGTCTCGCGCCGCGCCGGAGCGCCGCAAGCGGGACAGCTGGTCGACACGAAGCTCTCGCAGCGCGCCAGCGGGTTGCCTTCGCGCCCCGAGAACTCGACTTCGTAGGGCAGCTCCACCGGCAATCGATCGTCGGGGACCGGCACGATGCCGCAGCCCTCGCAGTAGACGACCGGGATCGGCGTGCCCCAGTAGCGCTGGCGTGAGATGAGCCAGTCGCGCAGCCGGTAGGTCACCCGGGGGCGCCCCTTGCCGGCGGCGGCCAGCCACTCGACGAAACGGTGGATCGTCTCCGGGCCGTCGGTCGCGCCGTCGAACTCGCCGCAGCCGCGGATCTCCCCCTCGTGCAGGATCGGTTCGCTCAAGTCTTCGGCGCGCACCGCCCGCTCCGTCGGGTGGTAGACGAGCCGCACGGGCAACCCCTCCTGACGGGCGAACGCCAAGTCACGGGCGTCGTGCGCGGGCACGGCCATGATCGCCCCCGAGCCGTAGTCGGGCAGCACGTAGTCCGCGATCCAGACCGGGATCGCTTCGCCGGTGGCCGGATTGATGGCGCGGGCGCCGAGGTCCCGTCCGCTCTTGGCCGAGCCCTCGCCCTCGCGCTCGATCCGCGGCGTCTTGCGCACGCGCTCGATCCAGGCCTCGATCTCCGGTCGGTCGGGATGCTCGCCGACCAGCTCGGCGACCCGCGGATGCTCGGGTGCGAGCACCAGGAAGGTCGCGCCGTGCAAGGTGTCCGGACGGGTGGTGAAGACCGTGATCGGCGGCGCTCCCGATACGAGCGGGAAGTCGATTTCGGCTCCTTCCGACCGGCCGATCCAGTTACGCTGCATGAGCAGCACCTTCTCCGGCCAGCCCGCGAGGCTCTCGAGCCCCTCGAGCAGCCTCTCGGCGTAGTCGGTGATGCGCAGGAACCACTGCTCGAGGTCGCGCTGGACGACCTCCGTGCCGCAACGCTCGCAAGCGCCGTCGATCACCTGCTCGTTGGCCAGGACGGTGCGGCAGCTCGGGCACCAGTTGACCGGCGCCCGCCGCTTGTACGCGAGGCCCCGCTCGAGCATGCGCAGGAAGAGCCACTGGTTCCAGCGGTAGTAGTCGGGCAGGCAGGAGGTGACCTCTTTCGACCAGTCGTAGAGGATGCCCCACCGGCGGAACTGGCGCTTCATGACCTTGATGTTGTCGAGCGTCCAATCGCGTGGATGGACGCCCCGCTGGATCGCCGCGTTCTCCGCTGGTAGGCCGAAGGCGTCCCAGCCCATCGGGTTGAGCGCCCGACGGCCGCGCATGCGCAGGTAGCGATAGAGCGCGTCGCCCAGGATGTAGTTGCGCCCGTGCCCGACGTGCAACCGGTCGCCCGAAGGGTAGGGAAACATCATCAGCATGTAGTACTTGTCGCGCGCGCTGCGCAGGTCGACCTCGGCCACCCGCTGCTTCTCCCAGCGCTCCTGCCACTTCTGCTCGATCGCCCGATGGTCGTACCCGCTCATCGCTTCCTTCCACCCTCTCTCGCGACCTGCGGCGGTCGCGGGATGCTCACCTCGGCCAGCACGCGATCGCGGATCGTGATGCTCTTCCAGGCCGCGAGCCGCCCGTCCTCGCGCACCCGCAGCTCGTAGCGACCCGGTTCCAGACCCAGGAAGGTGCCGCGGCCGCCGGGCAGCGCGAGCAGGCGCCGCAGGCCGCCGGCGCCCAGCAGCTCGGCCTCGGCGTCCTCACCGGAGTCCAGCGCGAGCGCGAGCGCCGCGGCATTGCGCCGCTCGCGATTGGCCCGCAGGCGCAGGGCGACGGCGGGTGTGCCGGGCGCCACGTCGACCGCGATCGTTCGATCCTGCCGCTCGATGACCAGGCCGTGGCCCGGACCGGCGGGCGCGAGGCGGTCGCTCGCTAGTCGGAGATAGGACGCGCCGACGAAACCGTGGCTGGCCAGTGGATCACTGAAGGCCCAACCCCGGTCCGGATAGTGGATCTCGACCCAGCGGTGATACCCGGAGCCCCCCTCTCCCGGCCGGCCTTCCGCGACGTAGCCCGCGACCTCGCGCGCCTCGATGCCCACGGCGCCGAGCAGGGCGACAGTGAGCCGAGCGAAGCCGGTGCAATAGGCCGAGCGCCTTGCGAGCACCGCTTCGGCGTCCTGGGCGGCTGCGCGGTCGAGCTGGTAGCGGACGTTGCCGGAGACCCAGGCGAGCAGCCGGGTCGCCGCTTCGTGCCTCGTCCGGCTGCCGCGCGTCAACGCCACCGCCAAGCGCTCGAGCGCGGTCGGCGGCAGCTCCGAGACCGTCGGCTGCTCGAACGGCGACGAGCTGCCGATCGGGTCGAGCTCGACCTCGATGGTCGCCACTCCGTCGGCGAGGCGCAGCCGGTAACCGAGGTTCTCGTAGGGCGCCACCTCGACTCCGGGAGGAACGAGGATGCGCGCGCGATCCGCCCCGGCGACGACGACCGCGTCCTGCGCCACCCCCGCGTCGGTCCACGCGAGCGCGAGCAGCGCGGCGGCGGCGAGCCGCCTCACTTCAGGCTCCCCGGGAACGAGTGGCTCTTGATCAGGCCGTCGAGCAGGCCGTTGACGAAGCGCGGGGAGTGCTCCGAGCCGAACCGCTTGGCGAGCTCCACCGCTTCGTCGAGGATGACCAGCTTCGGAACGTCGGCCTCGTGCACGATCTCGAAGACGGCCAGTCGCAGGATGTTGCGGTCGACGGCCGGCATCCGCTCCAGCCGCCAGTGGTCGGCCTGGGCGCTGAGCAACCCGTCGATCTCTGCCAGGTGCTCCAAGGTGCCTTCGACCAGCGTGCGGGCGTAGGCGAAGGCCTCGCGAGCTTCGGCGAGGTGCGCGCGCGCAGCCGATGGGGTGGCCTCCGTCGCAGCCTCCGCCCGCTCGGCCAGGAAGTCGCCGACGTCGAAGCTGGCGAGCACCGACGCGATCGGGCTCTCTCCCAGGTCGTGCTGGTAGAGCATCTGCACCGCCATCTCCCTGGCCAATCGCCGCTTGCCCACCGCTGCGCTCCCTGTCCGTCCTTTCCGGCGAGGGAGACCCTCCCGGTCCGGCCGCTCCGCCGGCGCGCTCAGCCCGCGCCCCGCGCGTAGAGCTCGGCCATCTCGAGGGCGGCGCTCGCGGCCTCCTCCCCTTTGTTCCCGGCCGCACCACCCGCGCGGTCGAGCGCCTGCGCCAGGGTATCGCAGGTCAGCACGCCGAAGGCGATCGGGCGGCGGTGGGTGCGCGCCGCCTCGGCCACTCCACGGCTGCACTCGGCCGCGACGAAATCGAAGTGCGGGGTCTCTCCGCGAATCACCGCGCCGAGCGCGATCAGCGCTTCGTAGCGGCCGCTGCGCGCCAGCAGGTCGAGCGCCTGCGGAATCTCCCAGGCGCCGGGAACCCGGACGACGTCGATATCGTTGCGCGCGACGCCGTGGGCGGCGAGCTGCGCGAGGGCGCCCTCGAGGAGGCGGTCGACGACCTCCGCGTTGAAGCGCGCCGCGACGACGGCGAAGCGTCGCCCGGTGCCGTCGACGAAGAGCTTCTCGGGGTGCAGGTGGCTCATCTGCAAGGCCTTAGGGACGGGCGAGTATAGGGAGCCGCGCAAACGGGCGTCAAGGACGACGAGGCATGCGATGCCCGGACGGTTACCGCGCGAGCAAGAGCCACGGCGAGTGGCGAACTCGGTCTTCGTGACCAGGTCGACCGCCACGCCGGCCCGGGCCGTGGCGGTCTCGGGCTCACAAATTGCCGCCCGGAGGTTGCATGCGGATCTCGACCACGTCGACCCCGTCACCGGTCTCGAGCGCCCAGATGAGCGCGCGGGCGACCTCGGCGGCGGGGATCATCGCCTGCCGGTTCCACTGTCCTGGAACCCCGTCCCAGAGCGGGCTCTCGGTGGCGCCCGGTGTCAGCGCGCAGAGGCGCACGCCCGTTCCTTGGAGCTCCTCGCGCAGGGTCTCGACCCATCCGAGCAGGCCCCACTTGCTCGCGCAGTAGGCCGACCAGCCGGGGAAGACGCGTCGCGAAGCGACCGAATGGATCGGGACGATCCATCCCCGCCCGCGCCGCACCATGTCCGGCAGGTGCGCCGCGACCAGGTTGGCGACGCCGAGCAGGTTGGTCTCCAGCGAGTCGCGCAGACCCTCGGCGCCCAGGTCGAGGAGGGGCGCGACGCGCGCGATGCCCGCAGCCGGCACCACCACGGTCACCGCCCCCAGCTCGCGCTCGATTCGCGCCGCCGCGGCGCGCAGCGCCTCGCCGTCGCGCACGTCGGCGGCGATCGCCAGGCCGCGCGCGCCCGATCGCGCGAGCGTGGCGGCGAGGGTCTCCAGCCGCCTGCCGACCAGCGCGAGCGCGTGACCGCGGGCGGCCAGGGCCTCGGCGGCCGCCGCGCCGATGCCGCTGCCCGCGCCGCTGACCACCGCGACGCCAAGCCCTGCCGGTTCGCTCACAGCGCCGCTCTCAGGATGGAAGATGGTCGGGACGCCGGGATTTGAACCCGGGACCCCCTGAACCCCATTCAGGTACGCTACCAGGCTGCGCCACGTCCCGACCGGTTGGTGCTTACCGCCGTTTCGATTCGAGGAGGGCGAGGAGGGCGCGGGCCTCTTCGAGCGCCTTCGCCACTCCCCTCTCGAGAGTTTCTATCCGCTCGCGCGCCGCGGTGTCAAGCTCGCTCGGGGCCTCGGCGCGGCCCTCGGCGGAAGCCGCGGAAACCGGTTCCTCGCCTGCATCCTCCGGCTCATCGAAGAGCGACGACTCACCCGGACGCGGCTCGCCTTCGAGCTTCTTCTTCGCGCCCGCGATCGTGTAGCCCTCTTCGTAGAGGAGGCGCTTGATGCGGCGTAGCAGCTCGACTTCCGTCGCGGCGTAGCCGCGGGCGCTGCCCCGCCCGTCGCCGCCCTGGAGCGCCGGAAACTCGGTCTCCCAATAGCGCAGCACGTAGGGCTGGAGGTCGAGCAGCTTGCAGACCTCGGCGAGCTTGTAGGTGCGTGCGGCGGCCATCGAGCTGCGGCGATCCTAAGCCGCGGGCGCGCTCAAGTCGAGCGGCGGCGCACCACCAGGCGCACCGGCACGCCCGCCAGGCCGAGAGCCTCGCGCAGGCGATTCTCGAGGTAGCGGCGGTATGAGTGCTCCCGCGGCAGGGCGCGGTTGGCGAAGAGCATGAAGGTCGGCGGAGTCTTAGAAACCTGCGCCGCATAGAGCAGCTTCCAGAGGCGACCGGCGAGGACCGGCGGCGCGTGGCGGGCGATTGCCGCCTCGAGCAGGCGATTGAGCTCGCCGGTGGGGATCTCCACCGTGAGCGCCCGCCGGGCGGCCTCGATCCGCTCGAAGAGCTTCTCCACCCCTCTGCCGGTCGACGCGGACAGGTTGACGCGGGGCGGGTCGGCGAGGGTCTCCGCGAGGCGCGGCCAGGAGCCCTCCAGCCGCAGCCGCCCCTCCTCGTCGAGCAGGTCCCACTTGTTGACCGCGATCACCGCCGCTTTGCCGGCGTCGCGGATCGCCGCGGCCACGGCGAGGTCGCCGCTGGTGACGCCCGCCGGCGCCTCGACGACCAGGAGGGCGAGGTCGCAGCGCTCGATCTGCCGCTTGGCGAGCAGCACGGCCAGGTCTTCGGGCGTCCCGGAGACCTTCGCCCGCCGCCGGATGCCCGCGGTGTCGATCAGCCGGTAGCGCCTGCCGTCCCGTTCGAGCGCGGTGTCGACGGGATCCCGAGTGGTTCCCGGCTGCGCCGACACCAGGGCCCGCTCGGCGCCCACCAGACGATTGAGCAGCGAGGACTTGCCGACGTTGGGGCGGCCGACGATCGCGACTGCGAGGGCGTCGTCGGCCGGGCGGGCGTCGGCGCTCTCCTCCCCCTCGGCCGCCGGCAGCTCCGCGAGCAGTCGATCGTGGAGCTCGGAGAGCCCGAGGCCGTGCTCGGCCGAGACGGTCACCGGGTCACCGAGGCCGAGTGCGTAGAACTCTGCGAAGCCCTCGCGCGCGAGGCGAGTGTCGATCTTGTTGACCACCAGCAGCACCGGTCGCCGGGTGGCGATCAGCGCGTCGCGCACCCGCTCGTCCGCCGTGGTCAGCCCTTGATGGCCGTCGACCACCAGCAGCAGCAGGTCGCTCTCGGCGGCGGCCAACAGCACCTGTTCGTTGATCCCGAGCGGGTCCTGTCCGGGAACCAGGCCGCCCGTGTCGATCCAGTCGACCGGCCGCCCCGGCCGCAGCTCCGAGTGACCGACGATCCGGTCGCGGGTCACCCCGGGCTGATCGTGGACGATCGCCTGGCGCCGCCCGATCAGGCGGTTGAACAGGGTCGACTTGCCGACGTTCGGCCGCCCGACGATCGCGACCGCCGGCGTGCGTGGCATCGTCAGGGTTCGCTCGTCTGCTTGAGGATGCGCGAGAGGATGCGCCAGCGACCCTCTTCGCGGACGAGGCTGTAAACGACTCGATTCTCCTGCTCGGGCGACTGGGAGAGCACGGCCTCGGAACCGAGGGCGACGACCTCGAGGCGCCAGGTCTCCAGGGTCTGCACCGTGGCGCCGGTGCGGCGGTAGACGTCGACCGACTCGATGGCCTGTCTCAACAACTCGACGCGCAGCTGCTTGCCCTCGGAGGCGAGGCTCTCGATCTGCGTCGCCACGCGCAGCGTCTCGCGCTCGGTGGCCACCTCGGCGAGCGGCGTGGCGTCCCCGGTCCGGTAGGCCTCGGCCATGCGGCCGGCGTAGTCCGCGAGCAGGCGCTCGATGGCGGGTCGCTCGGCCGCGACGAAGTCGGCCGACGGTCCGCAGGCGCCGACGAGCGGGAGGGTGAGCAGGAGCGCGGAGAGCCCCCCCGAGAGCCCCCCGGAGAGATCCGCCCCCCGGAGACACGCGATTCGCACGAAATCACTCTAGCAGAGCGTTGCGCCGCCCTCGCGCGCGGTTGACTCCCCGCAGCCGCGGTGCCTAGAATGCTGGCCGCGCGAAAGTGGCGGAATTGGTAGACGCGCAAGCCTCAGGAGCTTGTGGTCGCAAGGCCGTGGGGGTTCGAGTCCCCCCTTTCGCACCAGCCGCCGGCCCCGCTCAGCCGGCCCCTGCCGATCCCCCGCGGGCGAGCAGCAGGGTCGCCCGCGCGACATCCCCTCGGCCGTCGGCGATCCGGGCAGCGACGCGAGTCACCTTTCCGAAGCGGGCCTCCAGGCAAACCTCGATCGTCACTTCGTCGCCGGGGCGCGGCAGGCGTTCGAGCCGGGCGCCCTCGATTCCGGCGAGCGACAGCTCGCCGCCA
>WYBK01000243.1 GCA_011525905.1 Acidobacteriota bacterium
CAGCGAGCCGAGGCCGACCAGCTCGGCGAAGAAGAGCTTGGGCATCCGGAACTGGCCGCCCAGGCGGGGGTCGAAGAGCAGCGGCAGCAGCAGGCAGAGGGCGGCGACGAGCGCGTAGGCAAGGCGTTCGGCGCGTGCCTCGAGCGTCGTCCCGCCGCGGCTGCCCGCGGCGCCGGAAGCGCTCGCCGCGGCTCGCACGGACGCGGCCGCCGCTCGCTGGTCGATCTTTCGCCGCGCCGCCACCGCGCGATCCTACCGGCAGGGAAAGCGGGGCGGAGCGGCACGCTCCACCCGTGTCAGACTCCGGCGGGCCCGGTGATTCGACTACGGCCGGATCCACCGCCGGATCCACCGTGCCCGACGAGAACGAACCCGCTTGAGCGCCCCGCGACTCTCCGTCGTCGTCCCGACCCGCGACACCCGCGAGCTGACTGCGCGCTGCCTGGCGAGCCTCGATCGGCTGGGCGAGCACGAGCTCGTCCTGGTCGACGACGGCTCGACGGATGGCACGACCGACGCGCTCTGCCCGCGCTACCCCGAGGCGATCTGGCTCCGCTCGGAGACCTCCGGCGGCTTCACCCGAGCCGCCAACCAGGGGCTCGCCTCCGCCTCCGGGCAGCTCCTGCTCCTGCTCAACAGCGACACCGAGATCCTCGCCGGCGCGGGCGCGGCGCTCGCCGCGCGCTTCGCCGCCGACGAGAAGCTGGGCGCCGCCGGCGCCCTGCTCTGCTACCCGGACGGCGCCCCGCAGTGGAGCGGCGGGCCGGAGCCGACGCCGCGCTGGCTCTTCGCGCTCTCGAGCGGCCTGGGCGCCCTGGCGCCTCGCTTCCCCGGCTACCGGAAGCTGCGCCCGGTCTCGGGCACATCCGGAGGCGCGGCGGCGACGCCGGTCGACTGGGTTCCGGGCACCGCGATGCTGCTGCGCCGCGAGGCTTGGCAGGCGTGCGGTCCCTTCGACGACTCCTACCGCTTCTACGCCCAGGACCTCGATCTCGCGACCCGCCTGCGCGTCGCCGGCTGGCGGCTGGCGGTGATTCCGGACCTGCGCGTGCTCCACCACCTCGGGGCCACCGTCGACCGCCTGGAGCGCGGACACCAGGGACAGCGGCTCGACTGGCTCTACCGCGATCTGCTCTCCTGGGGGGAGCGCCACCGGGGGCAGCGCTGGGCGAAGCGGGCGCGCCGGGCGCTCGTACGCGGCGCCCGCCTGCGCGCCGCGGCGCTCGCGCTCGAGGGACTGACGGCGGGCCGGGAGCGGCGCGCGCGGATCGCCCTCGAGCGCCGAGCGCTCGCCAGCGCGCGCGCCGCGCTCGCCGCCAGCGTCGAGGCCCCGGCACCCCCCCTCTCGTAGAATCCGCGCCCGTGCTCCGCCTCCTCCCCTATCGCGACCTCGCCTGGGAGCTCGTCCTGCGCGACCTGCGCGTGCGCTACCGCCGCTCGGTCATCGGCCTCGCCTGGTCGCTGCTCCAGCCGCTGCTCATGATGCTGGTGCTGCACGTCGCCTTCTCGGCGATCTTCCGCTTCGAGGTCGACAACTACCCGGTCTACGCGCTGGCCGGCATCCTCTTCTGGAACTTCTTCTCCCAGTCGATCGTCCACTCGATGAACGCGCTCAAGGGCAATGCCGGCCTGATCCAGCGCCTGCCGGTGCCCAAGGCGGTCTTCCCCGTGGCCGCGGTGCTCTCGGGAGTGGTCAACTTCGGCCTCGCCCTGATCCCGCTCTTCGCGATCCTGGTGGCGACCGGCCATCGGCTCGAGCCAGCCCTGCTCTTCCTGCCGGTCGCGATCGCGATCGCCGCGCTCTTCACGCTCGGCGCCGGGCTCTTGCTCTCGCCGCTCGCGGTCTTCTTCTCCGACACGGTCGAGCTGATCGGCGTGCTGCTCCAGCTCGCGATGTTCCTCACCCCGATCTTCTACCCGATGAAGATCGTCCCCGAGCCGTTCCTGGCGCTGGTGCGCTTCAATCCGATCCGATCGATCCTCGAGGTCTTCCGCGACCCGATCTACTACGGCAAGATCCCGCCGCTCTCCCATCTCGCGGTCGCCAGCGGCCTCGCGATCGCCCTCTTCGCGCTCGGCGCCTGGGTCTTCGCCCGCAGCTCGCGGCGGATCAACTTCTACCTCTAGAAGCCGGCCAGCTCCGATCGATCCCGCCCGTGCCCGCCCTCCGCCTCGACTCGGTCTCGCTCTGCTACCGCCTGGCGCGCCAGCGCCCGCCCTCGCTCAAGGAGTACGCCATCCACTGGGTCAAGGGCTCGCTCACCTACGAGCAGCTCTGGGCGGTGCGCGATCTCTCGCTCACCGTCACGAAGGGCGAGTCCGTCGGCATCGTCGGCAGGAACGGCGCCGGCAAGTCGACGCTGCTCAAGATGGTCGCCGGCGTGCTGCCGCCGACCCGGGGCCGCTGCGCGGTGCGCGGCAGCGTCGCGCCGATCCTGGCGCTCGGCACCGGCTTCGACCACGAGCTGACCGGCCGCGAGAACGTCTACCTGAACGCGCTGCTGCTCGGGCGGCGGCGGCGCGAGATCGACCGCAGCTACGACGAGATCGTCGACTTCGCCGAGCTCGGCGCCTTCATCGACTCGCCCCTGCGCACCTACTCGTCGGGCATGGTCGCGCGCCTGGGCTTCGCCATCGCCACCGGCTGGCGCCCCGACCTGCTGATCCTCGACGAGGTCATGGGGGTGGGCGACTCGGCCTTCACGGTCAAGTGCGAGAAGCGCCTCGAGGCCTACCGCGCCGCCGGCACGACGGTGCTCCTGGTCTCGCACTCCGCGCCCGCGGTCGAGAACGGCTGCACGCGCTGCGTCTGGATCGATCAGGGCCGGCTCGTCGCCGACGGTGACCCCAAGGAAGTGCTCGGCGCCTACCTCGCGTCTCTCGGCAGCCCCGCCGCCGCCGGCTGAAGGCGCGCGGCCCAGCCGAGCACCAGCGCCACGCCGAGCGCGTCGGCGGCGAGATCCCCCCACTCCGCGGTCCGCCAGCCGGTCGCACCCTGCGCCAACTCGAGCAGCGCCCCGTAGGCGACCAGCGCGCCGCCGAGCGCCAGTAAGCCCCGATTTCCGAAGGGCGCTGCGACGCCCGACCGGCGCCAAGCCACCGCCAGCCCGGCGAAGAGAGCCAGGTGGACGAGCTCGTCGAGCCAGCGCTCCCAGGGCCCGGGCGGCACCCCCTCGACCTCGGGGATCGGCACCAGGAGCACGAGCGCGACGAAGAGAGTGGCGGCGACCGCCCTGGGAGTCTCCTTCCGGGGATCGAATCGGGACACTGGGCTCACCGCCGAAAGCCTAGCCGATCGACGCAGGCTTCCGAGCCTCGGAAGTCCCGTCCGAAGTCTGGACGAACCCACCCCGATCGCGGTCGCCGAGCGCCTGTGCCCAGGCCGGGCAAGTCCCTTCAACATCAGTTCTTTAGGTCTCTCGCCGACCCCTTCGCGGGTCGTGGCACCCGGGTTGCCCTAGCAGCTGGCCGTGGAAAGCCAAACGTCTACAACCAGGGGGAACCAAATGATCCGACACAGAGCCACGGCCATCGTCACGACGGTCATGACCCTTTCGCTCGGGAGCCTCGCCGCGAGCGCCGTACACGCGGAACCGATTCACCGCGCCAGCAACCCGATCGAGGGACGCTACATCGTCGTGCTGCGCGCCGATGCGCCCAGCTTCGACCTCGCGCGGACCCTCGGCCCGCAGCGGTCCGGGGAGATCGCCCGCCCGCTGGCGGCGCAGTACGGCGGCCGCGCGGATCGGCTCTACTCCATGGCCTTCGACGGGTTCACCTTCGAGGGGTCGCCCGCGGCGGCCGAGGCGCTCGCCCGCGATCCTCGCGTGGCCTACGTCGCGGAGGACGGCTGGGCGACGATCGCGGCCGAGCAGACGCCGACACCGTCCTGGGGTCTCGACCGGATCGACCAGCGCGGTGCCGCGCTCGACGATGTCTACACCTATATGGCCGACGGCACGGGCGTCGACCTCTACATCGTCGATACCGGAGTCCGCAGCACGCACGAGGAATTCGGGAACCGCGTCGACACGGTCGAAGCGTTCAGCATCGTCGCCGACGACCTCGGGACCGAGGATTGCCATGGTCACGGCACGCTAGTGGCGGGCCTCGCGGCGGGCAGCACGTACGGCGTCGCGAAGGGCGCCACGATCCACCCGGTCCGAGTCCTCGACTGCTACGGCCAGGGCGCGATCTCCAACATCATCACGGCGATCGACTGGATCACCGCTCGCTACCCGCTCCCCAAGAACAAGAAGCAGCCGATCGCGCCGACCCGCGCGGTGGTCAACATGAGCCTGGATGCCGGCTACTCGCAGCCGCTCGACGACGCGATCACCAACTCGATCGCCCGCGGCATCACCTACGTCGTCGCGGCGGGGAACAGGACGAACGACGCCTGCTGGATCTCACCGGCGCGGGTCCCCGGCGCGATCACGGTCGGCGCCGTCGAGGCCAACGACCTGCGCTGGGCGAGCTCGAACTACGGGCCCTGCGTCGACCTCTTCGCTCCGGGGCGCATGGTCGTGTCGAGCTACATCCGCTCGGACACGGATGCGATCGCCTTCACCGGCACCTCGGCCGCCGCACCGCACGTGGCCGGCGCCGCGGCGCTGATGCTCAGCGCGAATCCGGACGCCATGCCCGTGGACGTCGTCGCCACGCTGCGCGCCGCCGCGACCGAGGGCGCAGTCGCCGACCCCGGTCCTGGCTCGCCCAACCTGCTCCTCTACTCGGCCTTCGCGGGAAGCGGCAGCGACTTCCCCCCGGCCGCCGACTTCGGCTTCTCCTGCTCGGGCAGCCGCTGCTCCTTCGACGGCGGCCCGTCAGGGGACGACTGGGGCATCGTCGACTACGCCTGGGACTTCGGCGACGGGCGTCGCGGCAGCGGGGAGAAGGCCAGCCACCGCTATCGGGAGGCGACGGCGGCGGGCCTCGTCGTCACCCTGACGGTCACCGACAGCTCCGGACAGACGGCCTCCTACCAGCGCTCGCTGGACGGAGCGTGGTGATCGGAGGAAGAGCTTCGCTGCGGGTCGAGCGACCCGAGCGGACGGCCTACTTTGGGGCCGTCCGCTCGGCGTTGCGCTCGCGCTCAGGGCTCGACGGCGAGCGTCGGATCTCCGAGGATGGAGAAGCCCAGGATCACGTCGAGCAGCTCGGGCCGGCTGGCGGCGATCTGGGCGCGCGCCTGCTGCAACGCGTCGCCGATCGTCCAGCCCGGCCGCGCCAGGTTCGCCATCAGCAGCGGACCGATGAGGCGATCGGAGTGCGTCTCGGTCAGCGAGGTCGCGCCCAGCACCGCCGCCGCTCCCCGATCGCCGGAGAGCAGGAAGCCGTGCGCCATGCCGTCGTAGGCGGGCGAGACGGCGTAGGCTCCCCAGCAACCGAACTGGGCGACGACCGTGGGCGCACCAGCGTTGTCGAGTTGCGTCGTGTCCGGCGTCTGCAGGAGCCCCTGGAAGGTCCAGCGCGTCGGCCCCGAGTGGCCGACGTAGGTCGTCAGCGCCACTCCGTTGTCGATCGCGCCGACCAGCTTGCCCTTGGCGAGCGCCACGCCGTCGTGATCGACGTAGGCCTTGGTCAGGCTCCAGTCTCCGCCGAGCGGCGCCGCGAGCGCGTCCGACATCACGGTGAAGCTGGTGGCGCTCGCGCTGTCGAAGCTGTCGGCGGCGAGCACCACCGTGCCGGCGTAGGGCTTCGTCTCGTAGGCGAGCGTCTTGCCGATCACCGAGTCGAGCTCCGCCGCCGTGCGGACCGGGAAGCGGCCGACCGGGATGTCCGGCACCCGGTCGCCGTCGACGTCGCCGTACCAGGGATCGACCGGAGCGTAGGTGATGTAGGGACCGGTCTTGGCATAGGGCGAAGGCACGAAGCTCAGCGAGCCGGTGCCCGCGAAGTCCCGGTAGTCGTAGCTGTCGCCGCCCACCAGGAGCAGGTAGCGGGTGCCGAGGTTGTGGTAGGCCCAGGCGGTGTAGCTGCGGATCGCCTCCGGATCGACGACGCCGAAGCTCTCGCGCGCGTAGACGTCGCGGACGTCGACCACCTTGACCGAGTAGCCCTGGCTCTCCCGCATCGCGACGAGGGGCGCAAGGCCGTCGATGAAGTTCGGGTGGGCGACGATCAGCAGCTCGGCGGGACCCTGGGCGAGCGCGCTCGTGTCACGCGCCAGGCGAGCGGCCGGCGCGGCCAGGGCCGCCACCCGCGCGACGTGGTAGGTGGCCGGAGAGGCGGATCCGGGCAGCGAAGCGACGTAGCCCCCGGCACCAGCCGAGACCGAGAGCCCCTCGAGCCGGGTGAGCCCGCCGCCGCTCTCCTCGCGATAGGCGACGAGGTCGGAACCGGTGAAGCCAGAGATCTCGAAGCGCGCGCCCGAGGCTTCGAAGCTCAACCGATCCTGCTGGGCGACGAAGGCCCTGCGATACTCGAGCG
>WYBK01000244.1 GCA_011525905.1 Acidobacteriota bacterium
CGCCGGAAATCCCGGATGCTCGGGACCGTGCCGGCGCAAGGCGCTTGCCAGCCGGTCCTGGACCTCTTCGACGACGCGATTCGCCAAGGAGACTAGCGCCGCCCGGGGCCGCCGGCAAGGAGCCGGGCCGGGACGGCTCGCGTAGGATGCCCCCCGCGATGGCGCACCCGCTCCGGTTTCGTGGATGGCGTCCGGCGATCTGGATCGCCGCCGCGCTCCTTGCCGTCGCCGGCCTCGCCGCCTGCCGCGCCAGGGGGCCGCTGGGCGGTCTGCCGGACGGCCTGGAGCCCGCCGAGCTCGACGTCCTCCTGGTGACGCTCGACACGACGCGCGCCGACCGGATCGGCGTCTACGCCCGCGAGCTCGGACGGCAAGCCCCGCCGACGCCGTGGCTCGACGCGCTCGCCGCGCGTGGCACGCGCTTCGACCGGGCGATCTCGGTGACGCCGCTGACCCTGCCGGCGCATTCGACACTGATGACCGGCCTGCTGCCCGGTGCCCACGGAGTGCGCGACAACGGCGGCTTCCGCCTCGACGAAGCGCGCCGGACGCTCGCCGAGGCGTTCGCCGCCTCCGGCCGGCGCACCGGGGGCTTCGTCTCGGCCTACGTGCTCGACCGCAAGTGGGGAATCGCCCAAGGCTTCGAGCGCTACCTCGACGAGTTCGATCTGTCGGGGGCGAAGGACCTGAGCCTGGGCGAGATCCAGCGCCCCGGGGACCAGACCGTCGCGGCCGCGATCGCCTGGCTCGAGGAGATCGGCGATCAGCCCTTCTTCGCTTGGGTCCACCTCTATGACCCGCATACGCCTTACGCGCCGCCGGAGCCGTACGCCAGCCGCCATGTGGGCGCGCCCTACGACGGCGAGGTCGCCTGGACCGACGAGCTGGTCGGCCGACTGCTCGATCACCTCGAGCGCTCCGGCCGCGCCGGGCGGACGCTCGTCCTGGTTTGCGGGGACCATGGCGAGAGCCTGGGAGAGCATGGCGAGGCGGACCATGGCTTCTTCGTCTACGAGGCGACGACCCACGTTCCGCTGATCCTGGCCGGACCCTACCGGGAGCTCGCCGGCCGGGTGGTCGAGACGCCGGTGGGGCAGGCCGACATCGCGCCGTCACTGCTGGAGCTCGCGGGCGTAGCGGGGGGGCTCGAGCCGGGGCAGGGGCGCAGCTTCGTGCCCCTGCTCGAGGGGCGGGCCGATCCGCCGGGGACGCCGCCGCGCGGCTACAGCGAGAGCTTCCTGCCCCGGCTGCACTTCGGCTGGTCGGAGCTGCGCGCGATCCACACCGAGCGCTGGCAGTTCGTCGAGGCGCCGCGCGCCGAGCTCTACGACCTGGCCGCCGACCCGCGCCAGCTGACCTCGCTGGTCGAGCGGGAGAGGCGTACGGTGCGCGACCTGCGGGACGCGCTCGAGGCGCTCGAGGCGACCGTCGAGCCGCTCGCCGCCGGCGCGGCGCCGGTCGAGGAGGACGAAGAGACGCTGCGCGCGCTCGCCGCGCTCGGTTACGTCGGCGCCCAGTCGGTCGATCCGGGCAAGTCGTTCCGCGACCTGCCGGATCCGAAGGACCGTCTCGGGGTCTACGGCCGCATCAGCCGCGCGCGCGCCCTCGCCAAGGGGGAGGAGCCGGCGCGCGCCGTTCCGGTGCTCGAGGCGATCCTGGCGGAGGCGCCCGAGGTGATCGATGCCTGGTTCACCCTCGGCAACGTCTACTTCCGCCTGCGCGAGTGGGAGGAGGCCGCCGAGCGCTACCGCAAGACGCTCGAGCTCAAGCCCGACCACGACTGGGCGACGATCGGCCTGGCCGACACCTTCGTCGCCCGCGGCCGGATCGACGAGGCGGTCCTCGGATACCGCAAGCACCTCGAGAGCGACCCCGGCAACGCGCAGATCCGCTATCGCCTGGCGCAGGTGCTGCTCGACGCCGGCCGCGACGACGAGGCGGTCGAGGCCTTCCGCGCGACGCTCGCCGCCGAGCCGCGCACCGCGCGCGCCGAGGTCGGGCTCGCCGTGGCGGCGTTCCGCGCGCGCGACTTCACCGGCTCCCACGCGGCGCTCGACCGCGCGCTGGCGATCGACGCGAAGGCGAAGTGGGCCCACTACAACCGGGCGCTGCTCTTCGAGACCGAGGGGCGCGCGGCCGAGGCCGCGGCCGCCTACCAGCGGGAGCTCGAGCTCTATCCCGAGACGGCCAAGGCGCACTTCAACCTCGGCCGGCTGCTCGACCGGGGGGGCGACCCGGCGGCGGCGCTCGCGAGCTATCGGCGGGTGCTCGAGGTCGACGAGGGGATGCATCTGGCGCGGTTCTTCCTGGCGCGCGCGCTGCTCGCCACGGGGGATCTCGACGCCGCCGAGCGCGAGGCGCAGCGCGCGCTCGAGCTCGAGCCCGAGGGCCCCTTCTCGCCGCTCGGCCACTACGTGCTCGCCGACCTGTTCAACCGGCGCGGCCGCGCCGCCGAGGCCGCGCGCGCCGCGCGCGCCGGCCGCGAGCTCGAAGCCCGCCTGCAGCGGCCGGGCTGACTCGAGATCCTCCGATCGGCCGAGGCGCGTCGGCAGGCCGCCGAGGCCCGATGGCGCGGCGCGGGGCGTCGCGCGGAGGCGTGGGTCAGCGGTCGAGGTGGCGGCCGTACCAGCCGATCAGGCGCTCCAGGCGGTCGATCAGGTGCGACGGACGCGTCATCGAGTGGGGCTCGCCCGGGTAGACCACGAGCTCGGTCGCCTGGCCCATGAGCTTGAGGCGCTGATAGGCCTGCAGCACCTGCGGCAGCGGGCAATTGCGGTCGTCCTCGTTGGCGATCAGGTAGAGCGGCGTCTTGGTGTTCCGCAGGTAGGTCCCCGGCGAGAGCCGGCGGTAGAGCTCCTCGTTCTCGAACGGGCTGCCGAGCTCGGAGAGATACCAGACGAACCATTGGTCCTCGCCGAAGGCGGAGAGGTAGTCGAAGGAGAAGCGCTCCGGCACGCCGACCGCGAAACGGTCGGTGTGGCCGACCGCCCAGAGGGTCAGGATGCCGCCGTAGGACCAGCCGCCGATGCCGAGCCGCTCCGGATCGATCCAGTCGTGCGTCGCGATCGCCCGATCGAGCGACGCCATCAGATCGTCGTGCTCGCGCCGGTGCCAGTCGCCCCAGAGCGCGCGCGAGAAGGCCTCGCCGTAGGAGGTCGAGCCCCGGTAGTTGACGCGCAGCACCCCCCAGCCGCGGGCGGGGAAGAGCTGGTTCTCGAGATCGAAGTCGAAGTAGTCGCCGTCGAACCCCTGCGGGCCGCCGTGGATGTAGAGGATCAGCGGATAGCGCTCTCCTGGAACGCGGTCGAGCGGCGGATAGAGCCAGGCCTCGACCTCGTCGCCGTCGCCGTTGACCGCGACCAGCTTCTCGGGCTCGACCAGCCGCCGCGCGGCGCGCCAGCTCTCGTAGATGCGGGTGAGCTGGCGAGGTGGCGCGGCCGGGTCGGCGGCGAAGCGGTAGAGCTCGGGCGGGCGCGTCGGCTCGGTGACCGAGGCGACGAAGCCGCCGTCGGGCAGCGGCCGCACCAGGCCGTGGACCCGGCGGCCGCCGGCGAGCTCGCGCACCGAGGCCTCGGAAGCGGCCGGCACGGCGCCGATCCAGGTGGCGCCGCGCCGCTCGAACGGCAGGATCAGCTCGGCGTCGCCGGCGCGCCAGATCGGACGCGCCGCGCCGGCGCCGGCCGCCAGCGCGTCCGAGGCGACCCAGGCGTCGAGAGCTCCGGTGCGGTCGACCGGGGGGCTGCCGTCCGGGGCGATCAGCGCGAGGCGTTGCGGCTGGTAGTAGTCGTTCGGCCGGCGGATCGAGAGGTAGGCGAGCCGGTCCCCCCGATGCGACCAGACCGGCTCGGAGTCGGGGCCGGCGCCGCTCGACAGCCGACGCAGCTCCGATCCGTCGGGCCGAACCAGGAAGAGGTCGGTGTCGTCGGTGGCGTCCGGATCGGCGTTGCGGTTCGAGACGAAGGCGATCCAGCGCCCGTCGGGCGACCAGGCGGGCGAGGCGTCGTCGTAGGGACCCGATGTGATCGGCACCGTCGTCAGCGGATCGCGGTCGACTCGCCAGAGATGCGTGCGGCGCTCGCCGAGCAGCCCCTCGCCGTCCGCCTGCGCCAGCGTCCGGGTGACGTGGCGGGGCGCCCATTCGGCCTCGTCGGCGGGGGTGGGATCGTCGCGCACCAGGACGAAAGAGCGCCCGTCGGGCGACCAGTCGAAGGCGGCGATCCCCTCGGCGACAGTGAGCAGGGTCCGCGCCCGCCCCCGCGGCCAGGGCGCGACGCGCAGATCGGTCCCGTCGTCGTGGTCGGCGAGCCAGGCGATCTCGCGCCCGTCCGGCGCGAATCGGGGATGGCGAGCCGACTCGCCGGCGGCCGAAAAGCGGGTCGAGCGGCCGCTCTCGAGGTCGAGCTGCCAGAGCTCGGAGCGGTAGCCGTCGCGCGCCCGGTCGGGCACGAGCAGGGCGTAGATCGCGCGCTCGCCCAGTCGGGAGAGCTCGAGCTCGGCGAGGATCGGCAGCTCGAGCAGGTCGCGCGGCGCGACCGGGCCGGGCGCTGCCGTCGCGGGTAGCGCCGGACGCTCCGGCGGCGCGGTGGGCGCCGTGGCGCAGGAGAGGCCGGCGGCGAACAGCAGGAGCGCGAGGGGGAGGCGCCAGAGTCTGCCAAGCGCCGAGGGCGAGGAGCGAGGGCTTCGGTGAGCGGTCCCGGGGAGCATCGGGCCGGGATCCTAGCAGCGCGCCTTGCGGCTGTCGGGCGCGCTCTCCAGCGCGCTCCTCAGCCGAGCGCCGGCGCGCGTGCGGGCCGGTCGAGCAGCGTGCGCACCACGATCGCCCCGAGCAGGACGGCGCCGCCGGCGAGCGCCAGCGCTCCGGGGCGCTCGCCATGGAGCCACCAGGTCCAGAGCGGATTGAGCACCGGCTCGAGCAGCACGAGCAGGGAGACCTCGAGCGCCGCGAGCTGACGCAGGCCGCGCGCGAAGAACCAGTAAGCGAGGCCGATCTGGACGACGCCGAGGTAGAGCAGGGCGGCGACGTCGCCCGGCGTCGCCCGATCGGGGAGCGAGCCGAACAGCGGGGCGCAGGCACCGAAGGCGAGCAGGTTGCCGAGCAGGGTCGCGGCGAGCGACCGGTCCCGGCCGGGGTCGGCGATCGCCAACCGGCGCATGCCGATCATGAGCAGGGCATAGGCGAGCCCCGAGGCGAGCGCCACCGCGTTGCCGGCGACCGGGTGGGGCGCGGTGGCCGCCGGGTCACGCGACCCCCAGAAGACGAGCGCGAGACCGGCGCCGACCGTCGCGAGGAAGGGTAGGTCGCGGCGGCGGATCGGCTCGTGGAGCAGCCAGGGGGAGAGCAGCAGAACCCAGAGCGGCGCCGTCGACTGCAGGAAGATCGCGGCGGCGGCGGTGGTCCATTTGGTCGCGGTGACGAAGCAGACCAGGGTGGTGGCGTAGGCGATGGCGGCGGGGAGCAGGTCGCGCCCGAAGCCGCGCCGCGCGGCCGGCAGCGCCAGCGCCAGGGCGAGCGCCGCCACCGCGGAACGGAGCCCGGCGACCTCGAAGGCGGAGAGCGTCGTCCCCTTGATCGCGGCGCCGCCGGTCGAGAAGAGCAGCGCCGCCGTCAGGACGGCGCCGCGGGCGCGAGTGGCGGCGGTCACGGGCCGGGATCCTACCCGCGCGCGCGGCGCCGCTGTGATGGAATCCGCCCGCCATGTTTCCGTTGCGCGACGACGTCCCGAGCCGCCGGCTGCCGCTGGTGACCTGGGTGCTGCTCGCCGCCAACGTCCTCGTCTTCCTCTGGCAGACGACGCTGCCGGAGGAGGGCGAGCGCCAGCTCTTCTACCTCTTCGGCATCGTCCCGGCGCGTTACCTGGTGCCGGGCTGGGCGGCGCAGGTCGGGTTTCCGTCGCAGGGGCTTTGGCCCTTCGTCACCAGCATGTTCCTGCACGGCGGGCTGCTGCACGTGGCCTCGAACATGTGGTCGCTCTGGATCTTCGGCGACAACGTCGAGGATCGCATGGGGCGGCTGCGCTTCCCGCTCTTCTACCTCGCCTGCGGGCTGCTCGCCGGACTCGTCCACGCGATCACCAACCCCGCCTCGACGATCCCCACGATCGGCGCCTCGGGCGCGATCGCCGGCGTGCTCGGCGCGTACCTGCGCTGGTACCCGCACGCCCGCGTGCTGACGCTCGTCCCGATCCTCTTCTACCCGCTGTTCGTCCACCTGCCGGCGATCCTCTACCTCGGCCTCTGGTTCGTCAGCCAGCTCGTGAGCGGCGCCGCGTCGGCCGGCGCGGCGCCCGACGCGGGAGGTGTCGCCTGGTGGGCGCACGTTGGTGGCTTCGCCGCCGGTTTCGGTCTGGCGGGGCTGTTCGACCGTCGGGGGCCCGAGCAGCTGCCCGGTCCGGCCCGCCACCCGGTCTACCGGGTCGACCCCCGCTCGGGGCGGTGGCGTCCGCTGCCACCGCCCTGAGGCGGCACCCCGCACCAGGTTGCGGTCAGCTCGCCTCGGTCAGCAGGTCGCGATAGACGCCGGGGTCGACGTTGCCGCCGGAGACGACGCAGGCGACCCAGCGGCCGCGGAAGCGCTCCGGCTCGGCGAGCAGGGCGCCGACGCCCAGCGCGCCGGTCGGCTCCGACTTCAGGTTGACGTCGAGGAAGAGACGGCGCACGCCCTCGGCGATGTCGGCCTCCTCGACCTCGACGATCCCGGCGAGCGCGTCGCGCAGGATGGTCCAGTTGTGCCGGCCGAGCGACAGGGTGCGGGCGCCGTCGGCGAGCGTCGCTGGTTCGCGCTCGTTGGCCACGATCTCGCCCGCGGCGAGCGAGCGGGCCGCGTCGTTGGCCAGGCGGGGCTCGGCGCCCCAGAGCCGGGCGCGGGCGCGGCGATCCGCCAGGCCGACGGCGATGCCCGCGGAGAGCCCGCCGCCGCCGACCGGCACGACGACGTCGTCGAAGTCGCCGGCGCCGGCGATCTCGCGGCCGAGGGTGGCGTTGCCGGCGATCACCAACGGGTCGTCGTAGGCGCTGGCGACGTAGGCCTCGGGGTCCTCCGCGGCGAGCTCGGCGACGCGCGCCGCGCGGCTCTTGACGCTCGTATCGACCCGGTCGACGCGGGCGCCGTGACTCTCGACCGCGGCGATCTTGACCCGTGCCGACGTCTCGGGCATGACGATCGTGCACCCCTTGCCGAGCCTGCGGCAGGCGTAGGCGAGCGCCTGGCCGAAGTTGCCCGAGGAGGCGGCGAGCAGGCGGGGGTGCGGCACCGAGTGCGCCACCGAGTAGGCGGCGCGGAACTTGAAGCTGCCGGTGTGCTGGAAGGTCTCGACGATCAGCGTGACCGCGCAGCCGAGCCGCTCGCCCAGGCGCGGCGCGGGCAGCGTCAACGTCGGGCGCACGACCAATTCGAGTGGCGGAGCCGCCGAGCTCATCCTCGAGTCACGATAGCAGAGGCTCGAGCGCCGCCGCCGTGGAGCGCAGGCATCCCCGGTAGACTCTCGGTCGTGTCGCGCATCCGCCTGCTCTCCGACGCCCTGATCGGCCAGATCGCCGCCGGCGAGGTGGTCGAGCGCCCCGCCTCGGTGCTCAAGGAGCTGGTCGAGAATTCGATCGACGCCGGCGCGACCCGTCTCGAGATCGATCTCGAGGGGGGCGGGCGCCAGCGCGTTCGCGTCGCCGACGACGGCTCGGGAATGGACCGCGACGACGCCCTGCTCGCCTTCGACCGCCACGCCACCTCCAAGATCGCGGGCTTCGACGACCTCGAGCGAATCGCCACGCTCGGCTTCCGCGGCGAGGCGCTGGCGACCATCGCCGCCGTCGCGCGCGTCGAGCTGCTGACCGCCGAGACGGCCGGCGAAGGGACTCGCGTGCGCATCGAAGGGGGGCGGGTGCTCGCCGCCGAGCCGGCTCCCCGGGCGCGCGGCACGACGATCGACGTCGAGTCGCTGTTCTGGAACGTTCCGGCACGACGCCGCTTCCTGAAGTCGCGCGAGACCGAGTTGCGCCGCTGCCTCGAGGTCGCCGAAGGCTACGCGCTGGCGCGGCCGGAGCTCGCCTTCTTGCTGCGGCACGAGGGGCGCACGCTGCTGGCCACGGCGCCGGGCGAGGGGGGCGAGCGGGCGCTGCGGGAACGGGTTGCGCAGGTCTTCGGCCGCGAGCTGGCCGGCGAGCTGGTCGAGATCCCGGCAACGGCCGCCGACCAACTGCTGCCCGGTACCTGGGGCCTGGTCGGCTCGCCGGCGACGGCGCGCGGCCGCCGGCTCTTCGTCTTCGTCAACCGCCGGCTGGTACGCGATCGGACGCTGCTCGCCACCTTCTACCGCGCGGTGCGCGAGGAGTGGCGCAGCGACGAGTTCCCCTCGCTCTTCCTGTTCCTCGAGCTGCCCGCCGACCAGGTCGACGTCAACGTCCATCCGCAGAAAGCGGAGGTGCGCTTCCGCGACTCTTCGCTGGCCGGGCGTCTCGGCACGCTGCTGCGGGTGGCGCTCGGCGCGGCGCGCGGCGAGGAGGCGGCGCCGCTCGCGCCGCCCGCCGTGCCGGCGGCGCCCGAGCGGCTCGCCTGGGAGGGACTCGGCGGCAGCGGCGGAGGGGGAGTGCGCTGGGAGGAGATCGCCGAGCCCGGCGCCGCTCCCGCGGCGCGGACGGCCGAGGCGCTGCGGCTCGCCCTGCCGCTCTACGCTCCGCCGGAGCGCGCGCCGGTGCCGCTCTCCGGCCGACGCGGCGAGGTTCGTCCCTTCCGCCTGCTCGGCCAGTACAAGGGGTCGCTGCTGCTGCTCGAAGGGCCGGACGGTCTCTACCTGATCGACCAGCACGTCGCGCACGAGCGGATCCTCTACGAGCGGCTCCGCCGTGCCTTCGTGGCACGCCTGCCCTCGAGCCAGCGCCTGGTCGAGCCCCTCCTGCTCGAGCTCTCCGCCGCCGAGCGGCTCCGCCTGCTCGAGCTCGAATCGGCACTCGGCGAGCTCGGGTTCGAGATCGCGGAGCTCTCCGGCGGTAGCCTGGCGCTCGCGGCGGCGCCCGCGGAGCTCGGGCCGGAGGAAGCGCGCGCGCTGCTGGCCGAGCTCGCCACCGATCGATCGGCGACCGCCGAGAACCTGGGAACCCGTCTCCTCGACGGGCTCGCGGCGAGCCAAGCCTGCCGCGGCGCGATCAAGATCCACCATCCGCTCTCGCCCGACAAGGCGGAGGCGCTCGTCTCGGAGCTCTTTCGCGCCGAGAACCCCTACGCCTGCCCGCACGGACGGCCGGTCGTGCTGACGATGACCGACGCCGACCTCGAACGCCGTTTCGGGCGGCGCTGAGGCGCATGGCCGATCACGCGGCCCGCTGGCTCCCGCTCGGCGGCGCGCTCGCTCTCTGTCTGCTCCTCTACCTGCCTTCGGTCACTGCCTTCGCCGGGCAGGGGGACGTGGCGAAGTTTCAGCTGGTCGGGCCGGCGCTCGGCACGGCGCACCCGACCGGCTACCCGTTGCACACCCTGCTCTCGCACGCCGCCGCGCGGCTGGCGCCGGATCGGAGCTGGCCGGAGGCGACCAACTCGCTCTCGGCGCTGCTGACCGCGCTCACCGTCGCCGCCGTCGGCGCGGCCGCGCGCGCGCTCGGCGCGCGTCCGAGCGTGGCGCTCGCGGCCGCGCTCGCCTTCGGGGCGGCGCCGGCGGTGCGCGGCGCGGCGGCGGTCGCCGAGGTCTACCCGCTGCACCTGCTCCTGGTCGCGGTCGTGCTCGGCGGGCTCGCCGCGCACGCGAGCTCCGGTCGGGGGATGCCGCTCGTCGTCGCGACCCTCGCGACCGGGGCCGCCCTCGCCCACCATGCGACGGCGGTCTGCCTGCTGCCGGCTTTCGCCGCGGCGCTCGCCGGGCGCCCGCTGCCCGGCTCTCGGGTCCGGCGGCTGGCGACGCTGGGCGGCGCGCTGCTGCTCGCGACGCTGCCCTACCTCTACCTGGTGGAACGCAGCTACGCCGAAAGGGTCACTTACCTCGAATCGCGCGCGCACAGCGCGGCGCAGCTCGCCGACGTCGCGACGGGGGGGCCGTTCAAGGGGCACTTGGCGCGCTCGGGTCCCGCCGAGCTGTTGTCGCATCGCATTCCCTGGTTCGCCGCGCAGGCGCTCTCCGGGGGCTGGTGGCTGCTTCCCGCCGGGCTCGGCGGGCTCTACTGGGCGCGTGGTGCGGCGCGCCGGGCGCTCGTCGCCTTTCTGGTCGCGTCGGCGCTCTTCCTGCTGCTCTACGACGTGCCCGACCTCGAGGCCTACCTGCTCGCGCCCTTCGTGGCGCTTGCGCTCGCGGCGGCGATTCTCGTGGAGCGTCTCGCGGAGGCGCTCGCGCGCAGGCTGGGGCGGGCGTTGCCGGCGCTGGCGATGCCCGGTCTCGCCCTGCTGCCGCTGCTCGCCTCCGCCCCGGTCGAGCCCTCCGAGGCGGCGCGCGCGCGGGAGGTCGCGACGCTCGCGGCGCTCGCCGGGACGCCGCGCGGCTCGGCGCTGATCGTCCTCGGCCATGATCGGGGCCTGACCTTCGAGCTGCTGCGCGCGCAGCCGCCCGGTTCACCCGGGGTCGGCGTGCTCGTCGTCCCGGAGGCGGCGCTCGACGCTCCCTTCCTGCTCGGGCCGGTGGCGCGGCACCTGGCGGGCAGCGCGCCGCTCCGGCTGCCGCCCGACGATCGCGCGCTCGCTCGCGGCGCGCCGCTCTTCTTGGCCGATCCGGATGAGGCGCTGCGCGGGCGCCTCGTGGCCCTCGGGTTTCCGCTCGAGCCGCAGGCGGGCAGCTCGCTGGTGCGCCTCGCGGCGCCGGCCGCGCAGCCGCCGCCGCTCGCTTTCGTGGTCGAGGAGCTCGAACCGGCCGGCCCGGTCGACCGGGCGCTGCGGCGGATCCTCGAGCCCTCTTTCGATCCGACGCGCACCGCGCTGGTGGTCGGCGGCGAAACGCGGCGCGGGAGTGGCGGCAGCGTCGAGGCCTTTGCCTCCGAACCCGATCGGATCCGTATCGAGGCGAGCGTGGCCTCCGGAGGGGGCTGGCTGGTGGTCCAGGAGACGTTGCGCGCCCGCTGGATCGTCCGCGTCGACGGGGTCGAAGCGCCGAGCTTCCAGGTCGACTACGCCTATCCGGCGGTCGAGTTGGAGGCGGGGCGGCACGTCGTCGAGCTCGAGCGCGACCGGCGTCCCTTCTCCTGGAGCCGCTGGCTCGCCTCGCCTTGGGGCTACCTGGTCCCTTGACCGTTCGCACGGCACTCTTGCGAGAGACGTAGCATCGGGCTCGGCGATGACTTGGAGGGAGACCGAATGACGCCGTTGCCGAGATCTCCGCGAACCCTCGCGCTCGGGCTCGTCCTGTTGGCCGGCGCCGCGATGGCGCGCGCCGAGGCTCCGGCGGAGTGGGAGATCGCGAGCCGGCGGGAGGTGGCTCCTGGCCTGCGCTACTCGAGGCTCGAGCGGGGCGAGGTCCAGCGGGGGGGGCGGCTCGACCTGGTCGTCGGCGCTTCGACTTCGCAAGCGCAGGCCGATCGGATCCTGGCGCAGGTAGAGCGCGCCGGGTTCATGCCGAGCGTGGTCTACGGCTCGGGGCGCTACGAGGTTCGCGTCGTCGGCTTCCCGGATCGAGCCTCGGCGGAGCGCGCCCGCGCGGCGCTGGCGGCGAGCGCGCTCGGGGACGCGGCGGCGGTGGTCGAGAGCGGGCAGGACCTCGCGAGCCCGCGTGGCCCCTGGGTCGTCCATCTGCTCGAGGCCGACCCGGAGTCGATCCGGGTGCGAGCGGCGCACGCCCGGGACGCCAGCTTCGGCCTCGAGCGAACCGGCGAGCTGGCGCATCGCCGCGGCGCGCTCGCGGCGGTCAACGGCGGTTTCTACCGGGTCGCCGGGGCGCTGGCCGGCGAGGCCACCGGCAGCCTCGTGATCTCCGGGCGGCTCCATTCGGAACCCGACCGGGGGCGGGGGAGCGTCGGTTTCGTCGAGGAGAACGGACGGACGCGCGCGATCTTCGGCCGGCCCACCTGGTGCGCCACGGCGACGCTCGCGAGCGGCGACCAGATCGAGCTCGACGGCATCGACCGGCACCGGGAAGCGGGCGAGGCGATCCTCTACACGCCCGAGTTCCACCGCTCGACGCTCACCGGCCCGGGCGGCATCGAGGCGGTGGTGGTTGCGGGGAAGATCGTCGAGGTGCGCCGCGGTCTCGGCGGGGCGCGAGTTCCGGAGCGCGGCTTCGTCCTCTCGCTCGGCCCGGAGCGGATCGAGGAGGACGGCGTCGAGCTGCGCGCCGAAGAGCCGGTCGCGCTCGAGCTGCGGCTCGAGCCGCGCCGCGGCGATCCGGGGGGCGGTTGGGAGCGCGCGCACTCGATCGTCAGCGCCGGGCCGCTGCTGCTCGCTGGCGGCGCCGTGGTCGGGCGTCCCGAGCTCGAATCGATCTCGCGGGTCTTCGCTCTGGCGCGGCACCCGCGTACGGCGGCCGCGGCGCGCGCCGACGGCACGCTGCTCCTGGTCGCCGTCGAGGGGCGGCGTCCCGAGTCGAGCGTCGGCATGTCGCTGCCCGAGCTGACGGCGCTGCTCGCCGCGCTCGGCGCGGTCGACGCGGTCAATCTCGACGGCGGCGGCTCGACCGCCATGGTGGTCGGCGGCGAGCTGGTCTCCCGGCCGAGCGACCGGGAGGGGGAGCGCGCCAACGGCGACGCGCTGCTCCTCTTCGCCGCCGCCGGACGCTAGTCGACCGGCGCCAGGTACTCGTAGCGGCGCCGGACGCGCTGGACGCGGCCTGCCTCGTCCACCTCGAAGACCAGCGGCTCACCGTCCGACATCGTGAAGGCGTGCGGCGTCGCGGTCGGCGTCAGGCGCACGATCGCGCTGTCGGGATCGTCGTCGGGCGGGTAGTTGTGCCCGTAGATCACCAGGTCGTCGCCGAGACGCAGGACCTGGTGCTCCCAACCCCAGGGGTCGGTGTAGACGCCGAAATAGCGCTCCCAGGCCGGGTCGAACGGGCGCGCCGGGGGGGGCGGCGGCGCGGCCGCCGCGGCCGCCGCGCGGCCGATCAGGTCGTGCGCCTTGCGGCTGAACAGGCCGGGGCTGGCGTCGTCGGCGTTGGTCAGCGCGACGACGGCGATCCCGCGCTCCGGGTCGAGCAGGAAGTCGGCGCGATGCCCGCCGATCCACCCGCCGTGCGTCACGAAGGTCGTCGCGTCGCGCCGCGCCAGGGCGAAGCCGAGCCCGCGCCCGCCGCTCCAGCTCGGGTAGACGAAGTGCGGGCGCCGCATCTCGGCGCGGGTCGCGGCCGAGAGCACGCCCTCGGCGCTCGCGCCGCCGCCGCCCAGATGGAAGGCGGCGAAGCGCGCCAGATCCTCGACGGTGGAAACCACCGCCGCGGCGGGCGCGATGGCACCGGTCTCGTAGTACTCGAGGAGCCGTCGCGAGCCGTCCGGGAAGCGGCGGGTGTAAGCGCGCGCCAGGCGCGCCACCTGCTTCGGCGAGGGCGCCGCGGCGCTTTCCGCCATGCCGAGCGGGGCGAGGATCTCCCGCTCGACGTACTCCGCCCAGCTCAGGCCGGAGGCGGCGGCGACGACATCGCCGAGCAGGGCGAGGCCGAGGTTCGAGTAGCGGTAGCTGTCGCCCGGCGGCGGGTCGAGGCGCTGTCGCGGCAGCGCCGCGCGCAGCTCCTCGAGGGTCGGGAAGTGGTGCGTCGTCCAGTAGGGGAAGGCCCCCTCGCGCGGCAGCCCCGAGGTGTGCGTCAGCAGATGCTCGACGGTGAGCGCGCGGACGACCTCCGAGGGCGCGTCGACGCGGAACCAGGGGAGGTGGCGGACCACCGGGTCGTCGAGGCGCAGCCGTCCCGCGTCGCGCAGCTTCAGGACCGCGGTCGCGGTGAAGAGCTTGGAGACCGAGCCGATCCGGAAAGGCGTCGCCGGCGTCACCGGCATCCGCGTCTCGAGGTCGGCGACGCCGAAGCCCGCCGACCAGACCGGTCCGTCGCGGTGCACCACCGCGATCGCCAGGCCTGGCCGCCCATGGTAGGCGAGCTGCTCCTCGGCCCAGACCGAGAAGAGGGTGATCGCCTCGGCCACCTTCGGCGCTCGCGCCAAGTCGCCGGCGGCCGGGAGCGCCGGGGCGGCGGCCGGGAGCAGCAGGACGAGGAGGCCGAGCAGGCCGGCTCCGCGCCCGAGTGGACTCTCGACGTTCCTCATGGGCGAGCTCCGCGCCAGCCCGGGCCGCGCACGACCCGCCCCGGTCGGGCGCCGGTGTGGACGCCGTCGCGGATCGCCGCGACGCCGTTGACGTAGACGTGGATGACGCCGACCGCCAGCCGATGCGGCGCCTCGAAGGTCGCCCGGTCGGCGACGGTCTCCGGGTCGAAGACGACGAGGTCGGCGAAATGCCCCGGAACCAGCGCTCCACGGCGGTCCAGCCGCAGGTTCGCCGCGGGCAGGGAGGTCATGCGGCGCACCGCCTCTTGGAGAGTCAGCAGACCCTCCTCGCGCACGTACTTGCCGAGCACGCGGGCGAAGCTGCCGTAGGCGCGCGGGTGGGGTTGGGAGAGGGTGAAGGGGGGCTCGGGAGCCATCGACTCCGAATCCGAGCAGATCGACACCCAAGGGAGCGTGAGCTTGCGCCGCACGTTCTCCTCGCTCATCGTGAAGCGCACCGTGCCGATCCGGCTGTCGTCCTCGACGATCAGGTCGAGCGCGGTGACCTCGGGCGAGGTACCGCGCAGCGCCGCGACTTCGGCGAGCGTCTTGCCGGTCAGGCCGCGCAGCGCCGGATTGCGGAACTCGACCAGCAGGATGTCCTCCGGCGGGATCATCTCCATCTCCGGCAGCACGCGCGCGCGCGTCTCCGGGTCGCGCAGGCGCGCGACCAGCGCCTCGTGTCCCCCCTCCTGCACCCAGGCGGGCAGGACGTAGGTCAGCCCGGTCGAGCTCGCGGGATAGGGGTAGACGTCGGCGGTGACCGCGAGCCCCGCGGCGCGCGCCGCCGCGATTCTGGCGATCGCCTGCTCGAGCTTGCCCCAGTTCTCCCGGCCCGAGGCCTTGAGGTGGTAGATCTCGCCGCGCACCCTCGCGCGCCGCACGATCTCGAGGAACTCGTCGATCGATTCGAGCAGCCGTTCTCCCTCGCCCCGGATGTGCGAGATGTAGAGCCCGTCGAACTGCGCCGCGACCTCGGCGAGGGCGACCAGCTCGTCGGTGGTCGCGAAGGTCGCCGGGATGTAGGGCAGCGAGGAGCCGACTCCGAGAGCCCCCTCGAGCATCGCGGCGCGCACCAAGTCGCGCATGCGCGCGAGCTCCTCGGCGGTCGGCGCCCGGTCCTCGTAGCCGAGCTCGTGGATCCTCACCGTCCCGGCGCCGACGAAAGAGGCGACATTGGTCGACACGCCGTGCCGCTCGAGGTGCTCGAGGTACTCGCCGAGCGACGTCCAGGCGACCTCGTAGCGGTAGTCCTGCTGCCGCTCGAGCAGCTCGGCGCGCATCGCCGCATTCAGCGGCCCCATCGACCAGCCTTCCCCGAAGACTTCGAGGGTCACGCCCTGGTGGAGATCGGAGAGCGAGCGGCCGTCGACCAGCAGGGACTCGTCGGCCCAGCTGAGCATGTTGACGAAGCCGGGCGCCACGGCGAGGCCGGCGACGTCGATCTCGGTCCGGCCGCGGGCGCCGTCGAGATCGCCGAGCGCCGCGATCCGGTCGCCGTCGATCGCCACATCGCCGACGAAGGGCGCGCCGCCGGAGCCGTCGTAGATCGTGCCGCCGCGCAGGACGACCTCGTGGAGTGCTGCGGCGGCCGGCGCGGGAGGCGGGGATGGGGCGCTCCGGCAGGCGGCCAGCGCGGTCAGCACGGTGGCGAGCAGCAGCGGAGAGAGGGCTCGGCGCACGCTCATCGGGGCAGGATCTCCATCGGCGGGCGAGGTTATCGCAGCCGCGCGAGAGGATCCCGGCCGGCGGCCGCCGCCGCGGGCGGTAGACTCGCGCGGGTCGCGCAGGGAGAGCCGAGAGGAGGCCAAGCCGCATGCATCTCGCCACCGTCGACTGGCTGGTCGTCGCGAGCTTCCTGGCGATCTCGCTCGCCGTCGGCGTTGCGCTGGCGCGGCGCGCCGGCTCGAGCGCCGGGGAGTTCTTCCTGTCGGGACGGCAGATGCCCTGGTGGCTGCTCGGCGTCTCGATGGTCGCCACCACTTTCTCGACCGACACCCCGAACCTGGTCACCGACATCGTGCGCACGCGGGGCGTGGCGGGCAATTGGGTCTGGTGGGCGTTCCTGCTGACCGGCATGCTGACCACTTTCGTCTACGCGCGGCTCTGGCGCCGGTCGGGGGTGGAGACCGACGTCGGCTTCTACGAGCTGCGCTACTCGGGCCGGCTCGCGCGCTTCCTGCGCGGCTTTCGCGCGGTCTACCTCGGCGCCTTCTTCAACGTCATGATCATGGCCTCGGTGACGCTCGCCGCGATCAAGATCGGCGGCGTGCTGCTCGGCGTCTCGCCGGTCGAGGCGGTGCTGGTGGCCGGCACGGTCACGGTCCTCTACTCGATGCTCGGCGGCCTGACCGGAGTGCTGATCACCGACTTCCTGCTCTTCGTGGTCGCCATGGCCGGCTCGATCGCCGCGGCGCTCTACGCGCTCGACCGGCCCGAGGTGGGCGGTCTCGCCGGCCTGCTCGCCCATCCGAACGTCGCCGCGCGGCTCGACTTCGTGCCCGACTTCGCCGCAGATCCGGCGCTGGCGCTCGGCGTCTTCGTGATCCCGCTCGCCGTGCAGTGGTGGAGCGTCTGGTATCCGGGCTCGGAGCCGGGCGGTGGCGGCTACGTCGCGCAGCGAATGCTGGCGGCGCGCAGCGAGGGGCACGCCCAGGGGGCGACGCTGCTGTTCAACGTCGCCCACTACGCGCTGCGCCCCTGGCCCTGGATCCTGGTGGCGCTCTGCTCGCTGGTCGTCTTTCCCGATCTCGACTCGCTGCGCGCCGCCTTCCCCGGCGTCGAGGCGCGGGTCGTCGGGCACGACCTCGCCTATCCGGCGATGCTCACCTTCCTGCCGGCCGGGCTGCTCGGCCTGGTGGTCGCCTCGCTCGCCGCGGCCTACATGTCGACGATCTCGACCCACCTGAACTGGGGCGCCTCCTACCTGGTGCACGACCTCTACCGGCGCTTCGTCGCGCCGCAGGCGACGGAGCGCGAGCTGGTGCGCTTCGGGCGCTGGGCGACGGTCGGCCTGATGGCTGCCGCCGGAGCGATCTCGCTGCTGCTCTCGAACGCCCTGCAGGCCTTCCAGATCATGCTCCAGATCGGCGCCGGCACCGGGCTGCTCTTCCTGCTGCGCTGGTTCTGGTGGCGGGTCAATGCGGCGAGCGAGCTGGTGGCGATGAGCGTCTCCTTTCTGATCGCGGTCTACTTCCAACTGGTCCATCCGCGGCTCTACGGCGCGCCGCTCGAGGAGTGGCGGCAGCTGACGATCGGCGTCGCCCTGACCAGCGCGGCCTGGATCGCCACCGCGTTCCTGTCGAGGCCGACCGACGAGGCGACGCTGCGCGCCTTCTACCGGGCGACGCGCCCCGGCGGGCCGGGTTGGGCGCGGGTCCGACGAGAGGCCGCGGCCGCCGGCGAGCCGCTGCCCGAGGGGCTCGCGGAGCTGCCAGTCGGCATCGCCTGCATGGCGCTCGGCTGCGCCGCGGTCTACGCGGCGCTCTTCGCCGCCGGCAGCGCGCTCTACGGCGAGCGGGGACGCGCGCTGCTGCTCGCTTCGGTCGCGCTCGGAGCGGCCTGGGCGATCCGCGCCCTCTGGTCGCGCTCGCAGCGGCGCGTCGCGGCGCGCGCGGGAGCCGCGAAATGAGCCGGCGGAAGCACTGGCCCACGTGCGCGCGTCCGCTGGCGCTGCTGGCGGCTTGCGGCGCGGCGCTCGTGCCGGCCGCAGCCGCGCCCGCTCCCGATTCCCCGGCGGCGATCTTCGCGACGTTGCCGTCGACCGAGCGGCGATGGGCCGAGAAGGCCCTCGCCAGTCTCGACCGCGCCGGCCGGGCCGCGCAGCTGGTGATGGTGCGCGCCTACGGGCTGCCGCTCCACCCGCAGTCGGCCGAGCTCGCCGGGCTGCTCGAGCAGGTGGGCGAGTTGGGCGTCGGCGGCATCGTCCTCTTCCGCTCGGAGCTCGACAGCGTGCCACCCCTGCTCGAGCGGCTGCAGGGCGCCGCGAACCTGCCGCTGCTGGTCTCGGCCGACCTCGAGCGCAGTCTCGCCTTCCGCGTCGATTCGGGCACGACGCCGCTGCCGGGAGCCATGGCGATCGGCGCCACCCGCTCGCTCGAGGCCGCGCGCTTCGCCGGCGAGCTGACCGGCCGCGAGGCGCGCGCCCTCGGCATCCACTGGGCGCTGGCGCCAGTCGCCGACGTCAACAGCGACCCGGCCAACCCGATCATCAATCTCCGCTCCTTCGGCGAGGAGCCCGAGCTGGTCTCCTCCCTGGTCGCCGAGTTCGTGCGCGGCGCGGCCTCGGCGGGGGTGCTCACCTCGGCCAAGCACTTTCCCGGACATGGCGACACCGACGTCGACAGCCACCTCGAGCTGCCGACCATCGGCGGCGAGCGGGCGCGGCTCGACCGGATCGAGCTCGCGCCCTTCCGGGCGGCGATCGCGGCGGGCGTCGATTCGGTGATGGTCGGCCACCTGAAGGTGCCGGCGCTCGATCCGGCGGGCCGGCCGGCGACGCTCTCGCGCGCGATCGTCACCGAGCTTCTGCGCGACGAGCTCGGCTTCGACGGCCTGATCGCGACCGATGCGATGGAGATGCGCGGTGTCGGCGGCGTCTGGGCGGGGGAGGCGGCGATCGAGGCGGTGGCGGCCGGCGCCGACGTACTGCTGCTCCCGGCCGATCCCCGGGTGGTCGTCCAGGCGCTGGTGCGGGCGGTGGAAGAAGGGGTGCTGCCGGCCGCGCGCCTCGACCAGGCGGCCGCCCGCGTCCTGGCGACCAAGGCCCGCCTCGGTCTGCACCAGCGCCGGACGACCGACCCGCGCGGCGGCCGAGCGCGCATCGGCGATCCCGAAGACGTGCGGCGCGCCGAAGAGATCGCGGCGCGCTCGATCACCCTGGTCCACGATCCGGAGGGAGTCGTGCCGCTGGCGGTCGAGGAGCCCCTGCGCCTGCTCCATCTGGTGCTCTCGAGCGACGAGCTCAACGGCCAGATCCGCGGCATCCCCGAGCGCGAGCTCGCGGCGCGCGCGCTGGTCGTCACCACCCGCCGGCTCGGCCCGGCGATCGGCGATGCGACGGCCGACGAGATCGTCCGCCAGGCCGCGGCTTTCACGCACGTGCTGGTCTCGGCCTTCGTGCGCGTCACCTCCTCGAAGGGGAGCGTGGCGATGGACGAGAGTCAGGCCGCGCTGCTCGAACGGCTCGCCGCGGTCGGACCGCCGGTCGTCGTCGTCTCCTATGGCAACCCCTACCTGCTCGGCCAGTTTCCCGAGGTCGACGCCTACCTGTGCGCCTACGGCGCGGAGAGCTCGAGCCAGCGGGCGGCGATCGCCGCGCTGCTCGGGGAGCGGCCGATCGCCGGCCGCCTGCCGGTCACGCTGCCCGGCCTCTATCCGGTCGGGCACGGCCTCGAGCGACTGAGCCGGCCGCTCGTCCTGGAGAACGGCTCGCCCGAGAGCGCGGGCTTCCGCCCGGCCGGCCTCGCGGAGGTCGATCGCCTGCTCGAGGGCTTCGTCGCCGAGGGAGCCTTCCCCGGCGCCGTGCTCGCGGTCGGCCGAGCGGGACGACTCGCGCACCTGCGGGCCTACGGCCACCTCACCTACGACCCGGGTGCCGCTCCCGTCGAGAAAGACACGATCTACGACCTCGCGAGCCTCACCAAGGTGGTCGCGACGACGACGGCGGCGATGATCCTGGTCGACGAGGAGCGTCTCGATCTGGACGCGACGGTGGCGAGTTTCCTGCCCCGCTTCCGGGGCCCGGGCAAGGAGCGGGTCAC
>WYBK01000245.1 GCA_011525905.1 Acidobacteriota bacterium
CCGATGCCCGGGCGATTGCTGCTGGTCTCGACGCCGATCGGGAATCTCGAGGACCTGTCGCCGCGGGCGGCGCGGGCGCTCGGGGAGGCGGATCTGGTCGCCTGCGAGGACACGCGGCGCACCGGGCGGCTGCTCGCGCACCTCGGGCTCGCCAAGCCGCTGCTCTCGCTGCACGAGCACAACGAGCGGGCGCGGCTGCCGCGCATCCTCGCCGCGCTCGACGAAGGCCAGAGCGTCGCCGTGGTCTCCGACGCCGGCACGCCGCTGCTCTCCGACCCCGGCTTCCCGCTGGTGCGCGCGGCTCTCGAGGCGGGCCACCGCGTCGAGCCGGTGCCGGGGCCCTCGGCGATCCTCGCGGCGCTGGTCGCTTCGGGCCTCCCTCCCTACCCCTTCACCTTCGCCGGCTTCCCGCCGCCCAAGAGCGGCAAGCGGAAGAGCTTCTTCCGCGCCCTGGGCGCCGCCGGCCACACCCTGGTCTTCTTCGAGTCGCCCCACCGCCTGCTCGCCTCGCTCGCCGACTTGCGGGCGGAGCTCGGCGACCGCCGCGCCGCGATCGGGCGCGAGCTGACCAAGCTCCACGAGGAGCTGCTCTACGGGCGGCTGTCGGAGCTCGAAGTCGAGCTCGCCGGGCGGCCGTCGCTGCTCGGCGAGTTCGTCGTCGTGGTCGGCGCCGCCGAAGCAGAGGCGCGCGCCGCCCCGAGCAGCTCGCGAAAGCGCGCCTCCGAGCGCTCGACGTAGCGGCGGTACCCCTCCGGATCGACGAAGGGGTGGGTCATGCCCATACCCTTCCGCAGGCGCTCCGCCTTCTCCTCCAAGCCGAAGAAGGAGCCGTGCGCGGCGAGGAAGAGGTCACAGGGGAGCGAGCGGAGCCGCTCGAAGGTCGCCTGGTAGTCCTCGGCGATCCGCGGGTAGGCCGGATTGCCGGCGAGCCGGTAGGCCTCCGGATCGGGCACGCTGGTCGAGCAGACGAAGACCGCTTCCCGGGTCGCCCCGCCCTCCTCGAGCGTCGCCGTCCAGGTGGTGCACCCCTTCGTGTGTCCGGGAGTGAGCTGCGCGGTCAAGGTCACGCCGCCGAGCGTGACGCTCTCCCGGTCGGCGATTCGGCGGTCGACGCGGACCGGCGGAAAGAGGCCCTGGTCCCCCCAGGCGAAGTCCCCCCGCCCCCCCGCCTCGAGCTGCGGCGCGTCGGCGGCGCTCGCGAGCAGCTGCGCGCCGCTCTTCGCCTTGAGCTCGGCCAGCCCTCCGGCATGGTCGAAGTGCGAGTGGCTGTTGAGCAGGATCTTCACCGCCTCGATCGAGCTGCCGATCGTCTTCAGGTTCGCCTCGATCTGCGGCGCGGTCTCGGGAAAGCCGCCGTCGAGCAGGATCACGCCCTCGGGCGTGACGAAGGCGTAGGCCGCGATGTCGCTCGCGCCGACGTAGAAGAGCGGGCCGAAGATCCGGAAGGGCTCGACCGGCCGGTTCCACTCCCGCCACTCGGGGCGCTCCTGCGCCCCGGCGGCGAGCGGCAGCAGGAGGAGCGCCACCGCCAGCGAGCGCACGGGCCGCCGGCCGCTCATTCGCTCGGCGCCCAGGAGATCGTCGCGCCCTTGGGCACGATCATCCAGCGGTAGCCGCCGTTGATCTTGGTCAGCACCAGCATGGTGGTCGAGCCCTCCTCCTCCGGCCGGATCTCGACGATCTCCCACTTCTGCAGGCGCGGGTAGATCCCCGCCTCGCGCTGCCAGGCCTCGAAGCCGTCCATCGCCCGCTCGAGCTCGCCGAGATCCTTCAGGTAGATCTTGTCGTTCCACCAGCGGCAGATCGCCGCCTGGAGATCGTCACTCGACGTCCCGCCCTGCGTGCGAATCGTCTCGAGGATGAACTCGACCCGCTCGCGCGTCAGGTCCTGCGGGCTCTTGCCGAAGTTGACCAGCTCCTCGCAGCCGCCCGCGAGGAGCGCCAGCGCGGCCACGGCGGCCAGCGCTGCGATTCCCCTCCGGTCCCGCCCTCTCTCTCTCATCCCCTCCCCCCCGCGGATCCGCTCGCCGGACGGCGCGCCCCGCCCGGTCCGAGCCGTCCCGTGATCCAACACCCTCCGACGACGCGCGTGCCCCGGTAGAAGACCGCCGCCTGCCCCGGCGCCACCCCGCGCTGCGGCTCGGCGAACTCGACCTCGACGCGGCCGCCCGGGCGCGGCCGCACTCGCGCGGCCACCCCCGGGTGGCGGGAGCGGATGCGCACCGTCACCTCCTCCTCGGGCTCGCCGACCCAGTGGAGCCGCTCGCCGGCGAGGCCCGGAGCGGCGAGGTCCTCTCCCGGACCGACGACCACCGTGCCGGTCGCCGGCAGCACCTCGAGGACGTAACGCCGCTCCCCCGCCGCCACGCCCAGTCCGCGCCGCTGGCCGACGGTGTAGCGATAGTAGGGCTCGCCCCGGCCGAGGTCGGTGCCCGCCGAGTCGACCAGCCGGGACGGCCGGCCGAGCTCGGCCGCGCCGAAGCGCTCGGGGCGGGCGCGCGCCTCGCTCTCGACCAGGTCGCGCACCGTCCCCTCGACGAAGCAGACCTCCATGCTCTCCCCCTTCTCGGCGACCGGCAGCCCGGCGGCGCGCGCGATCTCGCGCACCTCGCCCTTGGTCCGTTCGCCGAGCGGAAAGAGCAGCCGGCCGAGCCTCTCCCGCGTGAGCTCGAAGAGGAAGTAGCTCTGGTCCTTGGCGGCGTCCGCGGCGGCGTGCAGCTCCGGCCCCGCGTCGCCGTCGACGATGCGCGCGTAGTGCCCGGTCGCCAGCCGCTCGGCGCCCAGTCGACGAGCCCGGTCGAGCAGCAGATCGAACTTGACGAAGGTATTGCAGCGCACGCAGGGGGAGGGGGTGCGGCCCGTCAGGTACTCCTCGACGAACGGATCGACGACGCGCTCGCGAAACTCCCGCTCCATCGTCAGCGTGTGGTGGGCGATCCCCGCCTGCGCCGCGACGCGCCGCGCGTCGCCCAGGTCGAGCGCACCGCAGCAGCGGCCCGGGGCGGCGCGCCCGGAGCCCTCCCAGAGGAGCATCGACAGGCCGAAGACCGGCTCGCCCGCGCGCGCCAGCAGCAGCGCGGCGACCGAGGAGTCGAGGCCGCCGCTCATCGCCACCGCGATCGGTCCGCGCCCCCCGGCGCCCGCCCCGCTCACCGCACACCCGCCGCCGAGCCCGCGGCGCGCAGCGACGCCACCGCCCGTCCGAGGATCGGCAGGAAGGCGTCGACCTCCTCCGCCCGGTTGGTCAGGCCGAAGGAGACCCGGATCGTCCCGAGGGCGAGCTCGTCGGGAATCCCCATCCGGAGCAGCGCCGGCGACGGGTCGACCCGGCCCGAGGCGCAAGCCGAGCCGATCGACACGGCATAGCCCTCGAGGTCGAGGCGGATCATCAGCTCCTGCTGGACGACGCCGGGGAAGGCGACGCTCGACGTGTGCGGCAGGCGCGGCGCGCCGGCGCCGTGCACCACCGCACCCGGAGCGGTCGTCGCCAGCCCCGCCTCGAAGCGATCGCGCAGCGCCGCGAGCCGGAGCGCGCGCTCGGCGAGCTCCTCGCGCGCCAGCCGGCAGGCGGCGCCGAAGCCGACCACCGCCGCCACGTTGACCGTCGAAGCGCGGAAGCGGCGCTCCTGGGCGCCGCCGACCAGCAGCGGCGCGAAGGGCGCCCCGGGCCGGACCCAGAGGGCCGCGGCGCCCAGGGGCCCGTGGAACTTGTGCGCACCGATCGTCACGTAATCCGCTCCAAGGATTTGAACCGAGACGGGGATCTTGCCGGCAGCCTGGACGGCGTCGCAGAGCAGGGGGACGCCCCGCTCCCGGCAGGCCGCGGCAACCGTCGCGACCGGCTGGATCGTGCCGACCTCGTTGCTCGCCAGCATCAAGGCCGCGACCGCGGCCCCCGGCTCGAGCGCGGCGGCGAAGCGTTCCGCCGCGACCACGCCGCTCGGCTCCGGATCGACGCGCACGCCCTCGACTCCCGCGCCCCACGGGGTCGCGAGCGGGCCGGGCACCGAGGGGTGCTCGAGCCCGGAGAGGACCACGCGCCCCCGGCCGCCCGCCCTCGCCAGCGCGGCGTAGACGACGGCGTTGTTCGCCTCGGTGCCCGAGCCGGTGAAGACGATCTCGGCCGGCGAGCCGGCGCCGATCAGCCGCGCCACCTCCTCGCGCGCCGCCTCGACCGCCTCGCGCGCCGCCTGGCCGAAGCGGTGCGCCGAAGCGGCGTTGCCCCAGCGCTCGCCGAGCCAGGGGAGCATCGCCGCGCGCACGCGCTCGTCGAGCGGCGTCGTGGCGTTCTGGTCGAAGTAGGCGCCCATCGCGGGCCGATCCTAACCTCGCGCTCCCTTCCGCGACCGCGGGGGGGGGCCGGGGGGCGGAAAGTCCCTCCCCACCCGGCACCGGATCTGCAATGCTCGGTTCGGATGGCGCCGCTCCCGACTCCGCTCCGATCCCCGCACCGTTGCCCGCTCGCGCTCCTGCTCGCGCTCGCTCTGCTGCTCGCCGCCGCGCCGCTGCAGGCGGCCGCCGAGAAGGACCTGCCCGAGGCCTACCGCCAATGGCTGATCGAGGTCGCCCCGATCCTCACCAAGGAAGAGCGCGCCGCCTTCCTCGCGCTCGAGAAGGACTACCAGCGCGACGCCTTCATCGATCGCTTCTGGCAGGTGCGCGACCCCTACCCCGACACGGCGCGCAACGAGCTGCGCGAGTCCTGGGAGACGCGGGTCGCGGAGGCCAAGCAGCAGTTCGGTTCGCTCGACGAGGAGCGCGCCCGCTTCTACCTGCTCAACGGCGCGCCGGCGGCGATCCTCGCCGACCAGTGCGGCGTGTTGCTCTGGCCGACCGAGATCTGGATCTACCCGCCGACCGAGCGGGTGCCCGAAGTCCTGGTGCTGGTCTTCTACCAGCGCTTCGGCCAGGGCAAGTTCCGCCTCTGGTGGCCGATCGAGGGGGTCGCCGCGCTCATGCAGGCGCCCTTCCCGGGCGCCTCGAACCAGGCGCTGATCGGCGAGATCGCCAGCCGCTGCCTGCGCAACGACAACTTCGGCGCCGCCATCGCGTCGGTCCTGAACCGCGGCCAGATCGACTACTCGATCCTGGTCGGGCGAGCCGAGAAGCCGATCGAGGGGCCGTCGCGCGAGTGGGTCTCGACCTTCAACTCCTATTCGACCGACCTGCCCGAGGCCGCCGCCGAGCTCGACGCGGTGCTGACCATCGACTTCCCCGGCCGGCGTCAGGCGCGCACGGTCGTCCAGGCCACGGTCGCGGTGCCCGCCGCGGTCGCCGGGGTCGCCGAGCTCGCCGGGGCGCGCTCCTACAACTTCGTGCTCAACGGCGAGGTCCTGCGCGGCCGCCGGCTGTTCGACAGCTTCCGCTACAAGTTCGACCTGCCGGCCTCGGAGGTGACCTCCGAGCGGATCCCGCTGGTCTTCGAGCGCTTCCTGCGGCCGGGCGAGTACACGCTGATCGTCAAGGTCGAGGACTTGAACGGCCAGCAGTACTTCCGCGCCGAGCACCCGATCGAGGTGCCGGTCGCGGAAGCCGAGCTGCCGCCTCCGGCCGACGAGGAGAGCGCCCGGCTGCTCGCCGAGGCCAACGCGGCGCTCTCGACGCTCGAGAACACGTTGGAGATCGTGGCGCCGCGCGGCGACATGCAGTCGGGCTTCGTGCGCTTCGACACCCTGACCACCGGCGACGCCATTCGCGAGGTGCTCTTCGCGCTCGACGGCCAGCCGGTGCTGCGCAAGAACCGGCCCCCCTACTCGGTCGAGCTCGACCTCGGCCAGGTGCCGCGCACCCGGACGCTGGCCGCGACCGGCTTCGACGCGGCGGGCGCGGAGATCGCCTCGGACGAGATCCTGGTCAATGCCAGCAGCCATCGTTTCGGCATCCGCCTGGTCGAGCCGCGGCGGGGGAAGCGCTACCGCGAGAGCCTGCGCGCCGAGGCGCAGGTCGAGGTGCCGGAGGGCGCCTCGCTCGAGCGCGTCGAGTTCTACCTGAACGAGACTCTGGTCGCGACGCTCTACCAGGAGCCGTTCACCCAGCCCATCGTGTTGCCTCCCGACGAGGCGATCGCCTACGTCCGCGCGGTCGCCTACCAGGTCGACGGCAACTCGACCGAGGACCTGGTGTTCGTCAACGCGCCGGAGAACCTCGAGGAGCTCGACGTCCAGTTCGTCGAGCTGTTCGCCACGGTCCTCGACCGCCAGAATCGCCCGGTCGGCGACCTCGGGCGCGACGCCTTCTCGGTGGTCGAGGACGGCGTGCCGCAGTCGATCACCCGTTTCGAGAAGGTCGAGAACCTGCCGATCCACGTCGCGGTGCTGCTCGACGTCTCGGCCTCGATGGAGCCCAATATCGACCAGGCGCGTTCGGCCGCCCTGCAGCTCTTCCGCGACGCGATCCAGCCGAAGGACCGCGCCGGCCTGATCCCCTTCAACGACCGTCCGACGCTCGCGGTCAAGCTGACCAATCGGATCGACGAGCTGGCCGGCGGGCTCGCCGGGCTCAAGGCCGAGCGCGGCACCTCGCTCTACGACGCGGTGGTCTTCTCGCTCTTCTACTTCAACGGCGTCAAGGGTCAGCGCGCCATCGTCCTGCTCTCCGATGGCAAGGACGAGAACAGCCGCTTCAGCTTCGACCAGACGCTCGACTTCGCCCGGCGCGCCGGGGTGGCGATCTACACCATCGGCCTCGGCATCGGCCGCACCGAGCTCGAGACGCGCAACGTCCTCAAGAAGCTGGCCGAGGAGACCGGCGGCCGCAGCTTCTTCCTCAAGGAGGTCGAGGAGCTTTCGGCGATCTACGGCGAGATCCAGCGCGAGCTGCGCTCGCGCTACTTGATCGCCTATCAGTCGACCAACACCTCGAAGGACCTGCGTTTCCGTACCGTCGATCTCCAGGTCGCCGGCTCCGGCCTCGAAGCCAAGACCATGCGCGGCTACTACCCCTGAGGCGCGTCGTGCGCGTCAGGGCTGCGCCAGCACGTAGAAGCCGCGCGTCGCCAGGCTCTCGGGATCGACCTCCAGGCCGCTGCCGTCGAGCGCGGCGAGCAGGCGCTCGGGCGGCTCGGTCCGCTGCGGCACGAAGCGCACGCGCGTGTAACCGCAGCGCTCGAACCAGGCGGCGAGCGTCGCGCGCGTGAAGAAGCGGTAGTGCGTGTAGCAGAGCAGCCCGATCGGCAGGTAGTCCCAGCGGCCGGCGATCAGATCCTCGACGATCGCGCCATGGCCGACGTTGGGCACCGAGAGCAGCAGCGTGCCGTCGGCGCCGAGCAGAGGCCGCATCCGGGCGAGGAAGCCCTCCTGGTCGGTCAGGTGCTCGAACAGCTCGAGCGCCAGCACCAGGTCGAAGCGCCCGCCGAGCTCGAGCCTCTCGACGTCGCCCGCGAGCACCCGGTGGATGCGGCGCGCCGCGGCGGTCGCGGCGTGCGGGTTCAGCTCGACGCCGGTGACCCGGCAGCCGTAACGGCGCTCGAGCAACGCGCCGGTCGTGCCGTCGCCGCAGCCGATCTCGAGCACCTCGCCGAGCCCCTCGGGCAGCAGCGGCAGCACGTCGTCGCGCGCTTCGCCGTAGTAAGGGATGAACTGGTGACAGAGACCGGTCGCCACGCCCCCCGCGGCCGGCGCGCCGGCCTCGAGCCAGCCGCGCGGGTCGCCGCCGCAGACGGCGGCGAGCGACGCTGGGAGCCAGAGCGAGACCGGCAGCCCCCGGGGCGGAGCGCCGGCCAGCGACTCGGCGTCGGCGAGCGCCGCGCGCTCGAGCCGCTCGAAGCCGCGCAGGGTGTAGACCGGCGCGCCCGCGCCCAGGTGGTTGCGGGCCTCGGTCAGCGTCCGCGGCGCCGCCCAGGGCGCCCCGGCGTCGAGCGCGGCGGCGAGCGCGCCCAACGTGACGCGCGTCGCCAGCAGGTCGTCTTCGACGAGGAGCACGGCGTCGACCGCGGCGCGCGCCGCGCCGCCGAGCGCGCCCGGCTCGAGCGACGCGACCTCGATCGCGCCGAAGGCCGCCCGCGCCTCGGCCTCGAGCCAGCTGGCGAGGTAGCGGAACTCGGGCGCTGCGCGGTAGAGCTCGCGATCGCGGCGGAGCAGGAGGAGCGACACGGCCGCGGCAGCCTACCAGCGCGTCGCGCGGCGGGCGAAGCGCCGCGGGGTAGGATCGCGCCGGCCCGATGACGCCGCTCCCCGTCCTCCTCCTCCCGTTCGCGCTCGCCCTCGCCACGGCGGCGGTCGCCGCCGAGTCCGACGGCGCGGCGCCGGCGACCGATTTCCTCGCGGTCGCCGGGCCGTTGCTCTCCGACGAGGAGCGCGCGATCTACCTGGCGCTCGGCCGCGACTACCGGCGCGCCGCCTTCGAGCGCCGCTTCTGGGCGAGCCGCGATCCCTTTCCGGAGACTCCAGTCAACGAGCTCGAGGTGCGCTGGCGCGAGCGGATGCCGGAGGCCCTCGAGCAGTTCGGGACGCTCGAAGACGCGCGCGCCCCGGTCCTCCTGCTCGCCGGCCGCCCCCGGGCGCGGCTGGCGCTCGACTGCCCCGGCCGCCTCCGCCCGGGCGAGATCTGGATCTACGACAGCGCCGACCGGATCCGCGAGAGCTTCGCCCTGGTCTTCCTCGCCGCCGAGCGGGACGACGAGGCGTTCCGGCTCTGGCGGCCCGCCGAGGGCGCGGCCGCGATCGCGCTCGACGGCGGCGCGGATCCCTCGGCCCCGCTCCCCGCGCTCGACGGCTGTCCGCGCGCCCAGGACCTCGCCGCCGCCTTCTCGCTGGCCGCCGACTGGGAGGAGCTCGCACGCCGGCACGGCGCCCTGTTTCGACCCGATCCCGTCTGGGCACGGGACCTGCTCACCGAGACGCCGGCCGGCGGATCGACGGCGGCGCTCGCCGCCTCGATCGAGTACGCATTTCCCGGCGGCCGCGGCGGCCGCACCGTGGTCGAAGGGACCCTGGTCGTCCTTCCGCCCGGCGACGGCGAGCTCGCCTACCGCCTCGAGGGGGAGGTCGTCCAAGGGAGCAGCCTGGTCGAATCCTTCCGTTACCGCCTCGATCCGCTGCGCACGCCCGGCCCCGGCTCGCCGCCGGTGCCGCTGCGCTTCGAGCGCCTGCTGCCGGCGGGCAACTACCTGATCGCGCTCCGCCTGGTGGATCTCACCACCGGGGCCGAGCTGCGCGACGAGCGGCCGCTCGACGTCCCCTTCCCTCCTGGAGGTCCGGCGGCCGAGCGCGAGGTCGAGAGCGCGGAGGGAGGGGGCGTCGCGTTGCGCCTGCGTGCGCCGCTCGACCGCCTGGTGACCGGTCGCCACCGGATCGCCGCCGAGCTGCGCGGCGAGGGGGTCGCGCGCGTGGCGTTCCGCCTCGACGGTCGGCCGTTGCTCGCCAAGACCCGCCCCCCCTACGAGGTCGAGTTCGACTTCGGTGCCGCGCCGCGCCCCCATCGCGTCGAGGCGGTGGCGATCGACGCGCGCGGACGCGAGCTGGCGCGGGATCTCGTCGTGGTCAACGGCGGACCGCACCGCTTCTCGCTCCGCCTGGTCGAGCCCGCCGTCGCGCCGTTGGCGACCGACCGCGTGCCGGTGCGCGCCGTCGTCGAGGCCCCGGAGGGGGAGCGGATCGAGCGGGTCGAGCTCCACCTGGGCGAGCATCGCGCCGCGGTGCTCTTCCAGCCACCCTGGTCGCTGACCCTCCAGGCGCCGGCCGCCGGCCGCGCCGACTGGGTGCGCGCCATCGCCTACCTCGAGGGGGGTGGCGCCGCCGAGGACGTGCGGCTGCTCGGCAGCGGCATCCCGGGCGAGGCGCTCGACGTCGACCTGGTCGAGATCTACGCCAGCGCGCTCGATCGGCGCGGCCGCCCGATCGACGATCTGGCGCTCGCAGAGGTCGAGGTGCGCGAGGAGGGCGAGCCGATGGAGATCCGTCGTTTCGAGCGGGTCGAGGGGCGCCCGATCCACGCCGGCGTGCTGATCGACGTCTCCGCCTCGATGGCGGAGGAGCTCTGGGAGGCCGAGAAGGCGGCCTACGTCTTCTTCGAGCGGGTCCTGACGCCGCGCGACCGCGCGGCGGTGGTCATCTTCTCCGACGACGTCCGGCTCGCCGCCCGCTTCACCGGGCGGCTCGACGTGCTCGCCGGCGCGCTCGCCGGGCTCGAGGCGCGGGGCGACACGCGCCTGCACGACGCGGTCGCCTTCGCGCTCCACTACTTCAGCGGCATTCGCGGCCAGCGGGCGATCGTGCTGCTCTCCGACGGCTTCGACTCCGGCAGCCGGCTCGGCTTCGCCGACACGCTCGACTACGCGCGCCGCACCGGCGTGGCGATCTACGCGATCGGGCTGGGCGTGCCGACCAATCCGCCCGAGGGCCGCCTGGCGCTCGACCAACTGGCGCGCGAGACCGGCGGACGCTCGTTCTACATCGAGCGGGTCAACGAGCTCGAGCGCGTCTACACGTCGATCGAACGCGAGCTGCGCGCGCAATACCTGATCGCCTACCAGTCGCCGCGCAGCGAAGGGAGCTCCTTCCGCGAGATCGAAGTCGAGCTCCGCCGAGCCGGGGCCGAGGCGCGGACGATTCGCGGCTACTACCCGTGAGCTCGCCGCTGCGGCTCGTCCTCGCCTCGGGCTCACCGCGGCGGCGGGAGCTGCTGGCCGGCCTCGGGGTGCGCTTCGAGGTGAGGCCGATCGACGCCGACGAGCGGCCGCTGCCCGGCGAGAAGCCGGAGCCCCTGGTGATCCGCCTCGCGCTCGAGAAGGCGCGCGCGGCGGCCCGCGAGGGCGAGCTGGCGCTCGGCGCCGACACCGTGGTCGCGCTCGGCGACGAGATCCTGGGCAAGCCCTCCGGACCGGCGGAGGCGGAGTGGATGCTCTCCCGCCTCGCCGGCCGCGAGCACGAGGTCTGGACCGGGGTCGCGACGGTCGCCGCGAGCCCGGGCCGGCGGGTCGAGCGCGCCCGCGCCACGCGGACGCGGGTCGCCTTCCGGGCGCTCGACCGGGCGGAAATCGCCGCCTACGTCGCGAGCGGCGAGCCGCTCGACAAGGCGGGCGCCTACGCCATCCAGGGGAGCGGCGCGGCGTTCGCCACCTGCGTCGAGGGGAGCTTCACCAACGTCGTCGGGCTGCCGCTCGAGACGGTCCGCGCGCTGCTCGGCGCCGTCAACCTCCGAACTTGATCGGTTCGCCGAGCTCGTCGAGCGAGAAGTTGGTCATGATCTGGTGCCCGTTGAAATCGAGCACCCGGATGTCCTCGACCTCGTCGAGATCGCGCGCCACGCCGTCGAAGGCCAGCGCGTAGCGCTCCCGCACGGCCGCCAGCGCGACCTCGTAGGCGATGAACTTCGAGATCCCCTTGTAGGCGAGCTTCTCGACCAAGCGGGCGTCGGTCAGCTCCGGGTAGGTCGAGAGCACCAGGATGGGCCCGGTGCCGGTGAAGATCAGGTACGACCGGATCGTGGCCTGCGGGCTCATCGCGTCCTCCCTTCCCGGGCGAGCGGGGAGACGAACGTAGCGGCGGCGACGAGCGCTGTCAAGCGGAGGACCGGCGCCGAGTCCGTCGAAACGGGCGTGCTCCACTTCGCCGACGATGGCGGTGTAAGCTGCGCGCTCGTTCGCGTCCATGACCCGAGACGGCGCCCCCTCCGCGCGCGAGAGCCGCGGCCCGCTGCCCCGCGATCGCCCGCCGATTTCGAGGCGCCGGTGAGGGGCGGCCGCTGGCTGGGCGCGGCGGCGCTCCTGGTCGCCGGACTCGGAGCCGCCGAGCTCGCCGGCCGGCGGGTCGGGGAGCTCGAGCGGCGCCGCGGCTCCGGTCCTCCTCGCTCACCGTCGCCTGCGGACGCTGCCGCGGCTCGGCCTGCGCTGCCCTTCCTCGCGCGCTGCCTGCCGGGCGAGCCCCGATGGGCCGGGATTCCGCCCTCGAGAGCGCATCGACCTCTCCTGGCCGGCGAGGCGCCTCGACTTCGCGGGCTCGTGCGCGAGCTCGACCGACGCGCGGCCCGCGGCGACCGGCGATCGCTCGCCGACCTCGGCCTCCTCCTGCTCTGCGAGGGCCGGATCACGCAGGCGCTCGAGCGGCTCGCCGAGGCCGAAGCGGCGGGCGATCGCGATCCCGGAATCGTGAACGACCTGGCGGTCACCGAGCTGCTGGCGGTCGGCGGCGGGGGCGAACCGTTCGCCCCGGTCCGCGCATTCGAGCGCCTCGCGGCGCTCCCTTCCGGCCCCGAGGTCGAATGGAATCGCGACCTCGCGCTCGCTCGACTCGGTCTCGCGCGGGAGGCGCAGTCGGCTGGGCCCATCGACTTCCGCGCCGTCGTCGCCGAGACGCGCGCCCGCATCGCGAACGGCTCGGAGGCCGTCGCTCGCGCCGTCGACGAGGATCCCCGTCGCTGGCGGCTCTACCTCGAGGGTCCTGGGCTCGCCGAGTGGGCTGAAGCCGTGCTCACCGCCAACGACGGCGCCCGCGCGCGGCAGGAGCGCTTCCTCGCGGCCATCGCGGCCGCTCTCCACGCGACGCAGAGCGACGCGCTGGACCCGGGGCTGCCGGCCGCTCTCGCGCGCGTCGACGAGCGGACGCGGCCCGCTCTCGCCAGCGCGCTGCGCGCCTACGACGAGGGGCGGCGGTTGCTGCGCGACAGCCGGCCAGAACGCGCTCAGGAGCGGCTCGAGCGCGCGGCGAGCGAGCTCGAGCGCCACGATGCGTCGCTCGCCCTGCTGGCGCGAGCCGCGCTCGCCGAGGCCCACGCCCAGCGGCTCGATCACGACCGCCTGCACCCCCTGCTCGACTCGCTCGAGCTCGTGGCGAACGAGGTGGGCGCGCCGCTGCTGCGCGCCCGCGTCCTCTGGCTGCGTGGCCTCTCGGCCGCCTATCTCGGGGATTCCGCCCGCACCCTGGCCGCGTACCGCGGCGCGATCGAGCTCTATGCGCGAGCGCGGGAGCCGGGGCACGAAGGCTTCCTCGAGGGCTCGCTCGCCTCGCACCTCGCGAGCCTGGGGGAGACTGCGGAGGGGTGGCGCCACCGCACCCGCGCGCTCGAGCTGCTCGCGCTCGCGGGCGACAGGGAAGGGCTCACGGTCGCCCGCCTCTACGCCTCCCGCGACCTGCACATCGCCCGCTTCTACCGGACGGCGGCCCGTTTCGTCTCTGCGGCGATCGAAGCCGATCGCGCTTCCGGCAACGCCTACTACCTGGCGACCTCGCTCTGGGCGCGCGCCGAGATGCACCTGGCGGCCGGCGATCTCGATGCAGCGGGCGCCGACCTGGCGGAGCTCGACGGCGCGGTCGCGGGCATCGAGTCGGAAGCGCTGCGCGGTCAGGTGGTCGAGGGCGTCCGGCTGGCGCGCGCCCGTCTCCACCTGCGCGACGACCCC